>JANYAZ010000048.1 GCA_025361045.1 Geothrix sp. | reverse complement strand
GCGATCTGCTCGATGGGGTTGAACTTGGCGGCCTGGATGGGGCCCTTGCCGTCGATGGGATTGCCCAGGGCGTCCACCACGCGACCGACAAAATTGGGACCGACGGGCACGGACATGATCTTGCCGGTGCGCTTGACGGTGTCGCCTTCCTTGATGGCGGCGGCGTCACCCAGCAGGATGATGCCGACGTTGTCCTCTTCCAGGTTGAAAGCGAGGCCCATGACACCGTGGGGCAGTTCCAGCAACTCGCCGGACATGGCCTTCTCAAGACCGTAGGCGCGGGCAATGCCGTCACCGACGCTGATGACCGTGCCGACTTCGGCCACGTCCACCTGGGCATCGAAGCCCTCGATCTGGCTGCGGATGATGCGGGAAATCTCTTCCGCGCGAATGTCCATGAAGTCCTCCAAAAACTGCAAGTTGAAAGCGGAAGGGAACTAGGCCGTAAGCAGCTGGGTCTTGAGTTGGCGGAGCTGACCCTGGAGTGAGGCATCCAGGATCGTAGAACCAACCTGGACCTTCACACCGCCAAGCAGGCTGGTGTCCTGATGCCAGGTAAGGCGGATGGTCTTGCCGGTGCGCGACCCCAGCGAGGCGATGAGGGCCTTGGCCTGGGCATCCGTGAGGGGCTGGGCGCTGGCCACCTTGGCCTCCACGATGCCGGCACGCTCGTCCACCTGCTCCGCAAAGGTGCGACGGATATCGGGTAGCAGGTTCAGGCGACCCGCCTCGGCGACCACGTGGAAGAAGTGCCGGAGGGTCTGGCTTACTTTGGCCGTGGCGAGGATGGCCTCGAAGACTTCGGCCTTCTTGGTAGGCAGCACCAGGGGCGAGGCCACCAGGCGGGAGAGATCCACATTGGCGGCCACGGCTGAAGCCACGGTGTTCAGTTCCTCCTGAAGCTGGGCCACGTTCCCCTGCTTGTCGGCAATCTGAAGGAGGGCTTTGGCGTACCGCCGGGCGGTCAGTCGGCTGCTCACTGGGCGCCTCCAATCTGCTGAATGGCACGGTCAATCACCGCTCCAGCGACCTTGACCGACTCGGAGCCCTGCAGCTTCGCTTCCAGCCGTTTGGCCGCGCCCTCCACGGCCAGTTCGGCCACGAGAGCCCGCAGTTCCTGCTCGGCCTGCCGCTTCTGGTACCCGATTTCAGCTTGAGCCTGCGCCAGAATCACGGTGGCTTCAGCCCTGGCGGCCTCCAGCACTCGCTGCTTTTCCACCTCTGCATCGGTTTCGGCCTTGGCCAGGATGCCCGCCAGCTCACCTTCGAGCCCGGCCATCTTGGCTTCCATGTCCTTCATTTGGGCTTCACCCTCAGCCCTGTCTCGCGCAGCCTGGGCGAGCATGGTTTCCAACTCTTCCTTGCGGGACTTGAACATCGCCGACAAAGCACCCTTCAGCAAGAAGAAGAGCCCCGCTCCATAGATGGCGAAGTTCAGCAACTGAACCAGGAAGGCCCCCCCGTTGCCGTACTCCTTGCCGAAGAGCGTCATCGGAGCCTTGTGATGGGCTCCGCCTGTGGCGCCATGAGCATCAGCGGTACCATGGGCCGCGGTCCCTGGTGCCCCATGCCCCTCGGCAGATTGGGCCTCGTGGCTTGCTGGCTGGGCTTCGTGTCCTGTGGGTTTGGCCTCATGACCAGCCGCTGGTGCAGCCTGGGTGTCGTGGCTCTGGGCCATCAACACCAGGGGGCCGAGGAATAACAGGGCGGCCAGGGAGAGTCGAATCAGCTTCTTCATGCTCAGGCCTGCTTCAAAAGGGACAAAGCCATGGACTCGGCGAGGGCGTCCACCTGGGCCAAAAGGCTCTGCTTGGCCGTGACTTGTTGGGCCTTGAGGGATGCCACCGCGGCCTGGCGCTCCGCCTGGGCCTTGGTGCGGGCCTCATCCAGCAGGCGTTGCTTCTCCTTGCCCGCCGCATCCGACAGCGCCTTGCGCCGCTCGAAAGCCTGGGCCCGGAGGTCCTTCAGGCGGGACTGGTAGTCCTTCTGGCGGGCCTCCAGCAGTGCTGCGGCCTGGGCCTTGGCGTCACCACCCGCGTGCAGGTCACGCTCGCGATCCTCCATCACCTTGGTGATGGGCTGGAAGAACACCACTCGGAGGTAGAGGTAGAGCACGATGAGCAGGACAATCACGAAGAGCAGGGCCGGTAAGTCTGGGCGCATGGGATCCGGCATCTGGGCCAGGATGCGCGCGATGGGGCCGCCCCCCTCAGGTGTTCGGAGCGTCTCTTTTGCCAGTTCCAGCAGCGCCACAGGCCACCCTCCAGAAACATCCCAAGGCCACGGCCGACGGATCGACCAGGGTCACACCGACACCAGCTGATGGTCCGCGGGAACCTCTGGCACGGGAGTCCTAAAACCTTACCAGACCGCTATGGATCCCTCAACGCAGAGCTTGGGTCTTGACCCCTCCCAGGCCCTGTGGGAGGATCAGGGTTCGGCGATTCGGGCGATTAGCTCAGTCGGTAGAGCAGCTGCCTTACACGCAGCATGTCGGCGGTTCGAGCCCGTCATCGCCCACCAGCTTTCTGGTGAAGTGAACCAAAACAAGGGGTTGTAGCTCAGTCGGTTAGAGTGCCAGCCTGTCACGCTGGAAGTCGCGGGTTCGAGCCCCGTCAGCCCCGCCAAAAAAAGGCCCCCCATCACGGGGGCCTTTTTTTGGCGGAAAGTGAGGAGGGGCTCGGACCCGCGAGTGGGGAGGCGGCAGCGTCACGGAGGTCCTCCGGTGGAGGGCCGGAGCAGCTGCTGCCTCCGCGACGGATCCTAGCCCGAAGGGCGAAGGAGCCGCGTTCGAGCCCCCGGTGGAGTGGGTGGCGCCGAACGAGACCGGCAGACGCAAGCCCGAATGGCGAAGTGGATGCGCTCGGACCCGCAACGGGGCGGGTCGGCGCCAACGGTGGGGTTGGCGGACTCAAACACACCAGCCGGTTGACTCGGCCCCGACCATCCCCAAGACCTATCGGTTGAGGTGTGGCTCGGCCCGAGGAAACCCCCTACTCTCTCAGCCCCCACATCCGCACGATCCTCCCGGCCTTGACCTGGTAGATCACCACGGCCTCCAGGGTCTCCTTCTTCTCGGCGCGCCCCTTGATCTTCTCCTTCTGGATCACGAAGGTGCCGGACAAGATCTGGGCATCGGCCGAAGCATGGAGGTCCGGATTGGCCTTGAAGCGTTCTCCATAGAGCTCCCGGAGCCGTGCCTTCCCGGTGGGGACGGCGGCCCCGGGAAGCTCGAAGACCTCAAGATCCTCCGCAAACAGCGTGAGGAAACCCTCCAGGTCGTGGGCATTGAACATCTCGATCTGCCGCTGCACCGTGGCTGCCGGGCTGAGGGTCTTGGGCGTGGGTGCAGCCGCCAGAAGGGCTGGCACCAGCAGACAGGACAGGGATCGGATCATGGACACTCCTGAATCGAAACCCAACTGTAGCCGCCTGCCCCGAAATGCGCCCGTGCCCTTTCGGCCTATGCGCGATAGACTGAAAGGCTTGGAACACCTATGAAACTGCCTCTCGTCGCCCTCTGCGGACGCCCCAACGTGGGCAAGTCCACCCTCTTCAACCGGCTCACCCGCAGCCGAGCGGCCCTGGTCCACGACCTGCCGGGCATGACCCGGGATCGCAGCTATGGCCGGGTCACCTGCCTGAGCGAAGAGGGCAACCCCGAAGAGATCTTTGAGCTGGTGGACACCGGGGGCCTGGATTTCGAGGGCGACGACGTCATCACCCAGGGCATCACCCGCATGGCCGAGGCCGCCCTCGAAGAAGCCCATGTGGCCATCCTGCTGGTGGACGGTCATGACGGCCTCACCGCCGGGGACGAAGACATCGCCGCCCGCCTGCGCCGCATGGGCAAACCCCTCCTGCTCGTCATGAACAAGCTGGATGGCATGAAGGGAGGCGCACCGGACGGGGGCTTCTACGGTCTTGGCTTCGACCTGGTACTGGCCATCTCCGCTGCCCACGGCGCCGGAGTGCCGGATTTGATCGCCGCCATCCGTGCCCGCCTGCCCTTCCACCGCACACCAGAAGAAGCGGCCATTCACTCGCTTTCAGACGAGCTGCGTTTCGCCCTCATTGGTCGCCCCAACGTCGGCAAGTCTTCACTCACAAACCGTCTTCTGGGATACGAACGCAGCCTGGTCAGCGAGATTGCGGGCACCACCCGAGACACGGTGGATACCGTCTTCCATGTGAACGACAAGGTCTACCGGATGATCGATACCGCCGGCATCCGCAAGAAGGGCAAGACCCATGAGGGTGCGGAAAAACTCAGCATCCTGAAGGCCAAGCAGGCCATGGCCCGAGCCGACGTCAGCCTGTTGCTGCTCGATGCCGTAGAAGGTGCCACCCACCAGGACGCTGTCATCGCTGGCTACGCCCAGGAGGCCGGCGCCGCGGTCATCCTCGTGGTGAACAAGTGGGATCTCGTCGAGAAGGACACCCACACCATTTACGGGGCCGAGGAAGATCTGCGCCGCAGCCTGGGTTTCCTGCACCATGCGCCCATGATCTTCATCTCTGCGCTTACCGGGCAGCGGGTCTCCAAGCTGTTCGCCATGGTCGATGAGCTGGCAGAGGCTCATGGCCGCCGGATTCCCACGGGCGAGATGAACCGCTTCCTGCGCGAATCCGTTGCCGCGATGAGCCCCCATGCCATTGATGGCAAGCTGCCGAAACTCTATTTCATGACCCAGGTAGGGGTCCGGCCCCCCAGCTTTGTCATCAAGGCCAACACGGATCGCGGCCTGCATTTCAGCTACGTGCGCTACCTGGAGAACCGGCTGCGTGAGCAGTTCGGCCTCGCCGGTGTCCCTCTCCGCCTCAGCATCCAGAAAAAGCAGAAAGGCGAAGGGGAAGAACAAGAGGTCGCCGCCGTGCGTCGCATCCTGGATCCCGGCGAGGGACTGAAGCCTTCCCGCAGCAACGAGTCCCTCCAGGCTCAGCGAGAAGGAAAGGTCAAGGCACGGCCCCGCCCCAAGAAGAAAGAGGGTCCCAAGCCGGCAGCGAAGCAGGCCCCCCGCAAGGGGAAGAGCGCGCCGCCCAAACGAGTCCGGCAGAAATCCACCAAACGACCCTAGACAATGACAGGCCCTGTTCGTTCTGGCGTTGAGATTGGATCCAGACTACTGTCTGCACAGAAATCCAGTTGATCCGCTCCGAGGTCCCATGGCTGCCTCCGCCCCGTCCACCCCAGCGCCGAAGGACCCCGCCGAGACCCTGATCAGCCGGGGCGTCCGATTGGCCGGGATCCTGGTCCTGGTCGGCGCGGTGCCCCTCGCGATCATTCTGCCGATGGGACCCAAACTGATCTGGAGCGTGGTGATCGCCGCAGTGCCGCTTGGGTTCACCGTGGCCGGCTATTACGCCTGGCGTCGCGCCTGCCCCCTGGCCGTCTTCGCCACC
>JANYAZ010000011.1 GCA_025361045.1 Geothrix sp. | reverse complement strand
GCTGTAGCTCACGGCGAAGCTGCCCTGCTTGCTCATCTCCTCCAGCACCAGCATGGCGGTGCGCTTATCCACGTCCATGCCTTCGTAGGCTTCGGGGATCTCCAGCCCCAGCAGGCCCAGCTCCCCGGCCTTCTTCATGAGGCTCACCGTGAGGGGTAGGTCCAGCTTGTCGATGGCCTCGTCCTGGGGCAGCACCTCGCCCTGCATGAAGTCCCGCGCGGCCCGGGCGAATTCCTTGGCCTCATCGCCGAATTCCTCGGGCGTGAACTGGGGCATCGCCCCAATGGGGGTCAGCAGGAAACTGCCCCCCTTGACCTGCTCGACGGCAGCGGTGCTCATCTCTGTCCTCCGGATTGGGTAGGGATCAAGATGGAAGGGCCAGGGGCGCTTGGCTAGCCTCTACCTTCGGTCAACGGGGTGGATACTTCGGGTAGGTCCCCTCCTCTGGTTCAATGGAAGCTCCCATGGAGGTTGGATGCCGGAAGGCACGCAAGTGCAGCAGATGTTCTCGGCCATTGCCGGAAAGTACGACCTTTTGAATCATCTGCTTTCAGGCGGTGCGGACTTCTGGTGGTGGTGGCGCATGGCCAAAGCCAGTGGCGCCGGGCCCGGGAGGCGCTTTCTGGACGTGGCTGCGGGCACCGGTGATTCCAGCCTGGCGCTGGCCCGCCGCGGCGCCGAGGTGGTCAGCACGGACTTCACCCATGCCATGTTGCGCCTCGGCCCGGCCAAGTTCGCCCGGAAGGGACATGCAGGACTGATCTGGGCTTCCAGCGATGCCGATGCCCAGCAACTGCCCTTCAAGAGTGCCACTTTCGACGGCATCACCATCTGCTACGGCATTCGGAACGTGGAGGACCGCTCCCTGGCCTATGCCGAATTTCTGCGGGTGCTGCGACCTGGTGGCCAGCTCACCATTCTGGAATTCAGTACCCCCACCTTCCCTGGGCTGAAGGCTTTCTATGACTGGTACAGCCTGAGGGTGTTGCCCCGGGTGGGTGCCTGGATCAGCGGCGATGCGTCGGCCTATACCTACCTGCCGGAGAGCATCCGGACCTTCCCGGATCAGCGTTCCCTGGCGGCGGAACTGGATGCCGCGGGTTTCTGCCAAGTCGGTTGGACCAACCTCACGGGTGGCATCGTGGCCCTTCATACCGCGGTGAAGTCGTCAGATTGAGCGGTGCCGTTCCTCCACCATGCGGTCCAGGACCTGCACCACCTCCTCGCTGGCCCGCTCGGCAGCCTCGAAGTGCCCAAGGATCCGACTCTGGGCCTCGGAATCCTTTTCCCAGGAGCTCCCCAACAGGCCAGCGGCCTCCTGGATGTTCTGGTGGACCCTTGCATGGGGTGCCTCAAGC
This sequence comes from Geothrix sp., assembly GCA_025361045.1. Classification (GTDB taxonomy): domain Bacteria; phylum Acidobacteriota; class Holophagae; order Holophagales; family Holophagaceae; genus Geothrix. The sequence goes on along the minus strand of JANYAZ010000011.1, from coordinate 833 downwards.
TGGTTGAAGGAAGGCACGTGGGAGAATTTCTCGGCTCCCTGGCCCTCGTAGTACCAGGTCCCCAGGCGACAACCCCGGTGATCGGTCTGGATGGCACGTGCTTCCGCTGAATGGGCGCCCTGATGAACCATCCGATAGCCGTTCTGCTTGAACAGGAAGTGATCCACCTTCACCAGGGAGGCGAAGCTGAAGTCCTGGGCCTTGTTGATCTGGACGAGTGACGTCTTCGCCGAATCGGCGAATTTGAGGACCTGGGAACGGAAATCCGTGACAGCATTCCGGCTGCCCTCGGCGATCTCCTTCACCTGCTCGGAGTCCTGGATCATCCGGCTGGTGGCCTCACCGAAGGACTCGATGGTGGCTGCGATGGAGGCGGCAGCGTCCTTGGTGTTCTCTGAAAGCGTGCGCACTTCTTCGGCCACGACGGCGAAGCCCTTGCCGATTTCTCCCGCATGGGCGGCCTCGATGGCTGCGTTCAAGGCCAGCAGGTTGGTGCGATCAGCCACATCCGAGATGACCTGGACGATCTGATTGATCTCATCCCCCTTCTGGTGGAGGAGGGTTGTCTGGGCATTGGTCTGGGCGATCATTTCGGCGACCTGATTGAGGTTCGCCACCAGGTTCTCGATGGTGACCCGGCTGCCTTCGGCATCCTGTGCGGTCTCCTTCGAGATCTGACCCACGATGCTCAGTTCCTGAGTCATGATCATCAAGTATTCCTGAATGGATTTCAGGTTTCCGATCAGGTTGCCGGAGTTGAGATCGGTGATCCGGGAGATCAGCTTCTCCTTGATGGCCATCTGCTGGACCTGACCAAGGCTTTCCACGGAGAC
>JANYAZ010000304.1 GCA_025361045.1 Geothrix sp. | reverse complement strand
GTCAGTTCCAGCCGGTCCCGCAGAAATCCGCGCGGCGTGAAGCGCAAAATGAGCAACTGGCACCTGCGCCCCCGTCACCACGTATGCAACGAGCGATGGAAGCCGATCATCTGCGTGATGAATATTAAGTGAAGGGTATTGCCCCTAGCCCACCGGCTCGGCGGGGAGCGGTGGCGACGGCTGGAACAGGCTGAAGAGCCAGGCCAGCCCCACCACGGCCACGCAGCCGATGAGGTTGTACCAGAGGAAGGAAATCGAAGAGAACTTGAAGCAGAGGAGGACGCCGACCTCGGCGAGGAGGGCGGCCCAGAAGGCCGTGCCGCCGCGGACACGCTTCACGTAGAAGGCCGTGATGAAGATGCCCAGGATCGTGCCGTAGAACAGGGAGCCGAGGATGTTCACGGCCTCGATGAGCGAGCCCAGGCGGGCGGCGTACTCGGCGAAGGCCATGGCGAAGCAGCCCCAGGCGAAGGTGGCGAGGCGGCCCACCCACACTTCGCGCCGGCCCTGGCTGCCACCGATGAGGCGCCGCCAGAGATCCACCACGGTGGTGGCCCCCAGGGCGCTGATCTCGCCGGACATGGAGGACATGGAACCCGAGAACACGGCGGCGATCACCAGGCCCACGAGTCCCACGGGCAGGCTGCTCAGCACGTAGGCCAGGAAGATGTAGTTCGTGTCGCTGGGGTTGGTGCCCGGGTTGGCTTTCTCGATGAGGGCCACGCCCTCACGCCGGATCGCTTCGCTCTCGGCGTGGGATTGCAACAGCTGGTGTTTGGTTGCGGCGATCGAGGCCGCGTCTCCACCGTGGCGGGCGCTGACATAGGCCTCGGCCTTCTGGCTTTGGCCTGTCCGGGCCTGGGCGAACTTTGCTTCGAGGGCGCGGTAGGCAGCCGCGTCAGGTCCGGCCATGACCTGCTTCACCGGGCCCGGGTTGAAGAAGAGCGGCGGCGTGTGGAACTGGTAGAAGACAAAGACCAGGGCGCCCAGCAGCAGGATGAGGAACTGCATGGGCACCTTGATCATGCCGTTCAGCAGCAGGCCCAGGCGGCTTTGCGTGAGGTCGCTGCCCGCCAGGTAGCGCTGCACCTGGGACTGGTCCGTGCCGAAGTACGACAGCATGAGGAAGAAGCCGCCGATGAGTCCGGACCACAGGTTGTAGCGGCTGTTGGGATCGAAGTGGGTGTCGATGACATTTAATCGGCCCAGGCCCCCGGCCACGTGCAGGGCGTCGCCGAAGCTCACGTGGGCGGGCAGACGGTGGGCGGTCATCACCCCCGCCAGCAGCATGCCGCCGGCGATGATCACCATCTGGGAGCTGTGGGCCCAGGCTACCGCCTTGGTGCCGCCCGTCACGGTGTAGAGCATGACCAGGGAGCCCACCAGCAGGATGTTGACGTGGAGGCTCCAGCCCAGCAGCACCGACAGCACCAAGGCCGGCGCGAAGATGGTGAGCCCCACGGCGAGGCCACGCTGGATGAGGAAGAGGATCGCCGCCAACAGCCGGGTCTTTAGATCGAAGCGGGCCTCCAGCAGCTCGTAGGCCGTGGAGACCTTCAGCCGGTGGTACAGGGGAACGAGCGTGACCGAAAGGACCACCGCGGCGATGGGCAGGCCGAAGTAGAACTGCACGAAGCGCATGCCGTCGACATAGGCCTGGCCCGGCGTGGAGAGGAAGGTGATGGCACTGGTCTGTGTGGCGATGATGGAGAGGCCGATGAGCCACCAGCGGTGATCGCGGCCGCCGCCGATGTAGCCCTCGCCGGTGGTGGCGCCGCGCCCCTTGTAGAGGCCCCACAGGACCACGAAGAGCAGGGCGCCGCCCAGGACAAACCAGTCGAGCCGGCTCACGAGTAGGCCCAGGAGAAGAAGCGGAAGAGCAGGATGCAGAGCAGCAGCTCGCCCAGGACGACGGCATAGATCCGCTTCCAGGAACCGAGAATGGGTGGTACCGGCTCACTCACGGGCATGCCCCAGGGCCAGCAGGTTGGCGAAGAGGCGCGTGGCGCCGGGCACGCCATCCGGCAGCTGGCGGAAGAAGGCGAGGCCCGTGTACACGTAGTGGCCCTTGCCATGACTCGCCACGATCAGGGCGCCGCTGTCCTCGGGCTCGCCGGGATCGGCCATGCCCAGCAGCGGCGTGTAGTGGGCGTCCCAGCCCTCGGCGTGGTAGAGGCTCCGCTCCTGCACCCAGCCTTCGAAATCCTTCGCCGTGAGCTCGTTGGGCCGGTGGAACAGGGGGTGCCCGGGCTGCAGGAAGCGCACGGGCACGGTCTCGTCCGTGATGCGCTTGCGGCCGACCTTGAAGGGGTAGGGGCCGATGGCGTCCGTGACCATGGCGGCGTTGATGCCGGGAAAGCCCGTGTTCACGGTGTAGAGCACCACCTCGGTGCCGCCCGCGGCCACGTAGGCGTGGAGGCGCTCCTTCAGCGTGAGCAGGGCGGGGCGGGTGTTGTAGGCGCGAATGCCCAGCACAATGGCATCGAAGCGGGCCAGCTCTTCCCGGGCCAGGGCCTCATCCGTCAGCAGCTCCACCTCGTAGCCGAGGCGGCGCAGGGCCTGGGGGATGTCGTCGCCAGCACCCATGACGTAGCCGATGCGGTGGCCGTTGTGCTTCAGGTCGAAGCGCTCCAGGCGGGCCTTGGCCTCCGGCAGCAGGGTCTGCAGGGGGATGTGCGGGTGGTCCAGCTTCACGAGGGTGTGGGCGGGGGTGAAACCGATGCCGGTATCCACCTCGGCCCGCAGCTCACCGGAGGCGGTCACGGGGGGTGGGGTGAGACGGAAGGAAAGGTCTATTTCTTCGCCGGCGCGGGTCAGGCTGAAGGCCTGTTCCTGGGGTTCCACCTTCCAGCTGGCGGGCACCTGCAACCGCACCCGGCCCGTCACGGTCGAGGCACCGGCGACCACCTTCAGCTGAACCGCCTTGGCGCCGGAATCCGCGAAGACCTGCACGGGCTCGGCAAAGGCCACCAGGGCTCCCGGCACCACGGCCAGGGGTTGGTACCGCTCACCGAGGATCGGATCGCGGAAGCGGAACTGCACGGGGACCACCACGTCGAAGCCACCCTCCGGGAGCGCCACCCGGGCCCGCAGGCGGAAGGGCGCGGGTGATTCTGGCCGACCCGTCCAGGCCCCTGTGCCAGCGCCCCCCAGCCAGTGGGGCTGGGTGATGGGCGTGGTCCCAGGCACGCTGAAGGTGAAGGCCTCCTTCCTGGGCGCGTTCTCGGGCAGGGCCTTGCCGCCCGTGCGCGATTCCAGTGCGCGGCTGCCTTCGGGGGTCACGGCCTCGAGGGTGAGTGCCGCCAGCACCAGGGGGTTGCCCCCGCGCGCCAGCACGGTGGCATTCACCGTGAGGCGATCCCCGGGTGCCACCCGCTGGCGGTCGGCGATGGCCTCCACCCAGAGCCCGGCGGCGGCGCGGAGCGCGTCTTCCAGTTCCGTGGCCTTGGCTTGCAGAAGGGGCACCGCCTGGAGGTCCGCGGGCAGGGCGCGCAGGGCCTGCAGGGCCTTGGCCAGCACGGGCAGGCTGGCGGCGGGGCGCTCTGCACGGAAGCCCTGGCGGGCCTCCAGCAGCAACCTGGCCACCTCGCCCGTGCCCGGGAAGCGCGACCAGGTGAGATCGAGGCCCTCGAACAGGTCGGTCTTCGCGGGTGTGCCCGCCAGCAGTTCGAAGCTCTCCTCCCGGGCGCCGCGCTGGGCCAGCACGCCGAAGCCCTGGCTGCGGTGCTGGCTGCGGCTCTCAGCGGCGAGCTCGCCGTAGGAGCGGCCCAGCAGGGGATCGAAGGTGCCCACGTCCAGCATGAGGCTGCCGGGGGCGGGCTTGGGGGCGTCGTCGCTGAAGCGGAAGTGGTTCCACAGCAGCCGCGTGGCCTGCCAGGGGCGGAGGCCGGCCTTCAGGTGTTCGGGGAACCGGGTCGGATCCGCCGCGGCTTTGAAGGCCTCGATGGCCAGCATGGCCGAGGCCGTGTGGTGGCCGTGGCCCGCCCGGGTGTCGGGGGGGAAGCGTGTGAGGATGACATCCGGGCGGAAGGTCCGGATGGTGCGCACCACGTCACCCAGCACCGTGTCGTGGTGCCAGATCCGCAGGGATTCCTCCGCGGTCTTGGAATAGCCGAAGTCCACGGCCGAGGTGAAGAACTGTTCGGCCCCATCGATGCGTCGAGCTGCCAGCAGCTCCTGGGTGCGGATGGCCGCGAGGCCATCGCCCAGCTCAGGACCGATGAGGTTCTGCCCCCCGCCGCCGCGGGTGATGGATAGGTACGCCGTGTGCAGATTGCGTCCCTTGGACAGGGTGGCGAGCACGGCGGTGTTCTCGTCGTCGGGGTGCGCGGCGATGTAGAGCACGCTGCCCAGGGTCTGCAGGCGGTCCAGCTGCTTCTGCAGCTCCGCCGCATCCCGCACGGGCACCTGGGCCCGCAGCCACGGCAGCACCGTGGCGGCCAGAACAAGAGAGGCGAGGCGGTGGAACCGGGGCACGGGGATTACGTGCGGCTGGCGGTTGGAATGAGGCACATGGGGACTCCCGGGATTTGGATGGCCAGCATAGCGTCTCGCGGAACCATCAATGGCGGGGAATGTGGCCGGCCGTCAGCGGACCGGGGTAAAGCCTCGGCCACCCCGTTGTGGGACCATGCCAGGGACGAGGAGGACACATGGACCGGTCGCTTTCCCGCTGGGCCTCCGACTACGTGAACCTGGTGCTGGCGGTGGGCCGTCACGATGGTGATTTTGTGGACGCCTACTACGGGCCGCAGGCCTGGAAGGCGGTGGCCGAGGCCGGCGAACCCCGCCCCCTGGCCGAGCTGCGGGCCGAAGCCCAGCAGCTCCTGGAGGGCGTCACCACCGCGCCGGTCCTGCCTGATGAGGCGCTGCGCCGCGAGTACCTGCTGGGCCAACTCGGGGCCGTGGCGGCACATCTGGCGCGCCTGGATGGACAGCGGTTCAGCTTCGATGACGAGGCCGAAGCCCTCTACCAGGTCCGGCCCCCTGTCACGCCCGAAGCCACCTTTGCGGCGGCCCTGGCGCGGCTGGAGCAGCTGCTGGATGGGTCCGGTTCCGTGCAGGACCGCTACCAGCGGCTGCGGGAGCGGATCATCGTGCCCACCCTGCGGGTGGACGTGGTCTTCCAGGCGGCCATCGCCGAGGCCCGCGACCGCACGCGCAAGCATGCCACCCTGCCGGACTCCGACCACTTCCGCGTGGAGTACGTCACCGGCAAATCCTGGTCCGCCTATAACTGGTACCAGGGCGGCGGACACTCGGTGATCCAGGTGAACCTGGACCTGCCCATCACCATCGACCGGGCCCTGGACCTGGCTGCCCACGAAGGCTACCCCGGTCACCACGTCTACAACGCGCTGCTCGAACAGCGCTTCGCCAAGCCCTCCCCCCAGGGCCGGGGCTGGGTGGAGTTCACGGTCTACCCGCTGTTCTCGCCCCAGTCCCTCATTGCCGAAGGCACCGCCAACTTCGGCATCGAAGTGGCGTTCCCTGGCGAGGAGCGGCTGGCCTTCGAGCGGGACGTGCTGTTCCCCATTGCGGGCCTCGATCCGGGCGAAGCCGAGCGCTGGGCGCGGGTGCAGGCGGAGCTGAAGGTGCTGGCCTTCGCGGATAACGAGGCCGCTCGCGGCTACCTGGATGGTCACCTCGACCGCGCCGCTGCCGAGGCGTTCCTGGTGCGCTACTCGCTGCGCACCGAAGGCCAGGCCGCCCAGCGCCTGCGCTTCATCGACACCTACCGCAGCTACGTCATCAACTACAACCTGGGCGAGCAACTCGTGCGGGCGTGGGTGGTGGGGCAGGGTGGTACGGTGGCGGAGCCCGCCCGCCGGTGGGCGGCGTTCGTGGAGCTGATCTCCAGCCCACGGTTGCCCAAGGGGTTGGGTCTGTAGCCTTTCCTTATCGATCCGTGCGCCAGGGACCGTGGCTGGCCGCACACTGCCCGGAGGAGATGGCATGGCGGTCGGGCGGCTCAGCGGGGCATGGATCCACCAGGTGATCGCGGAGGTGTACCCCGAGGGCGTCCTTCGTCGCACCCTCCTGGACCATTTCGCCGTCCTGCTGGTCTCTAAGCGGTCCAGCACGGGGGCCAAGGGGCGCCTGGCCCGGCGGCTCTACGGGCGGTTGCTGCGCCTCCAGCGCAAAGGCCTCATCACCCAGGAGGAGGGCCTTCTGCGCTCCCAGGCCGTCACCAAGAAGTCCCAGGAGGTGCCCCCGGAGCTGGGTCCCACCCTGGAACGCCTGCTGTTCAAGGCGCTCCTGGCCGAGGACGGACAGGGGGAGGGACATACCCCCCAATCCCTTCTGGAAGCCCGCCGGGACTTCATCTCCAGGGCCATGGAGGCAGGCTGGACCCTGGCGCAGGCGGCCTCGCTCCTGGGGGTCCAGGCTCCCCAGGCCGCATGGATCCTGGGACAAAGGTAGGTAGGCCAAAAAAAATAAAAAAATATCTCTGCTTGATCTGTTTTGAAATTGAGGCAAGATCCAAGCGGTACATCACTCAGCGCCCGATGGCGCCATCTCATAGGAGGCCAGCAACATGGCCGAGAACCTCACCAAGGCTGAACTCGTCGAAGCCGTCGCCAAGACTGCCGACATC
>JANYAZ010000291.1 GCA_025361045.1 Geothrix sp. | reverse complement strand
TCCCATGATCCGTGTTGCCCTCTTCGCCCTGATGGTTCTGTCCCTGGCCGCACAGCATGCCACCAAGGTCGTGCCCCCCACCGAAGACGCCATCATCCAGCGGTTCCGCAGCCACTCGAAGCCCCGGGAAGTGGCCGCCCGGCTTCCGCTGAGTGCGGAAGAGCGCAACACCATCCGACGGTTCAAGGATGCCAAGCCCAGCGTGGTATTCGTGTCGGCCATTCTCAAGGACCGGGACCCGAAAACCCAGGACATCACCAAGATTCCAACCGGGAGCGGCACGGGCTTTGTCTGGGACGAGTGGGGGCACATCGTCACGAACCACCACGTCATCAGCGCAGAAATAGGAGGCAAGCTGTTTGCCGATGTGGAGGAGGTGGAAATCACCCTCTCCAATGGGAAGTCTTACAAGGGCCGGGTGATCGGCACCAGCTTCGCCTATGACGTGGCCGTGATCCAGGCCTTCGCGCCCCTGGAGGCCATGCGGCCCATTCCCATCGGACACAGCTCCGAGCTGCAGGTAGGGCAATCGGTCTTGGCCATCGGCAATCCCTTCGGTCTGGACCACTCTCTGAGCAGGGGCGTCATCTCGGCCCTGGGCCGCGAGATTGCCACGGGTTACAACACCTGGATCCTCAATTCCATCCAGACCGACGCAGCCATCAACCCTGGCAATTCCGGTGGGCCTCTGCTGGACAACGGTGGTCGCCTCATCGGCATGAACACGTCCATCGTCTCCACCAAGGGCGAAGGCTCTGTCGGCGTGGGCTTCGCCTTGCCCGTGGACACCCTGAACCATGTGGTGCCCCGACTCATCGCCCGGGGCGCCTTGCAACCGCCACGCATGGGCTTCGAAGTCTACCCCGGTGCCCAGGCCCTTCATTTCTTCGGGGTGCCCCGCGGTCTCCTGGTAAAGGGCGTGGATGCCGGTACCCCGGCGGCCCTGGCTGGATTGCGGGGCGTCGAGTTGGACAGCACCGGGCAGGTTCGTGCCATGGGCGATATCCTGCTGGGCTATCAGGGCCGCCTGATCGAAAGCGAGGGTCAGTTCCAGGCCATGCTGGAACTGGAACCCCCCAAGGATGAAATCATCTTCGACGTGCTCCGGGATGGACAGATGATCAAGGTGACCCTGAACCTCAAGCAGACAAAGGCCAAGCCCACCAGCATCTGATTTCGTCCGGCAGGCCTACTTCCTGGCGGGCACCTGGATCATGGGCGTGGCGCCGCCCATGGGGGTGATGATCAGGTTGCCCTTGGCCCCGATGTCACGCAGGGCCTGGATGCGCTGGTACTCGATGATCTGGGGTGTCAGGCTCTGGCTCACGATCTGCTGGGCCTTGGCCTGTCCCTCGGCCTCGATGCGCTTCCGCTCCGCCTCCTGCTTTTCCTTCTGGAGCACAAAGGCCATCTTCTGGGCATCCTGGTCGGCGCTGATCTTGTCGTTGATGGCCTTGGTGATCTGATCAGGCAGCAGGACATTGCGGAGCAGCACCTGTTCCATGGTGATGCCGCGTTCCTTGAAGGCCGCCGTCAGCGTCTTCGTGACGTTCTCCACAAAGCTCATGCGCTTGGTGGTGTAGAGCTCGGTGGCGGTCAGGCCCGCGGCGGCATCCCGAAGCGACGTGCGGATCTGGCTGCGGAGGATCTGGCCTTCCACGTCGGTACCGATCTTCTCGTAGATCTTGGCACAGTGCTCCTGCTCCAGATGGTAGAAGACGGTAGAATCCAGCTTCACCGTCAGTCCATCAGAGGTGATGACGGGAATGGAATCGTCACCCTTCTTCTGGCCCTCGTCGGCGACGCCTGACATGGTGTAGTTCCGCGTGCGAACCTCCATCTCCACCACCTGGGAGAAGGGGTTGATGAAGTGCAGGCCCGCCGGAAGCACCTGGGTGCGCACGGTGCCGAACAGGACCACCACGCCTGCCTGACCCGGCGGCACGATCACGGCCATGGAGGCCAGGAAGACGAGCGATCCCAACCCAAGCCCCACCCACTGCACGATGACCAGACGGGCCGACAGGGGAAAACCGACCTTGGTTTTCCATCGCCAGGCCAGGACACCAACCACGAGCAGCAGAACCGCGATGAGAATCAAAGATCACCTCCAGGGGCGGATCAGGTTAACAGGCCTTCGGGATTCTGCGGGGTTGCGGGCTCGTAACAACGGCCATCTAGTGCCGGTGCCCGTGTTCTTCGGGCGGCAGCACAGGCAGACTCCCCTTGGGGGGGCGGGCCTTGGGATCGAGGAAGCGCAACGGCACCTTCAAGGGACCTTCCTGATTGGAGCATGCGACCAGCAACATGGCTTCGGTGGCCCGGCTCAGCCGGCGCACCCGGATCACATGCCGGGCGGACTCGACCTCTGGCCGATCCAGCAGCTCGAAGCCCTTGCCCTGGATCTCGGCCTTCAAGATGCGGAAGGGCCGGCCATCCCGAGCCGTCAGTTCAAGCCCAAGCAGGGTGGTCTTCGCATCGCTGAACACCAGGCGGGAAGGGGTGGCGATCACCGGAACGGCGAGGCGCCAGTCAAAATACAGGGTGAACAACGGCTGTCTGGGTCCATTGGTCGCCACTTTGATGATGTCCAGACCCACCATGGTGCCGGGCTTGAGACGACTCGGCCGGAGGGTGATCCGAAGGTTGGCCGACTGACCTTCATGAATCAGCTCGGCGTCGAGGTGAGGTGGAATCTCACTGGCCAGGACCAGCTTGAGAGGATCGCCGCCTTCCCTTGTGAACCGGAACCGGAGCTCGGGACTCTCGTGTGGCGCGACCTCCCCCAGGCTCTTGCGTTCGGCGTCCACGGCCACTTCGGGTCGAACCGTCATGTCGTAGCGGAGGATGTAGGTCGGTTGGGTCGCGTCGTCCGTCCCCAGGCGAACGCCTCCCTTGATGAACCCCTCCATGCCTGTCGGATCAACCTTGATCCGTACGGTTCGGATCTCACCAGGCTTCAGGCTCTCCGCAAGCTGTGCTTCGTCCAGGCTCAGCCCCAGTGACAAATCCAGCAGACGGAAGCGGAAAGGCCGGTCGTGCGTGCTGCGGATGCCGTAGCTTGCTTCCCTGATCTCCCGGGGGCCGACACTACCCAAGTGGACTGGAAAGGGCGTGGTCATCTCGATGCGGGCTGGAGGCACGACCTCGGAGGCGGTGCCCGGGGGCGCCTGAACCGGGGCGACGGCCTGCAGAAACAGAAGGGAGGGGAGCAAGAACATGGGAAGTCCTGGTGGGGCTCCAGTGTGCCGTGAGAGGGCGGTGCGCCCGCATTGTTAATTGTTGTGAAGAACGATGAATTCACCTCGCGTTCATCGGCCCCTGGGGTGGAATGGGGGTTACCCCCAACCCCCCTCACGAGGTCACCATGTCCTTCCTCAGATTCGCGCTCTGCGCCCTCCTGGCGGCTGCTTCCATGCTCGCCCAGGCCGCCGGGAAAAAGGTCCTGTTCAACCACACCAAACACGAGGACGGCGGCACCAGCGCCGAGTGGGTGATCTGCTCTGCCAGCGAACCCATCCCCTCCCCAGCCAATCCCACCGTGGAGACCGCCTGGAACGGCGGCATCAGCGCCTTCGGCTTCGATCTCTACAAGGCCGGCTATGCCGTGGAAACCCTCCCACCCGGAGGCCGCATCACCTACGGCGATGTCACCAACGCCCAGGACCTCTCGAAGTACGCCGCCTACGTGCTGCCCGAGTGCTACGTGTACTTCACGGCCGCCGAGAAGCAGGCCATCTATGCTTATGTCCAGAGCGGCGGCGGCCTCTTCATCATCGGCAACCACCAGGGGGCCAGCCGCGTGACCAGTTCCGTCCCCGGCAGCACCGACGCCTTCACGGTCTTCAACGACCTGGTCGCCGTCAACGGCGGGAACCCCTACGGGTTCACCTTCGTGGTCGGACACGGACCTGGCGATGCCCTGGCCAACACCACCAGCACCGCCTTCGCCACGGGCACCAGCCCCGCTGAGCAGGCCATCATCCACGGCACCTACGGGTCGCTCAGCCTGATGGACTTCCACAGCTTCGCCTACCTGTCCCCCAACACCGCCCAGAACCCCAATGTCCAAGAGATCCTCCACACGGGGATCGCGGGCGACACCGGCAGCTTCATCGTCACATCGACGGTCGGCGCGGGCCGCGTGGTGGCCATCAGCGACAGCTCCCCCAGCGACGACGGCACCACCACCACCGCCGGCAAGGCCCTCCACAACAGCTACACCATCAACAGCAACCGGGCCTTCTTCATGAACGCCATCGCCTACCTCGCGGGCGATTCGGGCCCCGTGGCCCCGACCCCCGTGGTGAACATCGTCTCCCCGGCGGCGAACACCACCATCACCGCGGGCGGGTCCGTCAGCTTCCAGGGCAGCGCCAGCATCTCGGATGGCAGCACCCTGTCCTACAGCTGGTCCTTCGGGGATGGCACCTCCGCCGTGGTCCTGGGCCCGGTCGCCCATGCTTTTGCCACTGCCGGCACCTATGTCGCCACCTTCACCGCCACCAGTAACCAGGGCAAGTCGGCTTCGGCCACCGTCACCATTGCGGTGAATGCCGCGGCCTTCACCGTCACCGCCAGCGCCGGAACGGGCGGCACCATCACCCCGCCCGGCGCCGTGAGCGTGGCGAACGGCGGCAGCCAGACCTTCACCATCGCCCCGTCCGCCGGCTACATGATCAACGCCGTCACCGTGGATGGCGTGAGCCAGGGTGCCCTCAGCTCTTACACCTTCACCAGCGTCTCGGCGAATCACACCATCGCTGCCAGCTTCACGGTCAGTGCCGGCTCCAGCTTCTCGGAGAACTTCGACACCGGCACCAAGGGGGCCTACGCCACCGGCACCGTAGCCCTTGCCACCGGCACCTGGACCCTGAACGACGCCCTGCTGGGCAACACCACCTCTGACCGGAAGGTCGGCACCCAGAGCGTCCGGGTGCGCAACAGCGGCAAGGTCACCATGGGCTTCACCTTCGCCACCGGTGCCAAAACCGTCACCGTCAAGCATGGAAAATATGGAACCGATGGGAACACCACCTGGAGCCTCTGGTACTCTGTAAACGGCGGCACCACCTGGACCCAGACCGGGGCCTCGGTAACCACCTCATCCACCACCCTGGCCACGGCCACCTTCACGGTGAACGCCGCCGGGGCCATCCGCTTCGAACTGCGCAAGACCGATGGCAGCGCCAACCGGGTGAACTTCGACGATTTCCAGATCGCCGGTTACTGATTACCACCCCGTTCCACGAAACCCCGGGCTTCGGTCTGGGGTTTTTCGTTATGCTCGCCCCATGCAGAGCCACCGGAAGGTCCTCACGCTCCATGTCCCGGGCCGAACGGGCCTCGTGAACATCACGCAGGGGGTCGCCGCCGTCCGGGACAGCGGCATCTTTATTAAGATCATCGGAGAATGACCATGATCACCCGCGACCTCTCCTCCCTTCCCAAACGTGACATCTATCGCATTCTTTCGAGCCTCGTGATCCCCCGTCCCATTGCCTGGATCACGACCGTGGACGGGTCAGGCCGAGTGAACCTGGCGCCCTTCAGTAGCTTCATGGGGATCTTCGGGCCGCCCATGCTGGCCATCACCCTGGGCCGGCGGCGGGACGGCTCCCTGAAGGACACCCACCGCAACCTGAAGGAGCGGGGTGAGGCCGTGGTGCATCTGGCCGACCTTCCCATGCTGGAAGCCCTTCACGCCAGTGCCGCCGAGGTGGCCCCCGAGGTCAGTGAGGTCGAGCGGCTGGGACTGGTTACAGAGCCTTCCCTGCACGTGACACCACCCCGCCTGAGAGAGGCCCCCGTCGCCCTGGAATGCCGGCTGAACCGAGAGCTCGAGCTGGGCCCCCTCAGCACGCTGGCGCTGCTGGATGTGCTGACGGCCCATGCGGCTGAGCGCATCTGGAGCGCCGACCACGACTGCGCCGACGCCAGCTTCTGGACACCGGTCTCCCGGCTCGCCTCGGTGGCCGGCCCCAACTACGGCGCCCTGGGCCAGACCTTCCGCCTGGATGCCTCTGAGTTGCCCTGATCAAACCCAGCTCAGGACTCGTCCGGCTCCACGAAGAGGTGTTGGATCTGAGGAAACCGTCGGCGAAGGTCGCGTTCCAGGGCATTGATGGCCTCCACCAGGGCGGTGCCGCTGGGCTGCTCCCGGAATTTCACCTGGAGGGCCACCATCAGGCGCTCACTCCCAACGATGACCGCCACCAGGTTCAGCACTTGGTCCACGGCTTGGTCCTCGTCCACCGCAGCCCGGATCGCGGCGCGCAGGGCCAGGGGCGGGGCTTCGTTCATCAACAGGCTCGTTACCTCCACCCCCACGAAGGCTGCCACGGCGATGAGCAGCAACCCAATCGCCACACTGCCGATGCCATCCCACACGGGGTTGCCGGTGAGCATCGTCAGCAGGACGGCCGCCAGGGCGAAGAGCAGGCCCAACAGGGCGGCGATGTCCTCGGCGAGCACCACCACCAGCTCGGTCCGACTGGATCGCTGGAGGTAGTGCAGGAGCGAGCGGCCGTGGCGTTCGGATTCGGCGGCTCGAAGGGCGCCGCGCAGGGACCAGCCTTCCAGGGCCACGGCGAAGAGCAGCAGGGCCACGGCCCAACCGAGGAGGTGCGGCTGCTCGGGGTGGCGAATCTTGTGGACACCTTCCACGAGGGAGTAGAGCCCTCCCGCACTGAAAAGGAGCAGGGCCACCAGGAAGCTGGCCACGAAGTTGGCTTGACCGTGGCCCAGGGGATGTTTGGAAGTGGCCGGTTTCGCGCCCTGCCTCATGCCGAGGAAGAGCAGCATCTGGTTGGCACAGTCGGCGCTGGAATGAATGGCCTCGGTCAGGAGGCTCGAGCTTCCGGTCAGGAAGAACATACCGAACTTGGAGACGGCAATGCCCCCGTTGGCAGCCAAGGCAAGGGCGACAGCACGGGAGGAACCGGTGGACATGGGTTCAGGTTAACGCCTCAGTCCCAATGACGGATCCAGGTCGGATCGTACTTTCCTTCGGTTGTCCGCGGATCCGTTTCCAGCTTGGTGTGTTCGACCCCCAGGGCCCGGAGGGCTTCCTGGAGGGTTTCGGCCCTTTGTTTCTGCAGGGCCGCATGGATGGCTTTGGGGACCTGCACGGTCCAGCGTCCCTCTACGCCCCATTCCTTCACCCATGCCTCCAGCTTCTTCAGCCCGGCCACACTCAGCTCGGCCTGCTGGGGCAGGAAAAACAGCACGCCCTCCCTCGGCGGAGCCTCGGGCGAGGAGACCGGCAGGCTGATCTTCGCGATCGGATCCGGGTTGAGCCCCCCAAAGGTGGGCAGCCATTTCAGTTCCTCGCGGAGGACCAGGTCTCCCTTCATAGGATAAGCCGAGCCTCCTGGTTCAAACTGGGCCTCTGCTGCTTCGCTTCGAACCTCGATCACGCGCATATGCCCGATGGTGTGGGCCACACCGGCCTGTTTTACGAGCAGTCGGTCACCCACGCGAAGGCCACGGTTCTGCCCGCCATCCAGTCGATAGATCCGATCGGCCGATTCATAGGGAGGCGGTCCCTTGCGTTCCACCGCGACAATATGGAAGGAGACCTGGGCGCCGAGGGCGCAGGCCAGGCCGAGGCAAAGCAGAAGGCACCGCATGGGGGCTTCATCGGCAGGGTGCCCCCTGGGTCCTTAGAACGGCTGAATCTCCAACTCCCGGAGGAGGTCCCCGAGGAGATAGAGGGACCCCGTCACCAGCCTCGGTGCCTCCGCCTGCGCCCGCAGGTGGATCGAGGCCTGACGCACGGTGAGCATGGGCGCCTCAAGCCCCCAGGCCTCTCCGAGTTCCATGGCCGTCGCATAGCGTGGCGCGTCTCCCTGCACGAAGGTCACGGAGATCGGTCGCATCCGCTTCAGCTCCCGGGCCACACCGGCCAGGTCCTTGTCGCCCATGGAGCCGACGTAGAGGTGGGGGCGCACACCGCAGGCCAGGGCGTGGTCGGCCAAGGCCCGGGCGCCGTCGGGATTGTGGGCACCATCCATCCACACGCCATCCAGTTCCGGAACCTTCCAAAGGCGACCGGGCCAGCGGGTGTCAGCCACACCCGACCAGAGCCGCTCGTCAGGGATCGGGAAATCCAGTGCCTGCAGTTGACGCACGACCTCGAAGGCCGTGGCCAGGTTATCCAACTGGTGAAGACCGGCGAGACCCACCCGCTTCCCGTCCACCCGGGAGTGGTCCCAGCGAATGTCCGCAGGCCCCAGCCGGGGTGCCGGATGCAAGGTGGGCGCACAGGACAGGAGGGGGCGAATCCACTCGGGATCCAGGGTCGGGCCCAGCACGAGCGGTCGACCGTCGCGCGCCGTGCACAGCTTCTCCCGGGCAATGGCTTCCCGCGTGTCGCCCAAGTATTGTTGATGATCCAGGCCGACCGTGGTGAGCGCCGTCAGGATGGGGTTCGTGGCATTGGTGGCATCCCAGCGCCCGCCCATGCCCACCTCCACCAGAGCCACTTCCACACCGGTCATCCGAAACGCCGAAAGGGCCGCTGTGATCATCAACTCGAAGTAGGTGGCCTGGATGCCAGACTGAGCCTCGGCTTCGAAGGCCTCGCCCAGCAACAGGTCCAGGGCCCCCACACCAATGGGCCCGCCATCCACCCAGATGCGTTCCGTGACGTCCGTCAGATGGGGTGAGGTGGTCCAGCCCACCACGAACCCCGCCGCCCTGAGCATGTGGGCCAGGAAGGCCCCCGTGCTGCCCTTGCCGTTGGTGCCGGCGATCAGCACGATGGGAAACCCCTCGTCCGGCCGTCCCAATCCATCGAGCAGGGTCTGGATGTTTTCAAGCCCATACTTGATGCCCAGATGACCCCGCTCCTGAAGCCGGGGGATGTACGTGGGCTGATATTCGCCGTTCATCAGTCCCGGGGCGACGGCATCATCCACGCCAGGCAGGCGGCGATGAAGTCCTTGAGGTGATCGCGGTTGACCACCTTGTCCACCATGCCGTGGGCCTGGAGGAACTCAGAGCGCTGGAAGCCTTCGGGCAGGCTCTGCTTGATGGTCTGTTCGATGACGCGAGGCCCGGCGAACCCGATCAGGGCCTTCGGCTCGGCAATGTTCAAATCGCCCAGCATCGCGTAGCTGGCACTGACGCCACCGGTGGTGGGGTCGGTCAGAATGCTGAGGTAGGGCAGGCCCGCCTTGTCGAGCTTGGCTAGGGCCGCGCTCACCTTGGCCATTTGCATGAGGGAAAGGGTGCCCTCCTGCATGCGGGCGCCACCGCTGCAGCTGACGATGATGAAGGCGCACTGCTTCTCCAGGGCCCGCTCGGCGCCCAGGCGCAACTTTTCGCCCACCACGCTGCCCATGCTGGCGGCCAGGAAGTCGAAGTTCATGATGGCGGTGATCACCGCGTGGCCTGAAAGGGTGCCTTCCACCACCACGACCGCATCTTCGGTCTGTCCGGCTTCATCGAGCTTTTTCAGCTGATCCTTGTAGCTCTTCATGGCCACAAAACCCAGGGGATCCGCGCTGCGAAGGTTGCCGAACAAGGTCGTCCAGCCTTCGTCCATCAGGTTCTCGAGTCGTTCATCCACCCCGATGCGGAAGTGATAGCCGCACTTGGGACAGACGTTGTGGGTATTGACCAACTCCTTGCGATAGATCAATTCCTTGCAGGCGTCACACTTGATCCAGAGGCCCTCGGGGACGCGGACCGTCTTTTCCTCGACGGCGGTCTTCTGTTGACGCTTCTTGACGAACCAGGACGTCATGGGAACTCCTACCGGCGCTTCGCCGGACCCTGCTTGAGGGCCTCGAACAAACGATCCAGCTCACCCTCGCTGCCATAATGCATCACCAGAGTGCCCGCTTTGCCCTTGGCCTTGATCTCGATGCGCGTGCCCCAGGACTGGGTCAGTTCCTCGGCCGCTGCCTTGATGAAGAGTTCCTGGGGGTGCTTCTTCCGGCCCTTGGTCTTGGTCTGCTTCTGCAGCTGCTGGATGCGAGCCTCCAGGGCCCGCACGCTGAGCTGCTGGTGGACCACTTCGAAGGCCAACTGCCCTTGAAGCCGGGGATCCGCCACACCGAGCAACACCTTGGCGTGCCCCGTGCTCAGGCGCCCGTGGGCCACTTCTGCCTTCAGTTCCGCAGGGAGACGAAGGAGCCGCAGGGTGTTGGCGACCTGGGGCCTGGACTTGCCCACGCGATCCGCGACCTGCTCCTGCGTCAGCCTCAGGTGCTCTCCCAACTGCCAGTAGGCGGTGGCCTCCTCGATGGGATTGAGTTCCTGCCGCTGGATGTTTTCGACCAGGGCGATTTCAAGCAGGCGCTCGTCGGGAACATCCTTGATCACCACGGGGACCATGGCGAGTCCGGCCTTGCGGGCCGCCCGCCAGCGGCGCTCGCCGGCAATGATCTCGAACTGGTTCCCCACCTTGCGCACCACGATGGGTTGGACCATGCCGTGCTGTTTCAGGCTTTCCGCCAACTCGATCAGTGCGGCCTCATCGAAATGGGTGCGGGGCTGGGCACGGTTGGGCACCATGCTGCCCAGGGGCAACTCCCGCTGATTGTCATCCTCCGGAGCCATCTGGCTCATGAGCGAGGTGAGGCCTCGGCCGAGGGCCGGTCGCTTCAGCAGGGTCATCAGGCTTCCCTCCTCGCAAGGATCTCCAGGCCAAGCCACTCCTTCGCAAGGCTGAGGTAGGCTTGGGCTCCCTTGGAACGCAGATCGTAAAAGGCCACAGGCTTCCCGTGGCTGGGCGCCTCGGCCAGTCGGATGTTTCGAGGGATCATGGTCTGGAAGACTTTGCCCGGGAAGGCGTGGCGAACTTCAGCGGCGACCGCGGCGCCGAGGTTGGTGCGTTCTTCCGCCATCGTGAGCAGGATGCCGCCAAGCTGAAGTCTGGGATTCGGACCGGATTGGATGCGACGCAAGGTCTCGGTCAGTTCCGCCAGACCATCCAGGGCAAAGAACTCACAAGGCATGGGTACGATGACCTCGTCTGCGGCGGTGAGTGCATTCAGGGTGATCATGCCCAGGCTAGGCGGGGGGTCGATGAGGATGTAATCGAAGCGGTTGATGAGTGGCGCCAGGGCCAGCTTCAGCACCTGCAACTGGGGCAACTCGAACAGTTCGAATTCCAGTTGCGCGAGATCCTTCCCTGCAGGAAGCACTTGCATCATGGGTACTTCGGTACTGAGCAGGAGTGCCTCGGCAGGAGCGCCCTTCATCAACGCGTAGGCACCTGCCCGATGATCCGGCTTGGGGAAACCCAAACCCGTGGTGCTGTGGCCCTGGGGATCAAAGTCCACCAGCAGCACCATCTTCTCCATCATCGCGAGCGACGCCGCGAGGTTGATGGCCGTGGTGGTCTTGCCCACGCCCCCCTTCTGATTGGCCAACGCCACCACCCGGGCGCGCATCAGTCGGCCCTCATCACGGTGATTGCGCTTGTCAAACCAAGCATCTCGATGACCCCTCGGGTGTGGAACACGCCAGTCTAGCAGGTTGGGTTCCACGGCGAAGTGCCGGTGTGATCAGTGTCGCAAGCGCAGCAACAACGAGGGATCTGGATGGACGGTGCCAAGCCGTCGGACCGGGCCGGACAGCCATAAATCCCGCCACGCACCGTCCGCATCCAGGTCCAGGTCCACCTCCACACACTCACCACTTTCCGTGTGGAGCCGCCAGTCCTGGATGCCCTCGGTCTGTGTAAGCCAGGCTGCGGCGACCGCACATCCAGTCCCACAGCAGAGCGTCTCGCCTTCCACGCCGCGCTCCCAGGATCGGATCCTCGCCTCTCCCGGGGCCAGGACCTCAACCACGTTCACATTGGTGCCGCCTGGCACCGCTGCGTGGTGGCGCAGCGGCGGCGCCAAGGCCGCGAGGTCCACCGCAGCCACCGAGGGGACGCGCAGCACCAGCTGTGGATTGCCAATCCATCCGAAGCCCGCTGGCCATGGAGAGGACATGGGGACGGGTCGCAATCCGAAGCCCTGTCCCTGGGGCATGCGAATGCCGACCTCCTCGTTTTCGCAGCGGAGCAGAATCCGCTCGCCGTTGGCGACCACCTCGACAAGAGGGCCACCCTGGGGTTCGCGAAATGCCACGGCAGCTCTACTACCATTGGAACAAAAGGATTTAGATCCATCTGCATCCCAGTGTTCCAAGATCCATGACCCCGCCCCGGGCCTTTGCATCAAAAAAAGGCCATCTAAACCAAACCCCCGGCCCTTGGGACACAGAATTTTTGCATAATCCTCACCAGAACAATCTTTAGCCTCATCAGTCCAGAGGTAGCCGAACACATTGCCTGCGGCGGAAGCGAGGAGGAGCTCCAAGCTACCGTTCCCGGTTGCGGAAGGTGTAGACGGTCTCGCCCCGGCGCGCATAGCCCTGGCGGCGGGCGAGGGCCTCCATCAGCTCTGGGTCCTTCGCGGCCAGTTTCTGGACTTCGTCCATGAGCTCTCGGTTGCGCTGATTCAACTCCACCAGGCGCGTTCGGGCAGAGCGCAGCTCGGCCTCCCGCTTGCGCAGCTCAGGCAGTCCCCCTTGAGAGAAGAGCATGGCCATCAGGGACAGAAACCCCGAGACTCCCAGCACGCTCCACAGGGTGGAGGACTTCAAGAGCCAGTTGGCGTTCATCCCCAAGGATCTCCTAGTTCAGATGGGTTCCAAAGGCCTCCCGGCCAGCGTAGCGGGCAGCAGCGCCCAGCTCCCATTCGATCTGAAGCAGCCGGTTGTACTTGGCCACGCGATCCGTGCGGCAAGGAGCCCCGGTCTTGATCTGTCCGGCGCCGGTGGCCACAGCCAGATCTGAAATGAAGGTGTCTTCCGTTTCTCCGCTTCGATGGCTGATGATGGCCCGGTAGCCCGCCTTGTGAGCCATGTCTACGGCCCGCAGGGTCTCTGTGACAGTTCCTATCTGATTCAATTTAATGAGGATGGCATTGGCAACGCCTTCCTTTATCCCCTTGGCCAGGATGGCGGGGTTGGTCACGAAGAGGTCGTCGCCCACCAATTGCGTCTTGGCCCCCATGGCGTCCGTCTGGGCCTTCCAGCCCTTCCAGTCTCCTTCAGCAAACCCGTCCTCAATGGAAATGATGGGATGCCGGGAAACCAGGCCCTCGTAGTATTCCACGAGCTGGGATGGCGTCTTCTGTGCCCCATCGAGTGCATAGGTCTTGCCGGTATGGAATTCACTGGCGGCACAATCCAGGGCCAGGTAGACGTCCTTGCCCAGCTTGTACCCAGCCTTCTTGACGGCTTCGCCGATGAGATCGAGGGCTTCTTCGTTGGAGGCCAGGTTTGGGGCGAAACCGCCTTCGTCACCCACTCCGGTAGCCAGCTTCCTGGCCTTCAGGACGCCCTTCAGGACGTGGTAGACCTCTGCGCCCCAGCGGAGGGCCTCCCGGAAGCTGGGGGCCCCTATGGGCAGTACCATGAACTCCTGAATGTCGACGTTGTTATCCGCGTGGGCACCGCCATTCATGATGTTCATCATCGGCACTGGCAGCAGCCGGGTGGATGCCCCACCGAGGTAGCGGTACAAGGGCATCCGGGAGGCCTTGGCTGAGGCGTCCGCAAGGGCCATGGATACCCCGAGGATGGCATTCGCACCCAGACGGCCTTTGTTGTCAGTCCCGTCCAGATCGCACATCAGTTCGTCGAGCTCGGCCTGCTGGAAGGGGTCCATGCCCTGCAGGGCCCCCGCGAGTTCAGTGTTGACGGCATCGACGGCCCCGAGCACCCCTTTGCCGAGGTAGCGCTTCTTGTCCCCGTCGCGGTGTTCAAGGGCCTCACGACTGCCCGTGGAGGCACCCGATGGAACAATGGCCTGACCGGTCGTCCCATCGGAAAGTTGCACCCGGGCCAGCACGGTGGGGTTCCCACGGCTGTCCAGTACCTCGAGGGCTGAAACACGGTCGATGATGTTCATGGAGACACCTGGATCAGAGAGGCGCGGCATCGCGCCCCTCTGATCTTAGCCAGGTTGTGTGCGTGGGTATGGCCTACTTCTTGGCGGCCTTCTTCACGACCTTCTTTGCGACCTTCTTGGCGGCCGGCTTCTTGGCAGCGGCCTTCTTCGGCGCGGCCTTCTTCACGACCTTCTTTGCGACCTTCTTGGCAGCCGGCTTCTTGGCGGCGGCCTTCTTCGGCGCGGCCTTCTTCACGGCCTTCTTCGCGACCTTCTTGACAGCCTTCTTCACGACCTTCTTCTTGGGGGCGGCCTTCTTGGCGGCGGCCTTCTTCGGCGCGGCCTTCTTCACGGCCTTCTTGGCGGCCGGCTTCTTGGCAGCGGCCTTCTTCGGCGCGGCCTTCTTCACGGCCTTCTTCGGCGCGGCCTTTTTGGCGGCGGCCTTCTTCGGCGCGGCCTTTTTGGCAGCGGCCTTCTTCGGCGCGGCCTTCTTCTTGGGGGCGGCCTTCTTCGCCGGCTTCTTGGCGGCGACGGGTTCGGTGGCGGCGACCGGGTTGGTCATTTCGGCCATGGGTGGCTCCTTTACGCCCTTTTGGGCGGGGTTGGAAGGGGTCGTGCGGGAAGATGGCTTGCCCTTAGCATCTTTCGCGCCAAGTTGGGCTTGGTCTTTCCGCTGGGTGGATATGCGTTCCTTGGCCGCCGGTGCGGCCGTGGGGGCTTGCGCCGCATCAGCGGCAGAGCCGGTCTTGCCCTTGGGCTTCGCGGCTTTTTTCGGGGGCTCCACGCCTGCCAGGATCTGGGCCAGACGCTTGCCGGGATAGTAGTCATCGAGGAGGGCATCGCCGATCAGCAACCCATGGACGCCGAGGGCCTCCACCTGCTTGATCTGCTCCAGGCGATGCACGCCACCTTCGACGAGCTTGAGACAGCTCTTGGGGACTTTCTTGACCAGGGCGAGGGCCTGCTCCCAGGAGGCTTCCCAGGTATCCAGATTCCGGCCCACGGCACAGATGATGTCGGCACCAGCCTCGACTGCGCGACGCAGTTCAACGTCCGAAGTCACCTCGACCACCACGTCAAGACCCTTGCTGGTGGCGAATTTGAGCAAGGTCTGCAGTCGATCCTGGGCCAGTAGTGCGGGCATCAGGTAGATCGCGTCCGCCCCGAGGATCTTGCTTTCCTCGACCTGGTACTCCTCGAAGATGAATTCTCGGCGCACCAAGGGAAGCTTCACCTGACTTCGCACCTCCGAGAGGTGCTTGTCTTCGCCGAAATAGAGGAATTTGTCGGTGGCGACCGACAGGGCGCGGGCCCCGTTTTCGGCCAGGCTCTTGGCGTGGGTGGACGCTTTATAGGACTCCCGCACCTGACCGCGACCCGGATCCCCCCCTGCCACTTCACCTAAAATGGTGATTCCAGGCTGGCTGAGCTCTTCTTTAAGGGAGTGGTGCCCCTTGTAAGCGTCCTTAACCGCCACAGGACCCCTTTGCTTCTTGATTTCCACATCCAGGGCCTTGAAGATGGCGACTTTCTTTAGCATTTCCCACTCTCCAAATCTCAGATACCTCGCTGTAGGCCCTATGGGGAAGATGATGGTCTGTTTTTCCTCTGATTCAACATGAAACCAGCGATCTGGAGTAGGTCAACAGAGAAAAACAAAAAATCTTCATTTTTTTTGACGCTACCTCCCCCTGGGGCCCACTTTCGATTTTCAACCTACGGCCACCTCGTTTCCATCAACGAACCTTCCGGAAGCACGTCCATCTCAAAAAATAGAACACTTTTGAAGTCTGACCTATCGTCTGAAACCCGCTCCATTAGTGACTCTACGGACTCGCCGTAAGAAGCCTCTTACTGGTAGCCGGAGCTGAAGGTGAGGCTCATCATGGATGTAAACCAACGCTTCGGTCAGGGCGGCTAGGATCCCAGCAGGCCTCTCCCGTCGGTTCGGCCGGTGTCGGAGGCTTTCCAGGCCTGGTGCGGGCTCCGGCAGGTTAGGATCTTCCCGAAAGCACCTGGAGGCCCCTATGTCCATCCATGTCGTCGACCACCCTCTCGTCCACCACAAGCTCTCCCTCATCCGTGATCGCAAGACCCCCGGGATCCTTTTCAGAACGCTCCTGGAAGAGGTGGGACTGATCTTGGCCACGGAATCCACGCGGATGCTTCCCACCGAATCCGTGGTGGTGGAGACACCACTGGAGCGGACTGGTACACAAAGACTGAAGTCCCTGGATCCTGTCCTGGTGCCGGTTCTGCGTGCCGGTCTCGGGTTGTTGCCCGCTTTTTTGAAGCTCCTGCCCACTGCTAAAGTTGGCCATCTCGGACTGTACCGAGACCACGACTCCCTGGTGCCCGTACCCTACTACCGCAACTTCCCTCCTCTCCTGGAAGCCCGGCCTGTCTTCATCCTTGATCCCATGCTCGCCACGGGTGGCAGCGCTTCCGAGGCCGTCCGACAACTGAAGGCCGCCGGGGCCATCAACCTCACCCTCGTAGCCCTCCTGGCCGCGCCGGAGGGACTGGAGCGGCTGCAGGGCGACCATCCCGACCTCACCATCGTGGTGGGCGCCGTGGACCGACAGCTCAACGAGAAGGGCTACATTCTTCCGGGGCTTGGCGATGCGGGTGACCGTCTCTTCGGAACGGCCTGATCAGCGCGCCGCCGCGCCGTAGCCTTTGAGGGCCCTGCCACCCAGTTCCTGCGAGTCCAACTCGACCCGAATGCGACTCCGCTCGGCGGCCATGATGGCGGCTTGCCCCTCGACCTTGGAACCAAGCGCCTTGGAACGCAGGACGAGGTCCGACCATCCGGGGCCCCGCTCGGCATCAGCCAGTGCGATGCGGAAGGCACGGTTCCATTCCGCAAGGCCATCGGGCCCGGGCATCAGCTCAGGAGCCCCCATCCAGGCCTCCATTCGCTCGATCTCTCGCAGGACTTCCGCGTCACTCATCCGACCATGCCCCCTGCCTGAAACCCCGCGCCTTCCCCGGTTCCAACCCGGGTCAGGTGGAATTGTTCCCAAGTCTGTCGCATCTCCCCCATTTGACGAGACACGCGCTCAAGCCTCGAAGAATCCAGGTCAGCGCCGGCGCTGATGATCTCGTGGCCCCACCAGTCGTAGAGACGCATCAGGTTCGTCGCCAGTTCACTTTCGCATTCGGGATCAAGCCGCAGGGCAAGTTCTTCGACGATGGCCGACACGCGATTGATGGCGTGACCCTTGGCTGGGTAGTCCTTCATGGACATGGCCTGCACCGCTTGCGCCAGGAAGCGCTGGGCTCCCTCGAGGAGCAAGGCCACCAACTGTTCTGGGGTGGCGCCATTCACCCGCTGGGTGAGGTACTGGTCGGTGGCTTTGGCGTAGGGAGTCATGGCTGGCCTTCCTGGGGATGTCTTCGGCACTCTCAAGACGAACTCAAACTTCAGCGGATTCCCGAAAGACTCTGCCCGGCGGCCTGCAGCTGACCCACCGTGGCCTCCAACTGCGCATATTGGGCCTGGAGGGTCTCCTTCCGACGGTCCAACCGGGCCTGTCCCACGCTGATCTGCCGGGTGAGGTTCGAATTCTGGGTATCGATGGCAGACAGGATCATGGCCAAATTGCCTGTTCCAGAAGCTGTCAGATCAGAGATGGCATCCCTTGCGGCCTGACCCACACCCCGCGTGAGGTTGAGACTGCCGCTGCCCGTACCTGTGACCGAAAGGATCAACCCCTCCAGGGGCGTTCCGGCGACGCCGCTTAGTGTGCCATTCGTTCCAGAGAGGGCGTAATCCGTACCTCCTACCGTGAAGGTTCCGGCAACCACCCCACCACTGGTGAATGAAGTGATGTTGAAGGCCACAGCACCCGTCGTGGTCTTGGGTCCACCGCCGTAGAAGGACACCACCCCATTGGTGGAGATCCCCGAGAAGGCAAAGACGCGCTTGGCGGCCGCCGGGTCCTTGTCCAAGGCGGACTGGAAGGTTGTGACGTCGAGGCTAAGGCTCCCGTCCCGGTTTGTCTTGATGCCAAGGTCCGCTGTAGAGGTGAAGGCAGCCGTCGAAGCAAGACCAGACGGCGATCCCGACAGTGCCGCCCGAATCTGGGAGATGAAGGACCTTACGGAAGGATCATTGGCCAGGGCACCACCTGTGCCTGAAGCATCCTTGAAGGCCTTCACCATCGTGTTGAATTTGCTGATCACATCCTGCATGGCGCTGGTGATCGCACCTTTGTCGACGGCCACATTCAAGGTGGTGGTCGTCGCCTGCCCGCCCTGTTTGAGGTTGAAGGTGACGCCATCCACTGCATCCGTCACCGTGTTCGATTTCCGGGTTAGATCAATTCCGTTCACCGTGAACTTGGCATCCAGAGCCACATTGGCTGCGCCGGAAGCAAGGCCCCCGGACAGCGTGGTTGGGGTCGTCAGGCTATCGACCGTGCCCGCCGTGATGCCAATCGTGTTCGCCGCCCCACCCGCGGTGACATCAGCGATGGTCACCACGCCCCCGGTGGTTCCGGTCCCGGTGTCCTTGGCGGTCAGAATCAGCTGGTAGGGGTTCGCCCCACTGCCCGTGTTCACCACCGTGGCAACGACGCCCAGTCCCTTGGACCCGACCACATTGGGATCGGCCGTCCCGAGGGCATTGATGGCATCGCGCAAGCCATAGATCGTGTTGTTGGCCGCGTTCAAGGTCAGGGTCTTGATGACACCATCCGTCCCCTTGACGGCAAAACTCGCGGAGGTCCCGGTGAAGACCGGTGTGGCGAGGGGATCCGCCACTGCCAGATTGGACGGCACGCCCCCGACGAGGGTCGGCGAAATTCGCCCCTTAGTCGCCACTTGACCTATTTTTAGGTCGTAATTGCCCGTCGAGGCCCCGGTGGCCGTGGCCGTGACATAGGTGTTGTTGCTGTCGGTGCTGGTGACCGTCCGGGCATCGAAACTGGTGGAGCCCAGGGTTGCGAGGCTGGTCGACAGCGAGGTCATGTTCGTTTTGAGCGTCTGCAGGGCCGTGACCCGCAAGTTATTGCGGGTCTGGCGGTCCTGCAATCGTTGAATAGGCAGACCTTCCTGTTGCAGGATGGCGTTCACCAGAGCATCTGTCTGCAAACCGGTCGAAAGACCCTGGAAGCTCATTGGTGTGGCCATGAATGTCCTCCGCCTGCCGGGAGAGCTCAGCCCTCCTTATCCACAAGCCCGCCAGGGGCGGTCTTGGGGTCTGCCAGTTCGCGCAATTTGCGCGCCATCGCCAAGATCTCTTCGGATGGCACCTGGCGAATCACTTCCTTGGTGTTTGCATCTACGACTTTAAAGAAGGTGCGTCCGCTGCTCTCGTCCACCTGGAACATCAGGTCCGACTGCGACTGTTGAAGGTATTGCTTGAACTCCTTGATCGCCGTATCGAGAGCCTTGGCAGACTGGTCCACAGGCTGACCCTCCGGGCCTTTGGGCGCGGGGTCAGCGGCTTGATTGGCGCGTGGTTTTTCCTGGGCCGTTGGCGGCTTCGCAGCCACCGGAAGGGTCAGGGAAAGCACTGGCGCCAAGCTACCCGTGGGGCTGACTTGATCGACCATGGCATCGCTCCTCACCGGAAATCCGGGAGGGCAGGCATTGCCCGCCCCCCCGGAGACTCAGCGTTCCCTACTACCGGAGAAGGGCGAGGATCGACTGACCAGACTGATTGGCCTGGCCCAGGGCGCTGATCCCGGACTGGTTCAGGATCTGGAACTTGGACAGGTTGACCACTTCATCCGCGATGTTCGCGTCCCGGATCTGGCTATAAGCCGCCGTGAAGTTTTCCACCTGGATGCCCAGTGAATTGGACACACTCTGTAGCTGCTGCTGACCGGCGCCGATGGTGCCACGCAGGGTTGAGACCGCAGTGAGGGCCGCGGTGATGCTGGCGGCCGCCGTGACGGCGTTGGCCGTGGTGTCGAGTGACGTCGTCGCATTCGTGATCGCGCCGGTGGTAACGGTGATGTTGGAGAATCCACCGACGGCCACAGTCAAGGAGGCGGTAGCACCGAAGACTGCCGTGCTGTTGAACTTGGTGTTGGCATTCAAATCGGTGATGGTGGTGATGATCTTCAGGTATTCCGCGTCGAGGGCCTTCTTGCCAGTGCCAGCGTCGGCACCGGAGGTGCCGCTCTGGGCCTGCTGGGCCAGTTCAGCCGCGCGGGTGAGCAGGTTGGTGACTTCATCCAGCACGCCGTCAGCGGTCTGAAGGTAGGAAATGCCGTCGTTGGCGTTCCGGCGGCCCTGGGAGGCGATGCGAACATCGGCGCCCAACTGGTTGCTGATGGCCAGGCCCGCTGCGTCATCCGCCGCGTGGTTGATGCGCTTGCCACTGGTGAGGCGCTCGATGGTCTTCTGGAGACCCTGGTTGGTGACGCCCAGCTGACGGCTGGCACCAAGAGCGGCGATGTTGTTGAGAATAGAAGTCATGGCATCCTCCGTGATGCGTTAGGCAGCGTCCGTGCTGCCGGGTTGGTAGGGGTGGAACCCCTGCTTCTTCTCCTTTCGGTGATCCAGGGCAGAAGCTTTAACTTTTTTTCATGGACCACCAGGCAGCCGTATCATCCAGTTATGCCAACCCTTTCCCTGGCCATGATCGTCAAGAACGAGTCCCGTCACCTGGGACACTGCCTGGCCTCGGTCCGGGAACTGGTGAACGAGGTGGTGGTGGTGGACACCGGATCCTCGGACGATACCGTGGCCATCGCCCAGTCTTTTGGCGCAAGGGTTCACACCTTTACCTGGTGTGACGACTTTGCGGCAGCTCGGAACGAAAGCCTGAGGCACTGCAGCGGTGACTGGATCTTGATCCTGGATGCGGACGAGACCATCGATGCCAGCGACCATCAGGCCATCCAGAAAGCCATCACAAAGGGTGGGTCACAGGCCTATAACCTCACCCTCAGAAACTATGTTCTTGAGGGCCACGCGATCTTTCTGGGCCAAGCGGTCACGCCCAACCGCAGCAAATACAGCGAGGGGGCTTGCCTCCCCTTCTATGGGGACTTCCTGGGCCTGCGCCTCTGTCGGCGGCTCCCAGGATTGGCCTTCGTCGGAAGCATTCATGAATTGCTGACGCCCTACTTCACCGAGCGTCGGCTTCCCATCCGCAACCTCAATGCGGTGATCCACCACTTCGGCAAGGTTGACGCGGTCCGCGAGGCCGAGAAGGCCGGTTATTACCTCCACCTGGCCCAAGAAGAGGCCCAGCAGCATCCGCACAGTGAGCAGGCTCGCTTCAACCTCATGCTGCAGGCATCCATCGCTCAAGAGTGGGGTCTTGCCCTGGAGATCGCCCTGGCTTTGACGCGAATGCAAGAAGCGACTCCAGCCGCGGTACATGCCACGCTGGCTTTGGCTCATATCCATTTTGATCGTCATGAAGAGGCTTTGCCTCATCTTCAACGACTTCTCAAGGAACACCCCGGACATCCGCTTGCATCTCGTCAGCTCCCTCAGTCACTCGCAGCCCTGGGCAGGATGGATGAGGCTCGAGCCAGCCTGCTCCAGGCTCTCAAGCGGGCCCCTGAGGATGAGGCCTTGCATGTTCAGATGATCGCCCTGGACCTCCAGCTCGGCCTGCAGGCCCAGGCCGCCGCCGATGCCTGGGCAGCCCTTCGCGCCTTGCCAGACCGCGGCGACGGTCATTGGCATGCCCTGGTGGCCGCATTCCTGCTGCAGGCGGGACAGGCTCAGCAGGGACGGGCCGTTCTTGATCAGGGCCTCCGGCTGCATCCCACCCATGAAGGTCTGCAGCGGCTCGCCCAAACCTGAAGGGCGAAAACCCTAGCCCTTCCCGCCACCAAACATGCCCTTCAGCTTGCCCATGAGGCTTGGCTGGGTTTCCTTCGAGGGCAGCGTGGGATCTTCATGGGACCACCCGGCCGGAACGGCCACGGAGGGATCCAGTTCCAGCGCCCGGCGAAAGCAACCCTGGGCGTTCGCCCGGAAACCCTTGCGATGGTAGAGCTCACCCATCAGGGCCCAGGGCTCTGCAGCCCGTGGATTGAGCCTGGAAGCCACTTGCAGGGCTTCGATGGCCCGAGTGGACCAGGCCGGATTGCTGAGGCGCAGCCGTCCCAGCAGCATCCAAGCCTCGAAGGACCCAGGTGAATCACCATCCAGTTTGATGGCCTGCTCCAGCGAACGGATCGCCTCACTGGTGCGGTCCTGCATCATGTAGGAC
>JANYAZ010000250.1 GCA_025361045.1 Geothrix sp. | reverse complement strand
CCCATGGGACCGGGCTCGCAACAAAGTCGCCTCCACCTGGTCGGCGGCCAGATAGGAACCCGTGAGATGGCAGTGCGCGTCCACAAGCATCGGCCTATGGTCCCATGGATGCGGTCCGGCAGAGAAAGGCGGCTGCCCAGTCCCACGGTGCCAGGCCCTTACTTCCTGTGACCTGCGGCACGATCCTTGGCCGCAGCCCTTCGTTACCTGCATCCTGGAGATGCCCGGAGCCGACGTGCCCCCTCCTTTTGCAACCCCGCCTGAGACCCCCCTGCCCCGCATGCTTCGGGTGAAGGATGGTCTGAAGGATGGCCTGGGCCGGGACATCAGCTACCTCCGGGTGTCCGTCACTGAGCAGTGCAACCTCTCCTGCGTGTACTGCAAGCCCCGGACCGGCGTCAGCGAGCGGATCGAACCGCCGGCCATGAGCCGCAACGAGGTGGTCCAGTTGGTGAAGGTGTTCACCAGCCTGGGCATCCGGAAGGTCCGACTCACGGGCGGGGAACCCCTCCTGCGCCGTGATCTGGAAACGATCATCGCGGGCATCAGCCCCGAGGTCGAAGGCCGCGTGCACCTCACGACCAATGGCATCCATCTGGCCCGGAAGGCTCGGGCGCTGCGCGACGCGGGACTCGCCGGCGTCAACGTCAGCCTCGATGCGGCGGATTCAGGCTCCTTCGAACGGCTCACCGGCAAAAACGGGCTGGGCAAGGTGCTCGCTGGCCTGGAGGCTGCGAGGGCCGTGGGCCTGAAGACCAAGTTGAACACCGTGGTGCTTCGGGGCTGGAATGAGGACCAGATCGTTCCGCTGGCCCGCCTCGCTCAGCAGGATGGCTTCCAGGTGCGCTTCATCGAGTTCATGCCCTACCAGGGCAATGGCTGGGACGGGAGCCAGTTCATGCCAGCCGCAGAAATTCTCCGAACCATCCAGGAGGGCCTCGGCACGGACTTAGAGGAAGAGCCCGCACTCGGCCTGGAGGAGGGCCCGGCCCGGTTGTTCCGACTGCCTGGCAGCATCGGCAAGGTCGGGGTCATTTCGACCCTCAGTGCCGATTTCTGCGACCGGTGCAATCGGGTCCGCCTCACCAGTCACGGCGCCCTGAAAGCTTGCCTGTTCGGGGGGCACCCCGTGGACCTGCTTGAACCACTCCGCAACCACGCCTCGCATGAGGATCTGGTGGGTCTCATTCGACAAGCCTTGACGGAGAAACTGGAATGCCATCCCATGCGTGGCGGCCAACAACCAACCCTCAGCCAGGGTATGTGGCAGGTGGGCGGATGAGGGTCGGATTGCTGCTCCTGAGTGGCGGCGCAGGTCGCCGGATGGGCGCTCCGAAGCATGCGCTGCACCACCCTGGTGGTGGGTCTTGGGGTGGTCATCTGGTCCAGGTTTTTGCAACGGTGTTCCAGGGCGGGCCCATGCTGGTGCTCGGCGATGTCCTGCCAGATCATCCGGATCTACCCCGCCAGGAGGATCCCCGGGAAGGCCCCGCTGTGGCCCTGCAGGCCTGGGCGAGGGCCGAAACACCTGAAGTTGACCGCTGGTGGGTCGTGGCCTGTGATCAGGTTCGGTGGACGCCCCAGCGGCTGGCCGAGTGGGCCAGGATCTGTGAAGCCGAGGACCCTGCCGCCAAGCACTGGGTCATGGCTCTCTATGACGGACACCTGCAGCCCTTGGGAGGGTGGGTGCCGGATGCCTTGCGTCCTTCTCTGGCCGCTTCCGCCGCCCGCTCCCTGGTGGTCATGGCCACCTCGCTGCCGCACCTCACCGTACCCTGCCACGGGCCAGAATGGGCCGATGTGGATACCCAGGAAGACCGTCAAGCCTGGGAACTCGAAGAGGGCTAGCCCAGCCGCTTCCGCACCAGGCGCTCGACGGGCACGCCACCCTTCAGGTGGCTTTCGATGATCTCGGGAACGTCCGCGGGCGTGACATGGGCGTACCAGATGCCGTCGGGGTAGACGAGAACGGCGGGACCGATGGCACAGAAGCCGACGGACCCGCACTGGATGCACTGGATCTCGCCTTCCCGGTTGCCCTTGTAGAACAGCAGCTGTTCGCCGATCAGCCTGGCCTTGAAGGCCTCCAGCACCGCCTCGGAGCCGTTGGCGGCGCAGCTCTTGGACGTACACACGAGCACCTGCCGCCGCAGGGCCAGGTTCATCACGGGGGTGACGGCTGCATCCTGTTCAGGCGTGGGAAGGGTCGGGTCTGAATCCATGGCGACATCCTCGGGATTCCACCATAACAGCCCCCTTTCACGCCCACCGGGGACCTCCAGTTCCATGCCAATCGAGACTAGAAAATCAAATTACTCTGTGGTTATTTAATTAATAGTGATCATAGTCACGAACGACTTGACCGCGTTAGCCACCTCATCATCATCAATGTCGAGACCCACCCGCGAGTGCTGCTCTCCGGCCCTATGCGGATTGAACGAATCCAACGCTCTCCCCGGCGCGGGGTGGCGTCGCCCTGCCTTCATTTCCCACCCAGAAAGGATGTGCTCCATGCGGAACACCCTCAAAGTGCTCTCCCTCATCGCCGCCCTCGTGGCACCCCTGGCCGCCGAAGGCGGCAGCGACACCAAGGGCAAGTTCTTCTTCAAGAAGACCTGCAAGTCCTGCCACACCTCGGGAGGCAGCGCCAAGGAAGTCACCCCGCTCTCCAAGACCCAGGCCCAGTGGAAGGCTTACTTCGCCGCCGGCAAGCACAAGAAGGGCGCCGAGAAGCTCGACACCGTCCTGAAGCCCGAGCAGGTCAAAGACGTCCAGACCTTCCTGGTGAACCACGCCTCCGACTCCCCGCAGCCTGAAACCTGCGGCGGCTGATCAGGGCTGACGCGCTCCCCTCTCCTGTTCCTAAACCCCCACCCCGGAGACACCCCAATGAAACCCTCCCGAATCATGCTCGCGCTGGTCGCCATGCTGGCGCCCGCAGCCCTGAGTGCCCAGTCCAACCAGGATCTGCAGAAGCAGATCGAACAATTGAAGGTCCAGCTGAAGGCCGTCGAGGAGAAAGCTGCGACCGCCCAGGAAGTCGATACGCGCCTCGTCAAGGTCGAGACCAAGATTGCCGGCGACAACATCCAGTGGGGCGGTGATCTCCGCACCCGCTTCGAAAGCAGCAAGTGGAGCTTCAAGCCCTACACGCAGTTCATGGGCTTTGCCCAAAGCGCCGGGGCCCCCGCCGGTTCGCTGCCCCCGGGCTACCCCTATCCCTTCATGGCACTGACCCAGGGCGTTCCCGCCCAGGACTACACGAACTCCGTGCAGTGGTCCACCCGCCTGCGCCTCCGGATGGGCATCACCGTCAATGAGCACGCCAAGATCATGGGCCGCCTGACGATGTACAAGGTCCACGGCGGCGCTGACGTGCCCGTGTTCAACGGGTCGCCCAACACCGTGTCGAACTCCTTCAACGATGCCAAAGTCCCCGGAACCGACGTGCTCCGCGTGGAGCGCGCCAGCCTCGTCTACGACTTCCCCGTGGGCATCCTGTCCATCGGCCGCCAGAACACCTCGGACGGCCCGCCGTTCGAAGTCCGGGAGGGCGGTGAGCGCCAGGCCACCCCGCAGGCCCTGGCCGTCAATGCCCTCGTGGACGGCATCGGCTTCAAGTTCCAGCTCGACAAGCTTGGCCTGCCCGAGAACACCCTCCTCGGCATCTGCTATGGCGTGGGCTATGAGTCCGGCTT
>JANYAZ010000246.1 GCA_025361045.1 Geothrix sp. | reverse complement strand
CAACCGCCGGCGGGGCCGCTTGCGGCCCCTGGGCGCGTCGCGCCCGCGAAGCTGGATGGGTGGGGCACGGAGGCCTCCGTGCCACCTCCGTGGGTTCCGTGTCTCCGTGGTGAATCTCTATTTTTGAATGCAGATTGGTATGAGTCAGTCTCAACGCGCCTGGAGGAGGGCCGAGGCCAGCGCCGCCACCTCCGCGTCAAGCAGGTGCGCTCCCGTGGTGATCCGCAGCCGGGCCGAGCCTTCCGGCACCGTGGGGGGGCGCACTGCCCGCACATCGTAGCCAAGGGCATGCAGCGACTGCGCAAGCCGGATGGCGTCGGCATCGGCGCCGACGGGAACGGGGACAATGGCAGAGGGCTGGTGGGGTTGTCCCAGGGCATCCCGCAGCTGATTCGCCAGGGCCAGGGCCCGTTCCCGGCGCCACGGTTCGGTCCTGGCGAGGCGGATGCCCTCCAGGGCCGCACCCAGGACCGGTGGGGGCAGGGCGGTGGAGAAGATGAACCCCCGTGAGGTGTTCAGGAGGTGGTCGCGAAGGACCTTGTCGCAGCAGACAAAGGCCCCGAAGGCGCCAAGGGCTTTTCCGAGGGTGCCCATGACCAGCGGCACGCGCCCGTGGACCCCTTGAAGCTGGGCCAGCCCCGCGCCATCTGAGCCCAGCAGGCCCGTGGCATGGGCCTCGTCAATGAGCAGCAGGGCGTCGTGCCGTTGGCACAGGGTGAGCAGCGCGGGAAGATCGGCGGCGTCGCCGTCCATGCTGAACACCGCATCGCTGGCCACCAACGCCAGGGCGCCGGCGGGGGCCTTGGCGCGCCAGGATCCGAGCTGCGCGGCCAGATCGTCCAGGTCGAGATGACGGAAAATGCCGACCTGAGCACCACCGGCCCGGGCCATGCGACAACCATCCACCAGAGAGGCGTGGTTGAGGGCATCCGAAAACACAGCGTCATCCCGGCCGACCAGGGCCGGGACCAGGGTGGCGTTGGCCTGGTAGCCCGTGTTGAAAAGCAGGCAGGCCTCGGTGCCCTTCCAGTGGGCCAGGGTGGCCTCCAGATCATCATGGAGGCTGCAGGTGCCGCGCAGGAGGCGAGCAGCCCCGGCGCCGGCCCCATGGACCCGGGCAGCGGTTGCCGCCGCCTCCGCAAGACGGGGATCGCGGCGCAGGCCCAGGTAGTCGTTTGAGCAGACATCCACGCCGGTCGCGGGCTGGATGGACCGATCCCGGCCCAGGCTCCGCCGGCGCTCGGCCAGCTGCTGGAGGCGATCGTGCCAGGGAGGGGGGATCACGGAACCTCGGGGCGGGTCACGGCAGGGTATAGGGTGGGGGAATGTTAGGATCTGAGTGGGATCCGCGTCCGGATCTCCCTTGGAGCGTGGCATGGATTACCAGCAGTCTTGGCAGGGAGCTTTGGAGGGGACCCAGTCCCGGATCGATTTTGTCCGAAGCGTCTATCTGTGGCTCATGGGCGGGTTCGCCGTGGCGGCCCTGGGAGCGCTCAGTGCCCCCTTCGTGGCCATGGCCCTGGTGCCCATCGCGGGCCGGTTCCTGGGCTGGGTGCTCTTCGGCGTCCAGTTCGGCACGCTGCTGTTCGCCTCCTCGGTCAGCCGCCGCAAGCCGCTGAACAAGATCGCCTACGGGCTGTTCACCTATGTCTCGGGCGTCATCGCCGGCATCATCGCCCTGGTAATCGCCCAGGGCGCCGGGTTCAAGCCCGTGTTCCTGGCCTTCGGGATGACCGGTGTGGTCTTCATGACCCTCACGGTCACGGCTTTCGTCTCGAAGAAGGACTTCAGCTTCCTCCGTAACTTCGTCATCGTCGGCATCGCGGTGATGTTCTTCGGAAGTCTGGCCGCGGCCATCTTCCACCTGGAGACCTTCAGCCTGATCATCTCCGGCGTGGCGGTCATCGCCTGCTCGGCCAAGCTGCTCTGGGACACCTCGACCATGCTGCGCACCGATGATTTCGGCGATCCCGCCGGCTTTGCCCTTTCCCTCTTCGTGAGCCTCTACAACATCTTCATCGCGCTGATGAACCTTCTCGGCGGACGGCGCCGTTAGGGGCCGATCCATTCAAGGACAACCATGATCCGTGCTTCTCTCATCTCCCTGCTCGCCCTCGGTGTCGTTGCCCAGGAACCGGCCAAGGCCACACCCAAGCCCGTCCAGTCCGCCAGCAAGGCCAAATCCGCCAAGGCCCCGGCCGGACCCGAGCCTGCGGTCCTGGCCCGGGTGGGCGGCGAGACCCTCACCGAGGCTGATTTCCAGTCCGCTTTCCGCCTGCTGGGCCAGCAGGACCAGATGCAGATCCTCATGATCCAGGGCGGCAAGGATGAGTTCGTCAAGCGCATGGCCGAGAGCAAGCTGCTCTCCGTGAAGGCCAAGCGCCTGGGCCTGGACAAGGGCGAGGGCTTCCAGATGTCCCTCAAGCGCGCCAAGGACGACCTCCTGGCCAGGGAATTTCTGGCCAAGGAAGGCGAGCACCTTCAAAAGAAGCTGGCCGTGGACGAGGCCGGCGTGAAGGCCTTCTACGACAAGCACCCGGATCGGTTCAAGCAGCCTGACCTGGTGTCAGTGCGCCACATTCTGGTTTCCGTCAAGCGCGGCGAGGGCCAGCCGGGCCTGACCGATGACGAGGCCAAGGTCCGCGTCACGAAGGTCCAGGACGAATTGAAGGGCGGCGCGAAATTCGAAGACTTGGCCAAGACCTACAGCGACGACCCAGGCAGCAAGGAGAACGGCGGCCTCTATGCGGATGCGGACCCCTCCACCTGGGTGCCTGAATTTGGAGCGGCGGCTCGCACCCAGCCTGTCGGAGAAGTCGGTGTCCCTGTGAAGACGCAGTTCGGGTATCACTTGGTCAAGGTGGAGGCGCGGAAACCCTCGCGGCAAGTGCCCTTCGAGGAAGCCAAGGCGGCCGCGGAGAAGATGGCCCAGCAGGAGCGTCAGGCGACCGTGTGGAACGAGCTGATGGAAGGCCTCCGCAAGGAGATCCCCTTCGAACTGGCCAAACCCGCTCCCACCCCGAAGGCGCCTGAGCCCCCCAAGACTCCCGATGCCACCAAAGGTGGTGCCCAGTGAAGCTGCTCGCAACCACGCTGGCGCTCCTGCTCGCCACCCCTGGCCTGATGGCCGAAACCAAACCCGAGGTCCGCGAGGAGATCCTCGTGGTCGTCAACAAGCACATCATCACCCGGCGCGGTCTCAACCAGGCCGTCGAGCAGCAGCATGCGGCGCTGTATCGGCAGTTCTCAGGCAAGGAACTGGACGAGAAGCTGGTGGACGCCCGCGAGAAGACCCTGCAGGGTCTGGTGGATGCCTTCCTGCTGGAGGACAAGGGCGCCGAATTGGGTTCCCCGATTTCGGATGATTACGTCCGGGCCAGCATCGACGGCATCAAGAAGGAGAACAATTTCGCCACGGACGCCGACCTGGAGCGGGCACTCAAGGGCAGCCTGGGCATCGGGCTCCCCGAGTTCATGAAGCGTCAGAAGCAGCAGGCCACCCAGCAGTTCGTGCTTCAGCGCGAGGTGTTCTCCAAGGTGGCCGTGGAGGACAACGAACTGCGCGCCTACTACGAGGACCACAAGGACGAGTACCGGATGCCGAGCCGCTTCCGCATCCGTGAGCTGGTGATCGCCAAGGGCGCCACCGTCGAGGATCAGACCGAGGCCCGGAAGAAGCTGGAGTTGGTTCAGACTGAGCTCAAGGGCGGCAAGACCTTCGAGGAACTGGCCCGCCTGCACTCCACGAGCCCCAGCAAGGTCACGGGGGGCGATCTGGGTTGGATGAACAAGGGCTTCCTCCGGGCCAGCATCGAAGAGGCGGCCGTGAAACTCAAGCCAGAGCAGGTCTCGGCCCCCATCGAAACAGACAAGGATCTCTACCTCATCCAGCTGATCTCCATGGAGGACGCCCCTGTGAAGGCGTTTGCCGAGGTGAAGGCGAAGATCCTGGAGAAGCTGCAGGAGCCCAAGGCGCAGAATGCCATCGAGCAGTACCTGGCCAACCTCCGGATGCGTGCGAACATTCGCTACCTGGTACCCAAGGATCAGATCCTGAAGGGCTGAACCGATGAGACTCGACGCCTTCCTCAAGAAGAGCCTGCTCATCAAGCGGCGGGAGCTGGCCAACCAGCTTTGCGACGAGGGGATGGTTCGTGTGAACGGGGTACCCCGGAAGGCCAGCCAGGACATCAAGACCGAGGACGAGCTCGAATTCCCCCTCTACAACCGGGTGCTGAAGCTTCGGGTGCTCGCACTCCCCGATGGCAACGTCAAGAAAGCCGATCAGTGGTCGCTCTTTGAAGTGCTCGAAGACAAGCGCGTCCCGCTCGATCTGGGGTATGGAGACGAGGATCCCTTCGCGCCTCCGCCCAAAGCCCCCCGCAATCACTAGACACGCGCTGTCGCAGCCAGGATGCCATCCTGGGGCGAGCCTGGAGTACCCATGTCCGACCAGCCCCTCATCCGCAACCTGAAGGAGGGGGATCCCTTCCAGGGCTTTCTCCTGGCGCAGGAGGCGGCGTACAAGATCAGCACCAAGGGCAGCGAGTACCTGGAGCTGAAGCTGTCGGATGCCTCGGGCGATCTGAAGGCCTTCCTGTGGGACGTCCGAGCCATCGAGGGCGACATGGAGGCCATCCGAGCCGATGTCTTCCTGCGGGTGAAGGGTACGGTCACGAGCTACAACGGGCGCCTCCAGCTCAAGCTGGACAAGGCCCGGTTCGCCACGGATGCCGAAGTGGGCGACTTCTCGGCTTTCTTCCCCGTGAGTGCCCGCCCCGTGGTCGAGATGCTGACGGAGCTGGATGGATTCATCGTGTCGGTCCGCGATCCCTGGATCAGCCAGCTGCTGAAGGTGCTGTTCGTGGAGGATGGCGACCTGCGCGCAGCCTTTGCCCTGGCACCTGCGGCCAAGTCCATGCACCACGCCTTCCTCGGAGGACTGCTGGAGCACACCCTGTCCATCCTGGGCATGGCCGAGCGGGCCTGTGCGCATTACCAGGGCTTGAACCGTGACCTGGTGGTGGCTGGCGTCTTCCTCCATGACGTGGGCAAGACCGCTGAACTGAGCTATCAGCGCAGCTTCGGCTACACCGATGCCGGCAACCTGCTGGGTCACATTGCCCTGGAGGCGGAGTGGATCAGCCGTGCGGTGGGCAAGATCCCCGGGTTTCCCGAAGAGCTTCGGATGCAGATCCTGCACATCGTCCTCAGCCACCACGGGCGCCTGGAGTTCGGTTCCCCGGTGCTGCCGAAGACTCCCGAGGCGCTCCTGGTCCACTACCTCGACGACCTGGACGGGAAACTGGAAGTCATGTTCCGTGCGGTACACGACGAGTCCGGCGGAAGTTCTTGGAGCCCCTACAGCCGGGCTCTAGAGCGCATGATCTACCGAAAGAGGTGGGCCCAGGTGGACCGGACCTGAGGCCTGTCCAGGATTGAACAGGTTAGAACCTGCCTGACCATAAATGGACAGACAAGGTGGCCCGGCGGGGATGCCTGGGCAGGTACCGCTGGGCAAACCCCATCGGGAAGTGCTGGCAATTCAAGGGCTGTACCGTTTCGATCAAGGTAGAAAATTCCTGGCACGGCTCTGGCTCTGATGGGGTTCCGCCCCTTCCGAGGTGTTCCATGAAGCTGTCCCGCAAAGCCAAGCGCTATGACGACTCTGTGCTCCCCGGCGAGTTCCAGGGCTTCGAGACCTTCCATCAGACCGATGTTGAACTGGACGGAACCCTGGATGGTTTCCTGCGACGCGGGGATGGTGGGGTGCAACTGGGCGAGATGGTGCTTGAGCGGCATGTCCCCAAGAAACTCAGCTTCGCCAAGCTGAAGACCAAGGCGGAGAAACTCTCCGAGCAGGTGGACTACCTCAAGGAGCGCCTCGAGATCGTGGACCATGATCGGCGGGGGATGTACATCCAACTCCGCAGCCTGCCCCCCTACAAGGACGACACCCAGATCCAGTTCAACGAGATCAGCATTGGCAAGAACAAGATCGTGGTGAAGCGCATCGCCTTCTATCGCAAAGAAGAGGTCAAGCAGCAGGTGCCCCTCCAGCTTTCCGAGCTGGAACTCAAGCGCCTCCTGTTCGATATTCGACAGGCCATTGCGTAGGCTTTTCCATCATCAGTTACTTGAGCCATAACTACAAAAAGGGCGCCCATGGCGCCCTTTTTGTTAGCGCTGCGCCGTACCGGCGCAGCGCAGAGCTCACAGCATCGCCATCCAACTACCCGACTCATTCCGGATGGGGCCTTCGGGCAGGTCGCTTTCCTTGAAGAGGAAGTGGTTGCTGTTCCAGCTGCCGCAGTTCTCGCAGCGGTCGGCGTAGTCCTGGGTGCGCTGGTTGCACACGGCGCATTCGTAGCGCAGCTTGAGGATCCCCAGGTTGCGGAGCAGCTGGCGGTACTCGTTCAAGGCCGCATCCAGGCGGGCGCGACGGCTGTGGATCTTGGCCATGAAGAAGAACAGGATGGGGCTGTAGACCACCTGGCTGCGCACCTCCTGGAACAGGTCCAGGGCCTCATCGAGAATTTCCAGGCGGTAAAGCATCTTCCCGAGGAAGAACTTGGCGGTGGAGGCGTGCTTGGACGTGGCGGCCAGGCGGCGCATGAGGGCCAGGCCATCCTCGGGACGGCCCAGCTGGATGAAATAGTCCTCGAGCTCCTGCAAAAAGGTGCCTTCCCCCGTCTTGCGGAAGCCCTCGATCAGGATCTCCAGACCTTGGGCCTCCTGATCC
The DNA here is from genome assembly GCA_025361045.1 of Geothrix sp. GTDB lineage: Bacteria > Acidobacteriota > Holophagae > Holophagales > Holophagaceae > Geothrix. Next base: position 3,333 of record JANYAZ010000246.1, on the reverse strand, counting down.
TGCAGGATCATGCAGCGACCCAGGCTGAGGTAGGCCGGCACGAAGTCGGGCTCGTCCTTGATGACCTGCTGGAAGATCTGGGCCGCGTCCTTGAACTGGTCCGCGTCCACCTTGGCCATGCCGATCTGGTAGGCCAAGGCTGAACCCTGAGCCTTCTCGCCCTGGGTCAGTTCAGCGGTGAAGTGGGCCAGCAATTTTTTGTGGGCTTCGGCGGCTTCCTCCCACCGATGGGCCTCCATGTGGATGGCACGGAGACGGCGCCAGGCACGGAGCGCCTTCTTGGGATGATCGGCAGCGAGCTTCTTCAACACGGCCACCGAGGCCTCGGAATTTCGAACCGCCATCAAAGCTTCGGCCAGCTGGTACCTACCCTCGACCTGGTCCGGTACCTCTTCGCAAAGGGTCTGGAACAGTTTCACGGCCTCGTCGGCGCTGCCGGTCTTGATGAGGATCTCGCCAAGAAGGACGCGCGCGGGAATGTGCTCCCGGCGCTGTTCGAGGATGTGGACGAGGATCTCCTTGGCCTCGCGGGGCAGCCCATGGGCCACCAGGTCGCGGGCATCCTGCATGCGCTCCGAGATGCGCTTGACGATGCGCGTATCGGCCGAATCGTTGAGTCCACGCACCAGCCGGATCACTTCCATGATGCCGGTGTAGAGCACGTTCAAAAGGAAGCCGAGCAGGAACGTGATGAGGATGACGCTCTGCAGCTTGATGCTTTCGCCGAACACGACCACTTCGCGCACCAGCAGGTCGTGGTTCGTGAGGTACAGGTTGCCCAGCACCATCAGGACCAGCAGCAGCAGGACGATAAAGAACACGTTGACAAGACGCATGGGCGGCCCTCGAAAGCTGCGCCTAGCATGACATGAGTGCAGTCAGTCCTCAGTCCTCAGTCTTCAGGGCCGGGACGGTCGATCCAGTCCTTGGCCGCTTTCAGGTCTTCCCACACGGCACGGCGCACCTCCTGGGTGTACTGGCGAAGGACATAGGCGGGGTGGAAAGTCGGCATCACGGGGATCTCGCGGTCGCCTACCTTCACGCGCTTCCACTGGCCGCGCACCCGCGTGATGCCTTCGCTGACACCGACCAGCTCCCGCAGGGGCGTGGCCCCGAGGGTGACGATCACGGCGGGCTGGATCAGCTCGATCTGCCGGTGCAGGTAACCCAGGCAGGCCTGGGCTTCTTCGGCGGTGGGTGTGCGGTTGTCGGGGGGGCGGCACTTCACGACATTCGCGATGTAGGTCTGGTCGCGCTGCATGCCGAGGGCCGCGATCATCTTGTCCAGCAGCTCGCCGGCCTTGCCCACGAAGGGCCGGCCCACCTGGTCCTCGTCGCGGCCGGGACCCTCGCCCACGAACATCAGCCTGGCCTGGGGATTCCCCTCACCGAAGACGAACTTCAGGCGGCCCGGACCCAGGGGGCAGGCCAGGCAGCCTTCGGTGGCGCGCTGCAGGTCAGCCAGGTTCTGGGCGGCTGCGACAGCTCCGGCTGTGGGACAGCCCACCGGGTCCGTGGGTGGAACATAGGTCACGGCAGCTGGTAGAGCGGGTCTGGAGGCAGGGTGGGTCGAGGGTGGGCGGGTTGTGGATGGGGGAGTGCTGGTTCGGCTCGGCGGGGTTGCCTGCACCGCGGGTGCGGGTTCACGCACCAAGCCCATCACCCCCAACTCCTCGAGGGTGTCGCGCCAAGCTTGCAGGGGATGTTCCATCCCTTCCAGCCTAGCCGGAACCTCTGCTGCATTCCTGGCATCCTAAGGCGTCGGAGCTCATGCATGTCGCAGTCCCCCATGGAAACACCGTTCGGCACCCAGGAGGCCTTTCATGCCGCCTTCGCCGAACTTTATCCAAGGCTCGTGAGCTACTCGCGTCGTTACGGGGCCACCTTCCCCGAGGACATCGCGCAGGAGGCCTTCGTCATCCTCATGCAGCGGGAAGTGCAGGTCGAACACCCCACCGCCTTCCTGTATGGCACCGTGCGAACCCTGTCCCTCACCGAGCGTCGTCCCATGAAGAACCAGAACCTCAGCCTGGAAGCTGTCGCCGAACCCGGTCTCGCCGGCGGCGCCGACGACCAAGTCCTGAACCAGGAAGTACGGGAGCGCATGAGGTTGCTCTCGCCCACCTTCCGGGAGGCCCTGTGGCTGTTCGTGGTCGAAGGCCTTTCCATCCGGGAGATCGCGGACATCCTTGGCATTCCCGAGGCCACCGTGAAGACCCGCATCCACCGGGCCAAGGCCCAACTCAAAGATCAGCTCAACCCTTCAGGAGGCCTGCATGCCCTGGTCTGATCCCGCCCGGCGTTTCGAACCCGCAGAGGACGTTCAGCTCCGAGCCGAACTCCGCGATTTGCTGGGCTTGGGGCCCGTGATGACTTCCAGCGTGTCGGAACCGACAGCCGAGCTCAACGCCTTGGCCGACGACCTCCGCCGGGAGGCCCAGCACCGCAGCCGCACCGAGCGGAAGCGTCCCACCTGGGGCTTGATGGCCGCCGCGGCCCTGCCCCTCCTGGCCACCCTGGCCGGTCTTGGCACCTGGGGCTTCCAGCAGAAAAACCGGGCCGATGACCTTGCCGCCCAGGCTCACCGTCAGGAACAGGAACTGACCCGTCTGGCCGCCACCCACGCCTCGGAAGTGGCCCGGGAGCGTCAGGCTAAGGAGCAAGTCCAACAACAACTTCAGTTGGCCTCGCGCAAGGGCAACCGCAAGGCCGAGCCTTACTTGGTGATACCCGTGGAAAAACCCCTCAGGGTGATGGGCGATGACTACCAGAGGGTGAAGCAGAAGCCCCAGTAACCACCCATCCCGGCACGGTCCTGGCAACCCCAGGGGCAAGGTGTGCCCATGGCCAGCAATCCGTTGCTTCTTCTGATCCTCCTGCTTTCAGCCCTCGCCACGGTGCTGGCGGGGATGGGCGTCTTCGGCAACAGCCGCCCGCCCGACCCCAGGCTGAATTCCCTGCTCAACGATCTGGACGACATCAAGGGGATGCTGTCGCAGATCCAGAAATCCGTCCTCCAGACCGAGCGCAAGCTCGAGAAGGAAATCCAGATTTCCCGCACGGAAAACCGCGAGGTGGTCGAGAAGCTGGCCGAGGTGCTCGACAAGCGCCTGAAGGAGCTGGTCTAGGAAGGCTTCGGGCCTCAGGCCCCAGGCTTCAGGAAAGAGGGGGTCGTGCGGTTGTGGGCGGCCGTTCATACCGGTTCGCATTCAATCGTTAAGGATTCACCACGGAGGCACGGAGGACACAGAGAGGCCCGTCCGAACGAGCTTCGCTTGGCCAGCGGTTGCGGGCGGACGGCCACGCGATCGCGCGGATCCCGCCCGCAACCGC
>JANYAZ010000278.1 GCA_025361045.1 Geothrix sp. | reverse complement strand
TGAAGGTGAGTACCGCCATGACGCCGGAGTTGTTGCGACAGATCCTGTCCAAACTGGATCCGAATCGGACGCCAGGCCGCCTGACCCTCATCACGAGGTTCGGTGTGGGCCGGGCCGAGGGTGTGCTGCCCGCCCTGATCGAGGCCGCGCGGGCCGAGGGCCATCCCGTGCTGTGGAGCTGCGACCCCATGCATGGCAATGGCCGACAGGCCGCGGGGGGACTCAAAACGCGGGCCTTCGGCGACATCCTCCAGGAATTGCAGGAAGTGGCGGCCCTGCATCGGGCCCGCGGCTCGCGCATGGGCGCTGTGCACTTCGAGCTCACCGGCGAGCCCGTCACCGAGTGCACCGGCGGCATGGAAGGCCTGGACGAAGCCGGCCTCCAGCGTGCCTACCGCAGCGGCTGCGATCCCCGCCTCAACCGCAGCCAGAGCCTAGAGATGGCTTTCCTCATCGCGCAGATGATCCGGGAGCCGTAGCGACCTTTCGGGCCTTGGTCAGCCTCCGATGTGGGACATCTCGATACGGGGTAGACCCGGTGTGTCGGCGCGCCGGAGTTCCGAATAGCGATCCCCGCGCCGCTTCCAGTGCGAAGCGAGGAGGGCGGCGATATCGGCGTCCCCGTGACCGCTGCGGAGAAACCCCTTGAGGTCGAGGCCCTCGGCCGCGAACAGGCAGGTGTAGAGGTGGCCATCGGCCGAAAGCCGCGTTCGGTCGCAGCTGCGGCAGAAGGGGACGGTGACCGACGAGATGAGCCCCACCTCGCCCTGGCCATCGCGGTAGCGCCATTCGCTGGCCACGGCACCGGGGTCGGTCGCGTGGGGTTCCATGGGCCAGCGGGCGTGGAGGGTCCGCTGGACCTCCGCAGCGGGAATCACGGATTCAAGTCGCCAACCGTTGGTGGTGCCCACATCCATGAACTCGATGAACCGCAGGGTATGGCCCTGCTCCCGGGCGAAGGCCGCCAGGTCGAGGATCTCGTCGTCATTCACGCCGCGCTGGAGCACGCAGTTGAGCTTGAGGGGGCCGAACCCAGCGGCCTGGGCCGCGTCCAGTCCAGCCAGCACGCGAGACAGGGGCAGGTCGGTGTCGCTGAGCTTCTGGAACCGGTCCGGGCGCAGGGTGTCGAGGCTCACGGTGAGGCGGCGCAGGCCCGCGGCGCGCAGGTCCACGGCCAGATCCGGCAGCAGGACGCCGTTGGTGGTCAGGGCCAGGTCGTCCAGGCCGGGCAGGGTGGCCAGCATCCGCACCAGGGACGGGAGTTCCCGCCGGAGGAGCGGCTCGCCCCCGGTGAGGCGGAGCTTGGTGACCCCCAACCCCATGAAGATCCTCGCCAGACGCGTGACCTCCTCGAAGCTGAGCAGCGCCTCCCTGGGCAGGAAGGCGTAGTCCGGCCCGAAGACCTCCCTGGGCATGCAGTAGGTGCATCGAAAGTTGCACCGGTCGGTGACCGAGATGCGGAGGGCCTTGAGGGGTCGGCCCAGGGTGTCGAGGGGCTGCATATCCCACAAGCATAAATTCCTTTCATGGGGCACAATGGATTGTTTGGATGGATTAGCAGATATGGGCTTTTTTGATCGATTTCGTTCCCGCGCCGACGAGGCGCCCCTGCCGGGTCTTCCGATCCTGCTGGAAGCCCGTGGCCTGCCCTCAGACCTGCCTGGGCTGGCGGCGTTGGTACCCGGCTTCGAGGCGCATCGCAAGGAGGCCGAGCGGGAAGCCTGGGTTGATGCGGTAGCCAGCCTTCATGCCCAGGGGCTTGCACTGCCGGAGCCCTGGCGCGACGCCCAGGACCATGTGCTGCCCGAGCTGGTGCCAGCCTGGCTGGCGGAGCGTGAAGGCCGCTGGTACCGGGGCTTCATCGAGGGGCTGAGCCAGCGCATCCGGGTGGGTGACGTGGTGATGCCGGCGGCCTGGCTGACCCTCTGGGATCAATCCGCCGACGACGTCATGGAACTGGCCCTGGATCACCTCCGTCATCGGAGCGAAGGCGCCTTCGAACGTCTGCCCTCAGGGGCCTACCGCGGGCCCTGGCGGGACGGTCTCGACGCCGCGCGTCTGCTGCTTCCCGAGCTCTGGCACGGCCTCTTCAAGGATCAGCATCCCTTTTTGGCCATTCCTGCGGCGGACACCCTGCTGGCCGTACCGCAGATCCTGCTGCCCAAGCTCATGGACGAGGTGGGGCGCAGCCTCCAGTCCGGGGCGAAGCCATTGCAGCTGGCCGTGATGGAGCGCATCGGTGATCAGCTGATGACCGCTCGGCTCCAGGATCCGCATCCCATGTCGGCGCCGCAAAAAGAGCTGAAACAGATGGATCTCCTGGAGGCGTTGCGCCAGCAGGAGAAGGACCTTGATCCTGCCTTGGGCCTTCCCGCCACCGTTTCCATGGTGAAGACCGGCCAGGGCAAGCCGCTCACCATGGCCCTTTGGAATGAAGGCGCCCCCATCCTGTTGCCTGAAACGGACCTCATCGCCTTCTCCGCCCGGAACGGTGAAGCCCTGGGCATGTTTGCGCGCCAGACCCTGCCACGCATCCAGGAGCTCCGGGGCGAGGCGGTCACCATCTGGGGGCCCCGGCGGTTGCGCTATGAAGGCTTCCCCACGGTTGAGCAGCTGTCGCGTCTGGAGTGCTTTGCCACTGCCGAGCAGATGAAAGCCCTCCAGACCCCCGGGGGCAAGGGGCCATCCGCGCCCAAACCTGGTCCCCCGGCGCCGTTCAGCGCCCAGGGTGCCTCGCCCCTGCCGCGTCACCTCAAGGGTGCCGGGCTGGGTGTGCAGGATCCCGAGTAGGGTCTGTCCAAAAAACGGCGGCGGCCCCGGGGGACCGCCGCCGTCTGCCGACCCCTTCCAAGGGCGCGCAGGGGGATGGGAATGGGTAGGGTGGCCAACCTGGTCGTGATGCTCTGCCTCACGGGTGCCCGGTTCGCAAGGCGGCCCATGCCGCCTTGCGAACCACCCGAATAGGCTTCGCGGTCGGCTAGGCCTCGACAGCCACCTTCATGCCGAGCCGTTCCCGGATGAGGGTTTCGACCTCGTCCGCCAGCTCGGGGTTGTCGAGGAAGAGTTTCTTCACGTTCTCGGCGCCCTGGCCCAGGCGGCTGTCCTTGTAGCTGTACCAGGAGCCACTCTTCTGGATGATCTCCAGCTGGGTGCCCAGTTCCACCAGCTCGCTGGTGCGGCTGATGCCTTCGCCGTACATGATGTCGAAGGTGGCGACCTTGAGGGGCGGGGCGACCTTGTTCTTCACCACCTTCACCTTGGTCTTCTTGCCGATGACGGAGGAGTCCTCGTCCTTGGCGGCCACCAGGGGATCGTTGGTGTTGCCCTTGATGCTCTGGATGCTGCGCACGTCGAGGCGCACGGAGGCGTAGAACTTGAGCGCGTTGCCGCCGGTGGTGGTCTCGGGGCTGCCGAACATGACGCCGATCTTCATGCGGATCTGGTTGATGAACACCACGCAGGTGTGGGTCTTGCTGATGGTGCCGGTCATCTTGCGCAGGGCCTGGCTCATGAGACGGGCCTGCAGGCCCACATGGCTGTCACCCATCTCGCCGTCAATCTCGGCCTTGGGTACCAGGGCGGCCACGGAGTCCACCACGATGATGTCCAGGGCGCCGCTGCGCACCAGCTGATCGCAGATCTCGAGGGCCTGCTCGCCGCTGTCGGGCTGGCTGATGAAGAGGTTGGCCACGTCCACGCCCAGCTTCTGGGCATATTCGGGATCCAGGGCGTGCTCGGCGTCGATGTAGGCGGCGAGG
>JANYAZ010000212.1 GCA_025361045.1 Geothrix sp. | reverse complement strand
GGCCTGGCCATGGGCGTGGTACTGGGCGGATTCCTGCCGCAGGATCAGTACCCCTTTGCCTACAACCTCTTCCGGTTCCTTTCCAAGGCCTTCATCAGCCTTATCAAGGGCCTGATCGTGCCCCTGTTGCTGTCCACCATCATCGTGGGCATCGCCCAGACCGGCGACATCCGAGCCGTGGGGCGCATGGGCGCCAAGGCCTTGCTCTATTTTGAAATCGTCACCACCCTGGCCCTGTTCATCGGGCTGGCCGTGGCCAATTGGCTGAAGCCGGGCGCCAACCTGCCCATGGATCTGGGCGCCCACGCGGCGGTGGCGGCGGTCAAGGCCAAGACCGGCTGGGAGATTGCCCTCCACCTGTTCCCCTCGAACCTGATCCAGCACGCCGCCGAGGGGGACATCCTCCCCGTGGTGATTTTTGCGACGATCTTCGGCATCGCCCTCACCAAGGTGGGCGAACGCGGCAAGCCTGTGCTGGCCTTCTTCGATGGCGTGGCCCAGACCATGTTCAAGTACACCGACTTCGTCATGAGGTTGACCCCGCTCGGCGTCTTCGGGGCCATGGCGTACAACGTCAGCCACATGGCCGCTGGCCACACGGTGAACGGCCTGGTCATCAAAGGTTGGCCGGCCGTGTTCCATCTGCTCAAGCAGTACAGCCTCCTGGTGGGCAGCTTGTATCTCGCGCTGACCCTGCTTTTCGTCCTGGTCTTCGTCCCGGTGGCTTGGCTCGCCGGTATCCGCATCCTGGGCTTCATCAAAGCCATCAAGGATCCAGCACTGACGGCCTTCAGCACCGCCAGCAGCGAGGCGGCCCTGCCCAAGCTGCTCGAAGAAGTCGTCCGCTTTGGCGTGCCGCGCCAGGTGGCCAGTTTCGTCATTCCCACGGGGTACAGCTTCAACCTCGATGGCTCCACGCTCTACCTGGTGCTGGCCAGCCTCACCATCGCCCAGGCCGCCGGCATCCACATGAGCCTGGGCCAACAACTGCTGATGGTCTTCACGTTCATGCTGACCAGCAAGGGCGTGGCCGGCGTGCCCCGGGCCACGCTGGTGATCATCGCCGCCACCTGCGGCAGCTTCGGACTGCCGGGCGAGGCGGGCGTCGCCATGCTGCTGGCCGTGGACGAGATCATGGACATGGCCCGCACCACGGTGAACGTCATCGGCAACGGCCTGGCCAGCGTGGTCATCGCAAGGTGGGAGGGGGTCTTCGGCACCGACCCCGAACCCCTGCCGGACCAGGAACATTGATCCGTTGATTGAAGTTAAACCTTCGGCGAAGCAATCATATGGCTGCGCCGAAAAAAGGGGGGCACTAAAAGGAGCCTCCATGCGACCGACCCTTGGTACCCTGCTTTGCCTTCCCGCCCTCTGTCTGCCCCTCGCCGCCCAGGATGCTTCTCCTGCTGAAACGGAGGCCCTGGTCAAAGAAGCCATCGCTTTTGCCAAGGCCAACGGCAAGGGCTGGCACGACGACCAGTACGTCAACCCCACGACCCAGAAGCGCCAGCCCAAGACCAGCTACATCGAGGTCTGGGACAACCTGATCTTCGGCTCGGGTATCTATAAGAAATAGTCATCACCCCGCCTCTCGGCCTTGTCCGGCGGGCCTTCCACCGCTAAGGTAGTGGATTCCCTGCACGCTGCACAGGATCCAAACCCGACGGGGGACGCCATGAAGATCATCGTGACCGACGAGGTGACCGACGAGGGTCTAGCCCTGCTCCAGCGGGACCCGCGGGTTCGCCTGGATGTCCGGCTCGGCTTGTCCAAAGAGGCCCTGCTGGACTGCATCGGCGAATACGACGCCATCATCACCCGCAGTGGCACCACGGTGGACAAGGCCCTGCTGGACGCCGCCACGAAGTTGAAGATCGTGGCCCGGGCCGGGGTCGGCATCGACAACGTAGACGTGGACTACGCAAGCTCCAAGGGCGTCATCGTGGTGAACGCCCCCTTCGGCAACACCAACAGCGCGGCCGAGCACACGATGGCACTGCTGCTGTCCGCCTGCCGGCACATCCCCGCCGCCAACGCCAGCCTGAAGGCTGGCGAGTGGAGGCGCGCCAAGTTCACGGGGGTCGAGCTCAAGGGCAAGGTGGCCGGGGTCATCGGCCTGGGGAAGGTGGGTGGCCGGGTGGCCACTCGGCTCAAGGCCTTCGAGTGCGAAGTGCTGGGCAGTGATCCCTACATCGCCGCCAAGCGGGCCCAGGACCTGGGTGTCCGCCTGGTGGGCCTCGACGAGCTCTGCCAGACCTGCGACATCATCACCGTGCACACGCCCCTGAACGACGAGACCCGGGGCATGATCGGCGCCAGGCAGATCGCCCGGATGAAACCCGGGGTGATCCTTTTGAATGTGGCCCGGGGTGGCATCATCGAGGAGAGGCCGCTCCTGGATGCCTTGAAGCAGGGTCGTGTGGGCTTGGCCGCGGTGGATGTCTGGTCCGAGGAACCCCCGGCTTCAGCCCTGCTCAAGGAGCTCATCGCCCAGGAGCGTCTGGTGGTCACCCCTCATCTCGGTGCCAATACCCAGGAGGCCCAGGTGAACGTGGCCATCGATGTCTCCCGCGAGATCCTCAACCACCTGGACCGGATCCCCATGGAAAACGCCGTCAACCTGCCCCGCTTCGACCCAGCGGTGATGGACCAGATGAGGCCCTACTTCAAGCTCATGGCCGTCCTCGGCGAATTCGGCCTCCAGCTCATGAAGGGCAATCCGGATCGCATCACCTTCGGTTTCAACGGCGCCATCGCGAACCACGACTGCTCCCCGCTGACCGTGAGCGGTCTGGCTGCCCTGCTGGACCGGGTGGCCGACCAGCCTGTGAACATGGTCAATGCGGGCCTCGTGGCCGAGCGCATGGGCCTCGTGGTGGAAGAACACAAGTCCACCCAGGGTGGGGCCTTCTCCAACCTGGTCACCCTCAAGCTGGATGGCCCTGGCGGTTCCCGCGTGGTGTCCGGCACCCTCTTCGAAGGCACCCCCCGCATCGTCGGCCTGCGCGACTACGCCATGGATTTCATGCCCGAAGAGCACATGCTCCTGCTGAGCTACATCGATCGTCCCGGGATGATCGGGAAGATCGGCACGCTGCTCGGTCAGCACGACATCAACATTGCCTGCATGAACCTGGGCCGTCGGGAAAAGAAAGGCGAGGCCATGGTGATCCTCTCGGTGGATTCCCCAGTCCCACCGGCCGTGGTCGCGGAGCTTCAGAAGGCCACGGAGGCCACCTTCGCCCAGGCCCTGCACCTGCCCTCGGCATAATGGAAGCCTGGAGGCTTCCTTGAAACTCATCGCCTGGGACTTCGACGGCACCTTGGTGGACAGCCGCCCCCTCATCGAGGCGGGCATGGCCCACGCCTTGGACGCCCTGGGTCAGCCTCGCTCAGTCATGGCCGAGTGGCTGAAATACGTGGGCCTGCCGGTGGAAGCGGGCATTCGCCACACCTTCGAGCCCCTCGGACTGGACGGCCCAACGGTCCTGAAGGCCTACCGGAGCTTCGGCCACGCCGAGCACGAGCACATGATGCAGCCCTTTACGGGCATCCCTGAGCTGCTGGCGGAGCTCAAGGGGCGGGGCCAAGCCATGGCGGTCGTCACCTCCAAGCGCCGTGTGCCCCTCCTCCGCCAGATGGCGCAATGGGGCTGGGAACCCCTCTTCGATCCCATCATCACGCCCGACGAGGTCACTCATGGCAAACCTCATCCGGAGTCTCTGCAGCAGCTCCAAACCCTGACCGGCCTGGCCGCCGAGGAGATCCTCATGGTCGGGGACACCCCCTTTGACCTGGACATGGCTCGGGCTGCGGGGGTGCCCAGCCTGGCCGTGGGTCACGGCTTCTATTCCCAGGAGGCCCTGAGCGCCTGTGGACCCCGGGCCTATGCGCCAGACACCGCCGCCCTGAGGGACATCCTTCTGGCCTGGAGTTAGGGATGGCTGAGCTGACGCACCTCGACCCCGAAGGCCGCCCCAAGATGGTGGATGTCTCAGCCAAGGCTGTGACCCGTCGCCTGGCCGTGGCCGCGGGATACCTGGAACTCGACGCCCCTGCGGCTAAAGCCCTGATGCAGGGTGGCGGCCCCAAGGGTGATCCCTGGTCCGTGGCGCGGATCGGCGCGGTGGGCGGGGTCAAGCGAGCCTCCGATCTGATCCCCCTGGCCCACCCCCTGGCCATCGAGGCGGTGGACGTCGTTCACCACTGGGACCCCGAAAAACGTCGTGCCTGGCTTCGGGTTCAGGTGAGCTGCGAAGGCAGGACGGGCATCGAGATGGAGGCCTTGGCGGGCGTAACGGTGGGTCTGCTGGTCCTCTACGACATGCTGAAGGCCGTCAGCCATGACATGGCCTTGGGGCCAGCCCGTCTCCTTCGCAAAGAGGGGGGACGGAGGGGTTCCATCACCGTGCCCTGGGATGAATGCCCCTGGAAGCCCTGAGCCAGGGGAGGCTAGTTGGAAAACATTTGCATGTTCAAGCCCCCGACGCCCCGGTAAGATGAGGGATTCACTGTTCCTTTGAAGCGATACCGGGGTCGTGACCCCCTCATGGAGGCCTAGCGAAGCAGGCTTTTCCGTTTTAGCCGGGAGTCCCCTCATGCGTCATGCCGTCCTGACCCTTGTTCTTGCGTCCCTCAGCCTAGGCCTTCAGGCCGCTCCGAAGCGGACCCCCAAGAAGACGTCCTCACGACCCGCCGATGGCTCCGTTCATGTCATCAAGAAGGGCGAGACTGCTGCACAGGTGGCCCGGGCCAATGGCCTGAGCCTGACTGAGCTCGCGGCCTTGAACCCCGGCAGAACCCTGTCCAAGCTTTCCGTCGGCACCCGCCTGAACCTTCACCCCGCGCGAAGTCTGGCCCAGATGGCCCCGCGCAGTGAAGACATCAATGCCGAGCCCCGGCCTTCCCTGGCGGCTTTGCCGGGTGCGCCCGTCGTCGTCCCGACCCCCATGCCCCATCTGGAGCGCCTGTTGCCCTATCAAGTGCGCGGCGCTCGTCCTGCCGACGGGCCCGTCAACTCGTCCTATGTGGATACCCATCAGCCGCCCGGCACCACAGCTCAGCTTCTGGCCCGCATGCAGCCAGTGATGCCGCCCGTCTCCGAAGCTGAACTCAAGGCCCTGCTACCCACCTACACGCCGGCCGACCCGGAGCGACTGGACCTGCTCTGGCCCGTGGAGACCAGGACGATCAGTTCGGCCTGGGGCCCCCGGATGAGGACCAAGACCGTCCGAGTGAAGAACCAGCGAAAAAAGCGCGTTCGCTACAAAGGCCGGCACCGCGGCGTGGACCTGAACGCTCCGATCGGCACCGCCGTCTTTGCCGCCATGGATGGCCAAGTGATTCTTTCAGGCAAGCACAAGCAGTATGGGAACTTCGTGGTGGTCGAACACGGCAACGGGGTCGCCACCCTCTATGCCCATCACCGGTTGAACCTTGTCCACGAAGGGGAGATCGTCCGCCGTGGCCAAAAGATCGCCGAGGTTGGCCGCACCGGCAATTCCACGGGACCTCACCTCCACTTCGAACTGAAGATCGATGGGGTGCAGCGGAACCCCCTCCCTGTCCTGAATGACGAAGAAGAGATCCCGGCCGAAGTGGCCGCGCAGAACGCCCTCCTTGGTTCGGGTTCCCTCCGCTGAACTTCTGGTTCTTCCGCAGCACAGGAAGAGAGCGTGCCTCCTGTTCCCCACGCGGGACCAGGCTGAGAGGCCGTGATAGACTAGGTCCTTTCGCCGTTTCGAGGTGGTCATGCCGTTGTACCGAGCTTTCCTCCAGACCCTGGGGGCCATTGCGCTTCTGGCCTTGACCTTGACCTTGGCCTGTAAGGGAAAGTCAAACAGCACGCCCGTCTCTAGCGCCTCGGTCAACATCTCCGGATACATCACCTATGATCGAGTCCCCCTCGACACGGATGTCAATGGCGTACCCACAGGACTGAAGGATGCCAGCGTTCCCGCCAACCTGAAGACCTTGGCGGCCCCGGGGGTCATGGTTCGCATCTATCAGCAGGTGGAGCAGACCAAGCCCGATGGAAGTAAGATCTTGGTCTGGATCGTGGCCAGCGTCGGTATCACGGACACTTTGGGGCACTATTCCTTTTCCGTTTTCAAGGACCATCCCACCATGGTCGAGGTCCTCAGCTCTTTCAGTGGGGGTGGCAGTGACCTGATCAATCTGGTTGCCGAACCTGGTGGCATCAACAGCACTACCGCGGTCAATGATCGGCTTCGCTATGCCATGCGGAAGGCGGCCGATGGGACCGCTCCTGCCAACAACAATGTTCCGACCTCAACCATCACCGCCGACAGCATTGTCAGTTTCGCCATCGGGCTGAATGATTCGTGGTGGCTTATCGATCCAGCCTTCAACCTGACCAGCAAGGAAGCCCCCTTGACCGACCAGGCCGTGCTGGAAACCAGCTTGCCCGGACGAACCACTGGACTTGGCAGCGGCAGTCGGATTCTGGGGATTGGTGACACCATCGCCACCTTCGTATCGGTCTATGGATCCGCCTCGCCAGGTACCACCCTGGACCTCCACTACTGGCCCGGGCGATCCGAGCCCCGGGGCAGCTACATCGAATACGAGCGCTCACTCTTCCCCCAGACCTTCGACACGTTCACCGGAAAATTCCACTATTTCGGTACGCTCCGTGGGGGCCCAAGCAACGATGACGCCTGGGATGAAGGGGTGATCCTGCCCTTGCTTGGTAGGAACGTGCTCTTTGCCGGCAACCTTGGCCGTACCTTCTTTGATCCACTGAATCCCCTCCGTCCCGTGGGCGCCGCCCTCACGGATCTGATTCCTGACATGGCCCGCATCGAAGGACTGGCGGATGCCATGGCGGCCAGCATTCTGAAATCACCCTATCTGGCCGACACCAACGGAACCACCCTTGCCACCCCGGTGCTCGACATTCGGGACATCACCGGACTTGGGGCCTCCCAGTTGACGCCCTACTCCGCCCCAGCCTTGCGGGCCTTTGCCTGGGAGGTGCTCCTCAAAGCCAACAGCCTGCCCTCTCCGGGCGTCGCGACCGATTGGGCCAAGATCAACCCGCTGGCGACGCCTAGGTTCTTCCATGCACCCACCGCCCTGACGAACGGGGCCACCGACACTACAGCCCGTGATATCGAACCCATCAACATCTACAGCCAGGTCAACAGGCTCAAGGAGGCCAAGACAGCCTCAGAACCAGTTGATCTTTCGATCCTGTTTACTGACCCTGTGCTGACCACCCTGGGAAGGCCTTTCGGCCTTACATGGCCCCGTCCCACCACTGGCGCTTATGCCTCCTTCCTGGCCGACTGGGGAACTGACCCGATCACGTCCTTTCCTGCGGTGACCTTGAGCATGGCCAAGGCCAGCCAGGTGAATGGGGTGTACCCCAACCTGTCTCAAGGCGAGGTCTTCTACGCCGGTTTCAGCCTGAATGCGGACAAGCGCTGTGTTCTCACCGCGACCATCTCCCCTGCCCTGGGAGCCGGTGTCTGGATCGATGTGGACCTGCCCAGGATGACCCGAACCTTCCCCTTCAGTGGATCAGGTGGATCCACGGAAACCATCGTCATTCCCGTGAACACCACGGCGCCCTACTATCATCCGTTGTGGCTCCGACTGAAGAGCCCTTCAACCCTGCAGCCGGATGTCACCGTGACCCTGACGCTCACCCCCCGCTGATCCGGCGCCTGGGAGGCCGACATGACCTATTCCGACGCGCTCAGGGTCCTGAAGGCCAAAGCTCCGTTCGTCCCGGACTTGGCGATCGTTCTGGGCTCCGGCCTCGGATCTCTGGCGGACAGTTCTGAGGCCCGGGCCGGTCTATCCATTCCCTTCACCGACCTTCCTGGCTTCCCGGCCCCCACCGTCGCGGGCCACGGCGGCAAACTCGTCTTCTGTGAATTCGAGGGCCGGAAGGTGGTCCTCCAGGCCGGGCGTTTCCACTTCTACGAGGGACACCCCATGTCCCTCGTCGTCACCCCCATGCGGCTGTACGGACGCCTGGGCGCCAAGGCCGTGCTGCTGACCAATGCCGCAGGTGCCTTGAATCCGGCCTTTGCCGTGGGTGACCTCATGGCCTTGACCGATCACATCAACCTCTTCGGAACCAACCCACTCATTGGGTCGAACGTGGAACCTGGACCGCGTTTTCCAGACATGACCGCCATCTACGATCCCGCCTACCGGGAGCACCTGCTGGCCTGTGCCCGGCAGCTTGGCCAGACCCTCCGCGAAGGCGTCTATCTAGGGCTGACTGGCCCCAGTTATGAGACCCCCGCCGAGATTCGCGCCTTCCGCATCCTGGGCGCCGATGCCGTGGGCATGAGCACCGTCCCCGAAGCCATCGTCGCCCGGCAGGAGGGCCTGCGCGTGGCTGGGATTTCCTGCCTTTGCAACATGGCCGCGGGCATCCTCCCCCAGGCCCTCACCCACCAGGAAGTCCTTGAGGCAGGCGCTGCAGCTGCGGGTCGCTTCGAGTCCCTGGTTCGGGCCTTCGTCCGGAACCTCCCCCAATAGCCACGACGGAACTCGGGAAATCAGCAAGAAGAAGCCCGAGGGGGGCGCCAGTGCGCTCTTAGGTCCCCGCAGCGCATGCGCTGCGGGGAGAACCCAGGAGAACCATCAGGCGTTGTGCTTCTGATGATCTTCGATCAGACGGCTGACCACGTCTGGCTCCGCCAGGGTCGAAAGATCGCCCATGCCGTCGTACTCGGAGGAGGCGATCTTGCGCAGGATCCGTCGCATGATCTTGCCACTGCGCGTCTTGGGCAAGCCCGTTGCAATGTGGATGACATCGGGTGCGGCAAATGCCCCGATGACCTGCCGGACCTGCTCCTTGAGGGCACCGATGAGCTGCTGCTGATCGTTCTCGGCAAATCCCGAGTTGAGCAGCACGTAGCAGTAGATGCCCTGCCCCTTGATGGGGTGCGGATAGCCCACCACTGCGGCCTCGGCCACGGCCTCGTGGGCCACAAGGGCACTTTCAACTTCAGCTGTGCCCAGCCGATGACCACTGACGTTGATCACGTCATCGATGCGGCCGGTAATCCAGTAGTAGCCGTCCTTATCTCGTCGCGCACCATCGCCCGTGAAGTAGTACCCCGGGTACTGAGTGAAGTAGGTTTCCTTGAACCGCTTGTGGTCCCCGAACACGGTGCGGGCCTGACCGGGCCACGGGGCACCCAGACAGAGCGCACCGCTGACATCGTTGCCTTCAAGGGGCACGCCCGTGGCCGCGTCCACGATCACGGGCTTCACCCCGAAGAAGGGGAGCGTGGCCGAACCCGGCTTGGTGGGCGTGACACCGGGCAGCGGCGTGATGAGGATGCCGCCGGTCTCGGTCTGCCACCAGGTGTCGACGATGGTGCAGCGACCATCACCCACCACATCGTGGTACCAACGCCAGACTTCGGGGTTGATGGGTTCACCCACGGTGCCGAGCACACGGAGTGATTTCCGGCTGTACTTGTTGATCCACTCATCGCCCGCCGCAGCCAGGGCCCGCAGCGCCGTCGGTGCCGTGTAGAAGATCGTCACGCCAAGATCATCGATGATCTGCCAGTAGCGGCCCGCATCCGGATAGAGCGGGGTGGACTCGAAGATCACGGACGTGGCCCCATTGGCCAATGGGCCGTAGACGATGTAGCTGTGGCCCGTCACCCAACCAATGTCGGCGGCGCAGAAGTAGATGTCATCCGGGTGGTAGTCGAAGACGTATTTGTGGGTGAAGGCCGCGTAGGTGAGGTAGCCGCCGGTGGTGTGGAGCAGACCCTTGGGTTTCCCAGTGCTGCCCGAGGTGTAGAGGATGAACAGCGGATCCTCGGCACCCATCCACTCGTTCGTGCAGGTGGATCGCTGCTTGGCGGTCTCCTCATCCAGCCACAGATCCCGGCCGGGCTGCATGGGGACATCCCCGTCCGTGCGGCGTGCCACCAGGACGCACTCCACCAGGGACATGCCTTCGATGGCCCGGTCCACGGTGCGTTTCAGGGGTACCCGCTTGCCGCCTCGGAGTCCTTCGTTGGCGGTCACCACCACCTTGCAATGGGCATCCACGATGCGGTCTCGCAGCGACTCCGCCGAGAAGCCACCAAAGACCACCGAGTGGACGGCGCCGATGCGGGCGCAGGCCAGCATGGTGTAAACCAACTCTGGGATCATGGTCAGGTAGATGCAGACCCGATCGCCCTTCTTGACGCCGTTGTGAAGCAACACATTGGCCACCCTGGCCACGTGGTGCTTCAAATCGCGGTAGGTGATGTGCGTGTACTGGCCCGGTTCGTCCTGGGCCCAGATGATGGCGGTCTTATCTCCCAGCGCCGGCAGGTGCCTGTCCACGCAGTTGAAGCAGGCGTTGAGTCGGCCTCCCGAATACCAGGAGAAATCCACTTCCTTGTAGTCGGCGTCGAATACGGACTGCCAAGGGTGGAACCAAGTCAAAGCCTTGGCCTGCTCACCCCAGAACCACTCCGGATTGTCCAGCGACAGGCGGTAGAGCCGCTGGTATTCCTCCATCGTCTTGATGTGGGCCCGCTCCCGGATGTGCGGCTTTACAGGGAAGAGGTCTTGGGACATGGGTCGGCTCCGTACCAAGGGTGATTCGAGATGGAACAGGGCGGACACGATCGTGAAGGACTTCGAATTCAGAAGCTTCCGAACGAATCCGTGGGAGTGGGAAAAGAGATGAAGGGGTGTGGTGGCGCTTATTTTCCGGCCCGCTCAGACCCTTGTCCAGTAGTCGTTGCCTCAGGCAGGGTCTCCGGCCTGCCGAGTGGATGGTCCACCTTTGCATGCGGAGACTGCAAGAACGAAAAGGCCGGGCGATGGAATCTTCCGCTCGCCCGGCCTCCTTACCTGACTCCAGCAGCAAGCCACCGGAGGTTCATGTCAGTGCTGGTAGGTGGTGATGTCCCGATCCTTGGTTTCCTTCAGGAAGAGGAAACCAATCACGACCGTCATGAGGGCCACGATCACGGGATACCAGAGCCCGTAGTAGATGTTGCCCTTCAGGGCCACGATGGCCGTTGCGATGAGGGGCAGCATGCCGCCGAACCAGCCGTTGCCGATGTGATAGGGCAGGGACATGGAGGTGTAGCGGATATTCGTGGGGAAGAGTTCCACGAGGAAGGCTGCGATGGGGCCGTAGACCATGGTCACGTAGATCAGGAAGACGAAGAGAATCAGCAGGGTCATGGGGTAATTGACCTTGGACTTGTCGGCTTCCTTGGGATAGCCAAGGTCCACCAGGGCCTTCTTGAGGGCCGCTTCCGAGGCCGCGCTCCAGCCCTCCACGCGCACGGTGCTGTTCTGGCCCGTGGTGGGGTTCTTGCCCTGGATGGTGGCCACCACCTTCTTCCCCGGTTCCGGGGCGATCTTGTTGAAGTTGAGGCCCTGCTTGCCGAAGAAATCGTTCACCCGGTCCAGCTCGGAGAACTTGCTCCAGGGGCCGACGAAGAGGTTGAAGGTCTCGTCGGCGGGGTTGCCGGCGACACTGATGACGGTGCTGTACTGGAAGGCCTCCAGGGCGGGGTTCACATAGTGGGTGAGCGCCTTGAACATGGGGATGAACGTGGCAGCCGCGATGAGGCAGCCCGCCAGGATGATCTTCAGGCGGCCGATCTTGTCCGACAGCCAGCCAAAGAAGATGAAGAAGGGGGTGCCCAGTAGCAGCGAAGCGCCGATGAGCATGTAGGTGGTCTGGTAGTCCAGCTTCAGCGTG
>JANYAZ010000275.1 GCA_025361045.1 Geothrix sp. | reverse complement strand
TGCAATATTCCTTCGTCTTTTAGACCGGCCCGCGCAGAGCGCATTGCGAGATGAGGCGAACCATGAAACGACACAATCAAGTGGCCCTGCTAGCGACGCTGTTGTCAGCCACAGCGTGGGGGCAGGAGGTCAGCCTCTACGGCACCACGATGGCGCAGATGTGGAAGTCGGAGGTTGGGGTGGATAAGAGCACCTACACGCCGGCGACCCAGTATCTGGGCATCGACGCGACGAAGCTGGGTTCGGACAATCTGTCGCTGCACCTGTTTGGCTGGGGCCGGACCGACCTGAAGGAGATCAGTGCCTACGAGGACGGGAAGACCAGCAGCTACCTGAACTACGGCTACCTCCAGTACCGGTTCAACCAGGCGAACGCCGAGATCAAGGCGGGGCGATTCACCATCAACCAGGGCACCGGCTTCGAGCAGGTGGACGGCGTGAGTGCCCGGACGGACCTCCGTGGCGGCTTCACCCTCTCGGCCTTCGGTGGCAAGCCCGTCCTGTTCAAGACGGTGGATCCAGCCGCCAAGGATGACTATGCCTTCCAGCGCGACCTCATGTTCGGGACCCGGCTGGGCTGGCGCATTTCGAAGGTCGGTGAGATCGGCGTCTCCTACCTTCAGGATGGCACCAAGGCCGCCAAGGATCTGACGATCCCGTCGCCGGTGGACTACACCCGGAAGCAGATGGGGGTGGACCTCCTGATCGCCCCGGCTTCGATGTTCCAGTTCCGCGGCCGGACCATCTTCGACATGGCCAGCCACCCGGATGTTGCCCCGGGTGGGCCATCACGCTCGAAGATCGCTGAGCACGACTACACCGCGATCGTGAAGTTCGGTTCGAAGGTGACCTTCACGGCCAACGTGGCCGAGCGGAACTTCTACGCCTACTTCGCGGGCACCAACCTGCCTTCGCTGTTCCGCCAGGACGACAAGGACAAGTTCAAGGGTTTCGGCGGCAGTTTGACGGTGGGCGCCACCGACACGCTGCAATTGATCGCCGACTTCCGCCACATGAACCGGGAGTCCTTCGGGGATGCGAACCGGGTCGGTGGTGAGGTTCGATATGCCTCCACCGAGAAGCACTACATGGCCGGGCTGGGCCTTCGCTCCGTGAGCGTGAGCAACACCCTGCAGGTGGATCCCACCGCGCCGGGCCGCAGCCTGTCGCACACGGAATTCCGGGCCTGGACCATGATCGAGAAGAAGAAGTTCTCCTTCAGCCTGGACGGCATCCTTCAGCAGTACAAGGAAGGCAACCCCTACCTGAACGGACTCACCAGCCTCTACGAGGTGGTGGCATCGGTTGGGTTCAAGGCGACCGAAAACATGAAGCTGTCTGGTGACATCAGCCGCGGCAGCACGCCGGTGGCCAAGGATGAGACCCGGGGTCTGCTGCGTGCCGAGTACCGCTTCGGCTTTGGTAAGAAGGGAGGTCAGTAATGACCCGGAACACCATTCTCAAGTTCGCTGGCGCTGCACTGCTCGGCGTGCTGATGGCGTGCAGCCTTGTCTCGCCCGAGACGAGTTTCGCCCCGACGCATCCCGAGGGCTTGGCCGCCGGTCGGCCCATCTGCTCCGAGTGCCACAGCACGGATGTGTCGAAGGGGGCCCTCAAGCCCTACGCTTCGTTTGATCACAACCAGACGTTCGTGAAGAGCCACAAGTACCAGGCGAACCAGGATTCGAACACCTGCGCCTCCTGCCACGCCCAGTCCTTTTGCGCGGACTGCCACGGTGGCAAGGTCCCGATGAAGCCCGCGATCCGTCTGAGCGACAGTCCAGACCGGCTGGCACCGCACCGGGGGGATTACCTGACCCTGCACAAGATCGAAGGCAAGTTGGATCCCTCCAGCTGCTACACGTGCCACGGTCGCGCCAACAACGACAAGTGCCGAGCTTGTCATCGGTAGTCATCCGCTGAGCGTCGAAGGGGAACACCATGAGCAACGTTAAATGGATGGCAGGTAGCTGTTTCGCGCTGGCCCTCACGCTCCTCGCCTGGGGCTGCGCCGGCAAGGCCCAGAAGGCCGTCCCGTACGAGCCAGCCAAGGGTCAGCATCCGACCAACTGGATCCAGGTCCACTACGCTGGTTACGCCGCGACGCCTGAGCAGTGCCAGACCTGCCACGGCTCCACCACCGATCCTGCCCTGGCCGGTGGTATTTCCAAGGTCAGTTGCTTTACTTGCCATCCGAAGGGGGTCGACCACCCGGCTGGTTGGGC
>JANYAZ010000197.1 GCA_025361045.1 Geothrix sp. | reverse complement strand
CGCTTTATGGCACGTATGCAAATTGGTGTATCACCACTCTGGCGGCAATCCTTGGCACGGCGGCCATGTCCCCAATTACGGCTGCTGGTCGTAGCGCTAAGCAATGGCAGGAGGCCCTGGTGACTTTTGGCTTCGCGAGCGTAGGTCTAACAATTGTCGTCTGTTCAATCTTGGTCCTTTGGGGTCTCCGACGAAACGCGACATCACCTGCTTAGCATAAGCGTCTAACCCTCCGCTCAACTCGGACCCCGCCTGCGTTGTCCTCCGCTCTCTCTCAACATCTCGCTAACTCGGCTTCGTTCATCGCCTCGGTGCAGGCGGGGCCGGTTAGCTCACTCGTTAGGCCGCTCTCCAAGGAGACACCATGTCACTCATTGAAGTAGCAGCAGTGGTTGGTGCATTCGCGTGGGCGCCTCCAATTTTTTCAGCCATACGCAATTGGCTTACAAAACCAGAAATTCGCGTCATCACACAGGCGACGCCTGAAATCGGATACACGGTCCTTGGGCCAATTATTAACCTTCAGATTGCTCTCACCGTCCAACATAAGGACATCGTGGTCACTGGAATGCAACTCCAGGTTCGACATGAGTCAGGAACGAAAACTTTGTTCTCTTGGCAGGGAATTGTGCAGCGCATGGGCACCATGACCAACCCACAGATCGGGGTGATGCCATATGAGAAGGAATTAAATGTTTTGGCGATGAAGGTTTCTTTGAAGGACGTTGAGGAAAGATTCATTAGGTTTCAAAACCCAGAATTCCTTGATCGCAAAACTGAAATCGAGGCTGTTTCCTTGAAAAAATTAGCCCACTTGCGGCAATCAAACACATTCGAGGGTGAAGGGTTTCTTCGGAGCCAGGAAATGGCTGATCTTTACTCATACACACGGCAGGCCTTTCCCTGGAAACCCGGAACCTACCACCTGAGTATCATCTTGGAATCTCCGGACAAATTCACGGTTTTGGATGACCAATATTCCTTCATCCTCACTCCGTTGCAGATTCAGCAACTAGAGGGCAATTTGAATCTTGTAGAACCATACTACGCCAACGAGATTCTTCCTCCCGAAGATGGTAAAGAAACCAAGAAGGTACAAATGAATTGGGTATATCCACAGATGAAACGCGTTCAGGTGTAGGTATGAGCGGTCTAACCCTGCGCTCAAGTCGGACCCCGCCTGCATCGCCTTCCGCTCTCTCTCAGCATTTCGCTATCTCGGCTCCGCTCATCGCCTCGGTGCAGGCGTGGCCGCTTAGCTGTCTTCGTTAGGCAACATTCACCAACCCATCCTTCTACGGAGAGTGTCTGTGAATCCAATTGGCCAGCGGGTTCTTGTGATTTATTCAGGCGCACTAACGCTGCTAGTGGCATTGTCACTTGTCGCTGGTTTCGTCCGATTCAAGAAATCGAGCGAAACTGAGATCACGGTTCAGCGGATTAACGTTGTAGAGCCAAACGGAACCTTGCGAATGGTCATTTCAAACCATTCAAAACTGCCTGGCGTCATCGTCCGCGGGAAAGAGCAACCGCCATCAGATCGTCCACAAGCAGGTGTTCTGTTCTTCAACGACGAAGGTTCCGAGAACGGTGGCCTCATCTTTGGGGGGCATCGAAACACCAAAGGCGAAGTGGTCGACTCCGGTGGGAGTCTTACATTCGATAAATATGATGCGAATCAAATCGTGCAATTGATGGGTGTCGATGACAAAGAAGATCGTATTGCAGGACTTATCGTCTCCGATAGTCCAACTGGAAACGATAACCGCCGCAGAGTGTGGATCGGTAGACGTGATGATGGGTCGGCCTCACTGGCCTTGAGTGATGCGAACGGAAAGAAACGTATTCTGATGGAAGTCAAAGCAGATGGAGCTTCGAGTCTCTCGTTCCTCAGCGCCGACGGGAAGGTTGTCAATCAGTGGACTCCTTCAAATTTAAAGTAAATTGATACATTGGGTTGCCTAACCTCTCGCTCAACCCGGACCCCGCCCGCATTGCCTTCCGCTCTCTCTCGGCATCTCGCTATCTCGGCTCCGCTCATCGTCTCGGTGCAGGCGGGTCCGGTTAGCTGCTTTCGTTAGGCAGTCTGGCGTCGGCCAAAAAAGACCCTACAATGTAGTTCATGAGTATCCGATTCGACTGGGATCCCACAAAGAACCTCAGCAATATCAAGAAACACCAGGTCTCCTTCGAGGAGGCGTCTACTGTCTTTCTCGATGAAAATGGTCTGCTCATCGCTGACCCTGAGCATTCCGACGAGGAGGGTCGATTTATTCTCTTGGGGCTCAGTTCAACACTTAGGTTGTTGATCGTTTGCCACTGCTACCGCTCCAAAGGCGGTGTCATTCGAATCATCTCAGCCCAAAAAGCTGATCGTCAGGAACGTCAAGACTACCTTCGGAGGTTCAAATTATGAGGAAAAGCTACGACTTCTCCAACGCCAAGCCCAACCCATACGCAAAGCTTCTCAAGCGCCAGGTCACCATTCGCCTCGATGAACCTACGCTTGATTACTTCAAAAACCTTTCGCAAGAAATGGCCATCCCTTACCAGACCTTGATCAATCTCTACCTTCGAGAGTGCGCTGCCACACACAAACACCTTCGCCTTGCCTGGGAAATGCCCAAGGGCTCGAAACCTGCCTAACCCTCCGCTGCACTCGGACCCCGCCTGCATTGCCTTTCGCTCTTTCTCTTGTTCGGTCTTCCTCGGCTTTGCTCAGCGCCTTGGCGCAGGTGGGGCCGCTTGGTTCCCTTCGATGGACGCCACAATACCATTCAGGCCATTCCTGCTCCCGGAGGTATTGATGTCAGTCTTCCGCCACTTCCGAGACATTCCAGCTCCTCCAACATCCGTTTTTTCGGCCATCCAAGATCCAGCGCGCCTTGCCCGCTGGTGGGGCCCGGACGGGTTCACGAACACGTTTCACACATTCGAGTTCCGCCAGGGTGGATCTTGGCTTTTCACCATGCATGGCCCCGACGGGGTTGACTATCCAAACCAATCGGAGTTCCTGGACATTGTTCCCAACGCGTTGGTTCGCATCAAACATGTCAATCTGCCTCACTTTGAACTTTCCATCTCTCTGGAATCCAATGCAATCGGAACCCTCGTGTCCTGGGTTGGGGTTTTCGAGAATCATGAATTTGCCGAAAACATGCGTCCGTTCCTTGAGACCGCCAATGAGCAAAACCTAAATCGGCTGATGCTCGAGGTCAGCCACAGCGCCCCACCAAGCACCTGACCCCGGCGCCATTCGAAACGGTTTTCTTCCCCCGGTTGCATGCTGGGTGATCATCTTGAACGGTTGCATCCTGCGGTAGGTGCATCCCTAGACTTGATCGGAGCGGCCATGACTGTCAGCGAAGTCCGAATCCAACCACCCCAGGCGTTCCTGATCCAGCTCTTGGTCATGCTCACTCAATGGACATCCGGGGTTTGGCTGCTGCCCGTCCGGCACGCTTCCCCTTCCGCGACGCCTCTTGGCTGGGCCTTGTTTAGCCTCTGCGTGGTGGCTTTCCTCGTCAGCAAGGTGTGGATGGTCAAGTTCTTCGCCAAACACCACGCAAGCCCCATGTTCAAACAGCACGCCAAGGCGCTGATCACCGAATTCCCCTTCTCCGCCGCACGCAATCCTTTCTACCTCATGGATTTCCTTCCATTCCTTGGACTCACGCTGCTGCTGGGGACACTCGATCCACTCCTTCTCCACTGCCCGCTCTTTTTCCTTTTCTTGAACGTCTACATCATCCCCGCCGAGGAAAAGCGCCTTCTCCTCGCCCATGGCGGGGACTACGAAGCCTACAAGTCCCGGGTGAAGCGTTGGGGTTTCTTTTGATGGCGACCGCTTCGAGCCATTAAGATGCAGGCATGACCTTCAAGCCCACGACCTACCTTGTCAGCTTCTCGCTGTTCGTCATGCTGTTCATGGCCCTGGGTGGCTATGTCGGGTATGGCAAGCTGGCTGATCACTTCCTGGCCCAGGACTATCTGGAGGCCCTGCCCATCCAGGTCCAGGTCCAACGTGATCGGCAGGGCCCCGTGGTGCGCTGGGAGGACCGGGTGCTGCTGGCGCGGGGGGTGTCCGCCCGCATCCTCGCCAGTGACCGGGCCCTGCCCATCTCCATCGAGTACTCCGAGGCGCCGGGGTCCACCCTCCAGCCTCCTGCCCGTGTGGTGGCCATCTCCCTGGCTCCCCTCGAACGCACCGAGGACATCCGGGTCGGGAAGGCCGGCCGCTACCTCTATGCACGCGTGTTGGCGGCCGCCAGCGTCGAGGCGAAGCCGATCACCTGGCTCTACAAGTACGACCTTGAGCAGCGGAGGCTGGTGCGCCGCACGGCCGCCAACCCCATCCTGCTGCCAGCACCATTCAAGCCCTGAGCAGGCGCCCTGATCCCAGGCCCCTCGGTTCAGCGCCCGGCCGCAGGCGGGTCCGGCTAAGGTCTTCCGTGAGGCGTCTCCAAGGGGGTGGACCATGACCGTTCGAGTGGTGCGGCTGGGCAGTCCAAGAGCCCCGCACGAAGGCACCCGCATCGGCACCGTCCGGCGCCCGCCCCGGGGGGTGCCCAAGGCGGAGTTCGCCGCGCGGAACTGGTACGACGTGTGGTTCCCCAACCTGGCGCCGAGCCCGGCAACCATGAAGCTGGGCCAGGACGCCACCACCCCGGCCCAGTGGCAGGCGTTCAGCCGGGCCTACCGCGCCGAGATGGCCACACCCGACAGCAGCCACGCCCTTGAGCTGCTCGCCGTGCTGTCCCACCAGACAAATTTCTCCGTGGGTTGTTACTGCGAAGACGAGGCCAGCTGTCATCGATCGATCCTGCGCGAACTCCTCGCTGAACAGGGCGCCCACTTCGGCGAGGACTGACCCTCCGCGCCACCCACACGCGCCGATGATGGGGGTATCATCATCCCCTCTCGTTACAGACCTTCACCCGAACCCAGGACGGCATGCCGACTTCAGTGCACACGCTTATCCAAGCGCTGGACAACCGGCGGGGCGCCCTGCTGGACGAGTTGGCCACGCTGAGTGCCGAGGACCTGGCCGCCAAGCCCGAGGCCGGTGGCTGGTCCATCCTGGAGATCGTGGAGCACCTGATCCTGGCCGAGCGGGCGATCCTGCAGGGCCTGCCGCCCCTGGCCGAGCTCGTGGTCCGTCCGCGCAGCCTCAAGAACCGCTGCATCTACCCGCTGGTGGTGACCATCCTGAAGCTGGGCATCCCGGTGAAAGTGCCCTCCCGCCGCATGCTGCCCACGGGCACGGTACCGCTGGCGGAGCTGCGCGGCCAGTGGGATGAGACCTACCGCTGGCTGCGGTCCTACGTCGCGAGCCTGCCGCCCGATGGCGCTTCCCGGGCGGTGTTCCAGCATCCGGTGTCCGGGCCGATCACCTTGACCCAAGCGCTGCGGATGGACCGGCTGCACCTGGCCACTCACCTCAAGCAGATCGCCAAGCTGCAGGCCCGGAGGCACCCCTGAGCATCAACGATCTGATCCTCGTCCTGGTGGTCGCCTTCTTCGGCCTGCTGCTGTACGCCATCCACCGGGACGAGCAACGCAAGGCGGAGCGCCGGCAGCAGGACCTACCCCACCCGGTGGAGCAACGACGCCAGGACCGGCGCCGCAAAGGCCTGCCGGGCTACCTGGCCTGGGGCGCACGGTCCCTGTGGTCCAAGCTGATCATTCAGCGCTGACCAAACAGAACCTGGCCGCTAGGCTCGCCCTTCGCCCCAAACGTGGAGGCCGCGTCACGCGCACCGCATGAGATGCCTCTCATGCTCAGGTGACCCATGCTGCTTGCTGCCCTTGCGCCCTGCCTCCTGTTGCCCGCCACGGCGGAACCGCTGCCCGCGCGCCCGCTCCTCGCCGGTTCGGAGGGCGGGCTCCGGGCCGAGGTCCGGGACCGCCAGGGCGCGCCGGTGCCGGGTGTCCGGATCCTGCTGAAGCATCCCGATGGCCGGGTGTGGGCGACCTCTACCAACGCCCAGGGCCAGTTCCGGGCCGGGGGGCTGCCGCCGGCCGAGTACCAGGTGGAGTTGCACAAGGCGGCCTATCCGAACCTGGTGCTGCCCAAGGTGAGGATCAAGGCCAACGCCTGGCTGCTGGGCATGCCACCCGCGCCACCGGAGCTGCGGAGCACGGGGGGCCGGCGGCTCAGCCTGGTGGGCCCGCCCACCTATGAAGCCGCCGGAACCGTGTTCGCCCCCGCCGCGCGGCCAGAGCTCGGCAAGATCCCCATGCACTAGGGTTCGGGCAAGTCCACACGGAGCGGGTACCCTTCCACCCAGGAGGCGCTGCCATGACCCCAGCGGGACCAGAGGACGACGCCATCACCGACCGGGACCTCGCCACCACGCGGATCTTTGACACCGCTGCGCGGAGGCTGAGCCGCCCATGACTGACACCTACCAGGCGCGGACCCCCGCCCTCTCCGAGGCCGAGCTGCGGCAGGTCCTGGCGCACTTCGGGGGGTACCGCACCGAGGCCGTGGAAGCCGCCCTGGCGGAGCTGGAACGGCGGGGCCTGACCCTCGCCGAGGACGAACGGACTCAGATCCGACAGGGCCTCGCACAGCGCGACGCGGCCGCCCACGCCCACCTGCACCGCAGCTTCGTGACGCGGCTCGGTGCCAGCCTCCCCGCCCGCTTGGCGCGCATCCGCCAGCTCACGGCCCTGCTGCTGGCGGTGGGCCTGGGCACGGCCCTCGTCATCTACCGGGCCGCCGCCCCCAAGGCCGCGAATCCCCTGGGCTACGAGCCCATGAACACCAAGAAGTACCTGCGCGACCTGGAGCTTTACGGCGGCAAGGTGAACGTGCTGGCCACGGAGTTCATGGCCTGGTGGAACGACCGCTGGCAGGGGCGCAACCTGGCCACCACCGTGGCCTGCCTGACCGTGCTGCTGGCCTTCGGCTTCTGGTTCACCGCCACGCGGCGGGCCCGGGATCTGGCGCAGGATGATCGGCCCCGCTGAAACGCTTTCGGAGGAAATCCCCATGACCCGCGCCCTGCTGCTCATCGACATCCAGAACGACTACTTCCCCAACAGCTTCCGGGAGACACCGCTGCTGGAACACTTGCGCGGACTGGACGCCACGGAGCTGGTGGTGGCGGGCATGATGACCCACCTGTGCATCGACACCACGGTGCGGGCGGCCTTCGACCTTGGCTTCGCCTGCCGACTGGCCGGGGATGCCTGCGCCACCCGGGACCTCGCGTGGGACGGCGCCACCGTTCCCGCCGCCCAGGTGCAGGCCGCCTTCCTCGCCGCCCTGCACGGCACCTTCGCCCAGGTGCAGACCACGGAGGATCTCTGCGCGGGGCTCTGAGGCTGCGCGTCGAGGAAAAGCTGGAACACCGCTGAACACCGATCAGGCGGGGAGCGTCCGTTCCCGCGGCATCATCCGGGCAGATCCCCTTCGTTTCCCGAATCAAACCAGCCGAGGACGCATCCTCAAGTCGTTGGCTTTATCGGTGTCCATCCGCAGTTATCGGTGTTCATCGGTGTTAAGCAATCCTTCTGTTTTTCAAAGCCCGGGTTCGAGATTCTCCATCCTGGTCTCGCGACCATCATTCAGCGGACACTGAGGGCATGCCGACACCCGCCGGAGGTCCGAACTCCCCGTCCGCCAAGCCGGGCCTGCACCCGCGCAACCGGCATGCGAGGGGCTACGACTTTGCCGCGCTGGTCCAGGCCAGCCCTGACCTCGGCGCCTTTGTCCTGCGCGTCAGGCATGGGGGTCCTTCCATCGACTTCACGGATCCGGCCGCGGTGGTGGCCCTGAACCGCGCCCTGCTGGCGGAGGCCTACGGCATCCGGGGCTGGGACATTCCGCCCGGCTATCTCTGTCCGCCCATCCCCGGTCGGGCGGACTACGTGCATCACCTCGCAGACCTACTGGCAGAGTCGAACAGCGGCGCGCCACCCACGGGCCCGACGATCCGGGTGCTGGAGATCGGCGTGGGGGCCAGCGCCATCTACCCGCTGATCGGCCACCGGGAATACGGCTGGTCCTTCGTCGGCACCGACCTGGACGGGGTCGCCCTGGCCTCGGCGGCGCGCATCCTGGCGGCCAATCCGGGCCTGGGCACCGCCATCAAACTGCGCCAGCAGCGGGACCGGAAGGCGATCTTTGCGGGGGTGGTGCAGGCGGGGGAACGCTTCGACCTGACGCTGTGCAATCCGCCCTTCCACGGCTCCATGCGGGAGGTGCGCGAGGCCGCGCAGCAGAAGTGGCGCAAGCTGGGCCGCGGTGCGGCGGGCACGGCGCGGAATTTCGGCGGCCAGGGCGCGGAGCTCTGGTGCGAGGGCGGCGAAGCGGGCTTCATCGGCCGCGTGATCAAAGAGAGCGTCGCGCTGGGCGAGCGGGTGCGGTGGTTCACGTCGCTGGTGTCGAGCTCGGCTTCGCTGCCCAACCTGCACCGTCTGCTGCGCCAGGTCGAGGCCCGGGCCATCCGCACGGTACCCATGGCCCAGGGCCAGAAGCAGAGCCGCTTCGTGGCCTGGTCCTTCCAGCCAGCACCGGAGGCCCCATGAAGCCGCTGTACCTCGCCCTGGCCGTGGCCATGGTGGGTTCGGTCATCTATCACCTGGGACAGAAGCTGGTGCCACCCGCGGCCCATCCCATGGCCGTGCTGCTGGCAGCCTACGCCGTGGCCTTCACGCTCGCCCTGGTGGCCCTGCCCTGGATGCAGCCGACAGGCACGACCGCGCCCTGGCGGCTGGCCTATGCGGGCATGGCCACGGGGCCGGGCCTGCGGGTGGCCCTGGTGCTGGGCCTCGGCGTGCTGCTCATTGAGGTGGGCTTCCTGCTGGCCTACCGCGCGGGCGGATCCTTGCAATGGTCGGGCGTGGCAGTGAACGGTGCGGCCGCCGTGCTCCTGGTGCCCGTCGCCGTCCTCGCCTTCAAGGAGGCGTTCTCCCTCCCGAAGGCCCTGGGCATGCTGCTGGTGCTGGCGGGGCTGGCACTGCTGACCCGGCGTTAGACGTTCAGGGAGTATGTTTTTAGTAAAATGCAGTCATTGATTGAAATATCAGCGTATTCGTCTCATGCTCCGGGCACACCTCTTTCCAGGAGCGTCCATGACCACCACTGCCAAAGAACTGCTCGTCCAGATGCAGATCAACCGGAGCAATGCGACCGCCGGCGGCTCTGGCACCAACGTGATGGCCTCGGCCATGATCAGTGTGCTGGTCACCCAGAACGGCGTGCCCGTGGACGACCTCGGCACCAACTCTGGGAATCAGAACAGCCCGACCACCCTGCCCGCCGGGTGGACGCTGGTCGATGGCTTCAACGTGCGCCCGGGCGGAGCCCTGGTCACGGTGACCGAGTTCCTCAACCAGAGCTCCGGCATCTACGACATCCGGATCGTCCCCTATGCCAGCAACCCGGCTGCGGTCTGGCTGTCTGGCGAGTACATCTTCGCCCTCTACATCGACACCACCCGGACGCACCTCGGCCACACCACCCACCTGCAGGGCGCGGCGCTGGCCAAGCTGACGATCCTCTAGCCTGCCCGGCGAGGGCTTCCTCAGAACACGGACCAGCCCGTGCGCGTGGTGAAGCGATCCAGGGCTTCGACGCCGGCCACGCTGTTGCCGTGGGGATCCAGGGCGGGGCTCCACACACAGAGCACGCCGCGCTCGGGCAGCACGGCGAGGATGCCGCCACCCACGCCGCTCTTGCCGGGCAGGCCCACCCGGTAGGCGAAGTCGCCCGCCGCGTCGTAGGTGCCGCAGGTGAGCATGATCGCGTTGATGCGCTTGGATTCACTGCGGGTCAGCAGGCGCGTGCTATCCGCCCGGAGGCCGTGGTTGGCCAGAAACAGCCCGGCCTTGGCGAGATCGGCGCAGCTCATGGTGAGGCTGCACTGCCGGAAGTAGTGGTCGAGCACGCGCTCCACCGGATTCTCCAGGTTGCCGCAGCTGGCCATGAAGTGGGCCAGGGCCGCGTTGCGGTGCCCATGGCCAGCTTCGGAGGCGGCGACCTCTGCATTGATGTCCACGGCCGGGTTGCCGCTCTCGGCGCGGAGGAAGTCCCGCAGGGTGCCCAGGGAGTCGCCCGTGAGCGAGAGCAGCCGGTCAATGAGGATGAGGGCCCCGGCGTTGATGAAGGGATTGCGCGGGATGCCCTTTTCGTACTCGAGCTGCACCAGCGAATTGAAGGGATTGCCCGAGGGCTCGCGGCCCACGCGCCGCCACAGGGTCTCGCCATCCCGCGCCAGCACCAGGGCCAGCGAGAAAGCCTTGGACACGCTCTGGATGGAGAAGGGCACGCGCCAGTCGCCGCTGCCCAGGAGCTGGCCGTCCGTGGTGGCCAGGGCGAGGCCGAAGCGCGCCGGATCCACTGCCGCCAGGGCCGGAATGTAGTCCGCCACCTTGCCCTGCGCCGCAAAGGGGGCGGACTCGTGGGCGAGGTCATCGAGGAGGGCTTGAAGGTCCATGACGCCAGGATCCCACAGGGCTAGGATGGTCGCCATGCCGCCCCTCGCCACCGACCTCCTCGTGCTCTTCCGCCGCGACCTCGGCTGCTTCATCCGCGAGATCGAAGGCTTCCCGGACGACGCCACGCTCTGGCGTACGGTGCCTGGCATTAGCAACAGCGCGGGGAACCTAGCCCTGCACGTGGCGGGGAACCTGCGGCACTTCGTGGGCGCGGTGCTGGGCGACACGGGCTACCTGCGGAACCGCGAGGCGGAATTCGCGCAGCGCGAGGGCAGCCGCGCCGAGGTCATCGCCGCCCTGGAGGCCGCCCTCCGTGAGGTGGAAAGGGGCCTGCAGGCCCTGACGGAACCCATCCTGCACGCCCCCTATCCTCAGGTCCTGATGGGCCACCAGCCGCCCACGGGGCGGTTCGTGGTGCACCTCTCGGCCCACCTGGCCTTCCATCTGGGGCAGGCCGGCTACCTGCGCCGAACCCTCACGGGCGTGGCCGGAACCACCGGAGGCATGGGCATCGCCGACCTGATGGGTTGAGCCCGCTTGAGGGCCCCAGCCTGCAGGCGCAGAATCAGGACAAGTCCTTCAGGAGAATCCATGTCGCTCACCGGAAAGGTCGCCCTCGTCACCGGAGCCAGCCGTGGCATCGGCGCCGCCGTGGCCTCGGCCCTGGCCGCCCAGGGTGTTGCCGTGGCCGTGAACTACTTCGGCTCAGAGGCGGCGGCCCGCGCCATCGTGCAGACGATCCAATCCGCCGGGGGTCGGGCCATGGCCGTGAAGGCCGATGCCCGGGACCAGGCCCAGGTCGTGGCCATGGCGGCCGCGGTGAAGGCAGAGCTGGGTCCCATCGACATCCTGGTGCTGAACGCGGCCGTCGGCTTCCCCATGGCCGGCTTCCTCGACTACCCCTGGGAAGCCTTCGAAGCCAAGCTGCTGGGCGAGCTGGGTGCTGCCTTCCATGGCTGCCGGGCCGTGGTACCCCAGATGCTTGAGCGCAAAGGCGGCACCATCGTGGCTATTACCAGCGGTCTGGCCCGCAATCCCGGCTGGGGCTTCTGCGCCCACAGCGCGGCCAAGGCAGGACTGGAGGGCTTCGTGCGGGCCCTGGCCTGCGAGCTGGGCCCCCTGGGCATCCGCGTGAACGCGGTGGCGCCGGGACTGACCCTGACGGACGCCACGGCGCGGCTGCCCGAGAAGCACAAGGACGCCGCCGCCGCCCATGCGCCCCTGCGCCGCAACGGGCTGGCCGAGGATGTGGCCGAAGCCGTGCTGGGTCTGCTGCAGACCGGCTTCGTCACCGGTGTCACGCTGCCTGTCAACGGCGGCAGCTACATCTTCTGAACCCTGACTGCTCCTAGAGGTGCCCATGCCCCCCACCCTCCGCTACGGCGTGCTGCTCGGTCTCGGCGTCGCCGCCTGGACCTTCGTCATGGGCCTCACCGGCTGGTACAAACACCCGATCCTGCTGTCGCTCTTCTGGCTGGTGATCCCGTTCCAGATTGGACTGCTGCTCTGGGCACTGCGCAAGACCGCGCCGGACGCAGGCTACGGGCGCCAACTCTGGAACGGCGTGAGCATCTCGCTGCTGGGCTCGATGATCATCTACGCGGCGAGCATCCTGTTCACCACGGTGGTGTTTCCGAAATACTTCCAGGAGCTGGAGGCCCTCGGCCGCCAGCTGATGGCGCAGCAGGGCTTCAGCGCCGAGAAGATCGAGGCGGCCGTGAAGGCCCAGGCCCCCATGCAGACGCCCCGCGCCAGCGCCATGGCCGGGGCCATCGGCACGGTGGTGACGGGGTTTCTCACCTCGGTGATCGCAGCGGTATGGCTGCGGAAGAAGTAGCCCCTACCGCTCGACCCGGATCTCCGCCACCAGGCCCAGCGGAAAGCGCCGACCAGCCAGGGCATCGTCCAGGCAGCGCAGCACCCAGCCGGAACGCAGGGACGCCGCGGCCAGCTCGGCGCGACTGAGCCATTGGCAGCGGAGGATGTCCGGATCCTCTGGTGCGGCTTCGGTCCCGTCCGGCACCGTGCCGGAGTAGCACACGCGGAAGTAGTCACGGCCGTTGGCTGCCTTCAGCGGGTAGAGCCCGACGAGGGCCTCGGGCGTGAAGGCCAATCCCGTCTCCTCGCGGACCTCGCGGCGCACGGCATCAAGCAGGGACTCGCCGGGCTCCACGTGACCGGCGGGCTGGTTGATGACGGGCATACCCGTCACCTTGTCCCGCTCCTCGACGAACAGGAAGCGGCCTTGCCGTTCGATGACGGCAGCCACCGTAAGAGCCCACATTAGACTGGGAAGAAGAGGAAGAACCCATTGGCGAAGTAGACAATGCCGACGAGGCCCACCACCAGGCCCGCCCAATAGACCGGTTTCTGTTTGAGCAGGGCCGCGATGGACGAGAGCAGGATGCCGATCTGCAGGTAGATCACCGCCAGTCCGAAGGGGGCGCCATGCTTCTGGGCCTCGGTCTTGGCGTCCTCGAAGGCCGTGGCCTTCTTGAAGATATCGGCCTTCTCACCGTCGTACTTGGTGACCTTCTTCTCCACGTCGGCCAGGCTTTTCTCCAGCAGGGGCAGCGAGGCCTTGGACGCCAGCTCGATCTCCCGCTTGAGGCGCATGGCTTCCACCTCGTAGAGGTTTCCCTTGATGCCCTTCGCCTGGTAGTAGGCCCACTGATCCGAGGCCATGGCCTGGTTCAGCACGGTCTTGGTGGAGTAGCCGCCGCCCTTGAAGGTGGCCAGCGTCGCGCAGACCGCCAGGATCACGGTGGTGAGGGCCAGCAGGTTCAGCCAGGGTTCCTTCTTGTCATCGGCCATGGGGGCTCCTTCGGATCCATGATCATACAAAGGCTGGGCGCCCTTCGGTGCCCAGTGGACTGAAACGAGCAGCGTTTCAGGAAATAATGTGAGTTGGAATCAGAGCCCAGCGCCCTCAGTGGCTGGCGTGGGGCCAGACCCAGTCGCCCCTGGCGGGATCGAGCTTGCGCGCCGCACCTTCACCCGTCCAGCCCACCGTCCCGTCGTGGTCCACCCCATCCCAGCCCACCTGATAGAGCTTGAAGCTGTCCCCCTTGCGGCTGTAGAGCAGCGGACCACCCGTCACCAGGTCGTGGGGCAGCGTTGCGAGCTGGGCCGGGATCAGGTCCTCCAGGCGCTCTGGGTACTGGCCCTTGTCCAAACGGTACCGCTCGAGGGCGCAGACCACTGCGCCTTCGTCGATGAGGGCCTGGGTCCGCGTGAAGCGCTCGACCTGGCCCAGCAGGGTCGGCACGCCGATCCGCGCCGGGAGGAGATCGTACCGAAACCGCAGTCGCTTCTCCCAGGCTGCACCGCTGATGATCCGATCGGGGTACACCCGGTGGGCCTTCTCATCCTGGGCGTCCACCAGACAGGTGACGAATCGGCTGGACTCCAGCGCATTGCGGTAGAGCCACCCCCGACCGAGCACACCCAGCCGGACAGGCTCGGGTCCGCCTTCCGGTATGAACATCATTTTCGGCCGATCCCCGGCCAGCGACTCGGCCTGGGCGATCCCGTAGGATCGCTCGGCCTGCCACGCGAGCTTCAGTGAGGCCAGCAGGTCCATCCTGGCCAGGTCCGCCTGCATGACGGTGAGCTGCGGGGCGGTCCAGAGGCGGTCTTCCAACCCCTCCCAGGCCACCTGCAGCGCGATGTTGAGGGTGGCCGTCCGCAGCAGGGCGCTGATGAGGTGGGGCTCGGCCTTGAGGTGGTCGGCGAAGCGCAGGCAGGTCTGCAGGTCCTCGAGGGCCAAGTCCGGATGGCCCGAGCGCAGGTTGGCGAGGGCCCGCACCCGGAGGGTGCGCATGGCCGCGCGGAAGCCGAGGAGGGCTGGGATCTCACCCTCTTCGTAGGCGAGGGGGAAGCGGTTCCCGGTCCGGCGCGTAGCCTGGTCCAGGTCTCGGAAGATCGGTTCCATGGGCTTGAACACGGTCTGGAGGTCCGTGGTTCCGTAGGCCGTGGTGATGGCCACCAGATCATCCCGGCGGCCCTCCATCCAGTTCCCGAGGCCAGCCTCGGCCCCCTTGGGAAGGGTGAGCGCCTTGAACCGGGCATCCACTTTCCCCTTCGCCACGATGGACCCCCGGACCAGCGGGGCCTCCGCAAAATTCTGTTCAGGCGCCACCGGTGGCGGGGCGAGGGCCTTCCAGTCGAAGCGGTCGCCCATGGCAATGCGCTCGGCCTTCCAGTGCTGAAACGCCGACTTCCCGGTGAGGTGGTAGCCCAGCAGCCACAGCCCCAGGGCCGATGCCAGCCCGACGATGACCAGGAGAAGGCCCAGGATCCAGGTCCGCATGGTGGCTCCAATTAGCGAAGATGAAACCATCCTGAGGCCATCTGGCGCCCGGAAACAAGCAGGGCGCCCAAAGGCGCCCTGCTCTTAGTCACGCGCAGCCTGTCAGTAGCGGTACTGATCGGCCTTGTAAGGGCCTTCCAGCGGCACGCCGATGTACTTGGCCTGGTCGGGCCGGAGGGTGGTGAGCCGGGCGTTCAGCGTCTTCAGTTGCAACCTGGCCACCTGCTCGTCGAGGTGCTTGGGCAGGGTGTAGACGCCGATCTCGTAGTCGGCCTGCTTGGTCCAAAGCTCGATCTGGGCCAGGGTCTGGTTGGCGAAGCTGCTGCTCATCACGTAGCTGGGATGGCCCGTGCCGCAGCCGAGGTTCACGAGGCGGCCCTTGGCCAGCAGCGTGATGCGCTTGCCGTCGGGGAAGATGATCTGGTCCACCTGGGGCTTGACCTCTTCCCACTGGTACTTCTCCAGGCTCGCGACGTCGATTTCGCTGTCGAAGTGGCCGATGTTGCACACGATGGCCTGGTTCTTCATGGCCTTCATGTGGTCGTGGGTGATGACGTGGTAGTTGCCGGTGGCGGTGACGAAGATGTCGGCCTTGTCCGCGGCGTAGTCCATGGTCACCACGCGGTAGCCCTCCATGGCCGCCTGCAGGGCGCAGATGGGATCGATCTCCGTCACCCACACCTGGGCGCTCAGCGCGCGCAGGGCCTGGGCGCTGCCCTTGCCCACGTCGCCGTAGCCGCAGACGAGCGCGACCTTGCCCGCCACCATCACGTCCGTGGCGCGCTTGATGGCGTCCACGAGGCTCTCCCGGCAGCCGTAGAGGTTGTCGAACTTGCTCTTGGTGACGCTGTCGTTGACGTTGATGGCGGGGAACTTCAGCTCGCCCTTCTTCGCCATCTCATAGAGGCGGTGGACGCCGGTGGTGGTCTCCTCGGTGACGCCCTGGATCTTGGCCAGCTGGGCCGAGTACCAGCCCGGCTTCTCGGCCAGCCGCCGGCGGATGGCGGCGAAGAGCACAGTGGCCTCCTCGCTGTCGGGATGGTCGAGCACATGGACGTCCTGCTCGGCCCGGGCGCCCAGGTGCAGCAGCAGGGTGGCGTCGCCGCCATCGTCCAGGAGCATGTTGGCGCCGCCCTCGAAGTCGAAGATGCGGTGGGTGTAGTCCCAGTACTCGGGCAGCGTCTCGCCCTTCACGGCGAAGACCGGCGTGCCCCCTGCGGCGATGGCGGCGGCGGCATGGTCCTGGGTGCTGAAGATGTTGCAGGAGGCCCAGCGTACGTCGGCGCCCAGGGTCTTCAGGGTCTCGATGAGCACGGCTGTCTGGATGGTCATGTGCAGCGACCCGGCGATGCGCGCTCCCTTCAGGGGTTTCTTGGCGGCGTACTCGTCGCGGATGGCCATGAGGCCGGGCATCTCGGTCTCGGCGATGGCGATCTCCTTGCGGCCCCACTGGGCCAGGGCAAGGTCGGCGACGATGAAGTCGGTGGTGGCGATGGTCATGAGGACCTCCTCGAAGGACCGGGACGACGCGTGGAAGAACCCACCTCATCGACCCGAAACAGGGTTGAGGTGAGCGCCGTTCCTGGAGGGGAAGCGTCCGAGCCTGAGATCCCGGGCAGCCGATCTGCCGGGTCCTGCAGCGCTCCTCGGACCGTTCCAGGATAACGGTGGGGACAGGGATCCGGGGCGGGGGTTCAGGCAATTTCTCTGTCATTTTTTGAAAATTATTAATAATAAAAAGACAATTTTTAAATGTTTTAAATATTTGTATTATAAAATTTTTTATAAATTTTGTAATTTTTATATTACAAATTATTAAACGATATTGTTTATAAATAACTATAAATAATTGATTTAATGTTTCGGCACAATCTTCGATTGATCTGGTTCGCCTGAAAGGAGGCAACCATGTTCAAACCCCTCACCACCCTGGCCTTGGCCGTTGCCCTGGCCCTACCCCTCGCCGCCGCTGACAAGGCCCCCCGCCAGCCTCAGCGCCCCATCAACCTCAACACCGCCACGGTCACGGAGCTGATGCAGCTCCCCCGGGTGGGCCAGAAGACGGCGGAGCGCATTCTGGCCTTCCGCAAGCAGCACGGAGGCTTCCAGCGCACCGAGGAGGTCATGAACGTCAAGGGCATCGGCGAGAAATCCTACGCCAAGCTCAAGCCGTTCCTCGCGGCCACCCCGACCCGGCCTTCGGCCGACAAGCGGTAGGGGGCGGCCATGGGCACCGGCACGCTTCGAACCTTCCCCACCGGCGCGGGCCGGTGCCCCCAGCAGGGGACCACCCTGCTGGAAATGATGGTGGTCATGGCCATCATCTCCATCCTGACCGCGTTGTGCTTCTCCGCCTGGGACATGGGCCACACGGAACTCACGGCCGCCCAGCACGAGATCCGGGGCAGCCTCGACCAGGCCTTCACGCTGGCCCGTGCGAAGGGAGAGAACGTCACCGTGGCCCTCGGCAGCGCGCAGGCCACGGGGCATCTCCCGGTCCAGCTCAGCAGGCGGGTGAAGTGGGGCAAGCCGGCCCACATCCCGCTGCCGCCCGGCATGAGCGACCCGGTCAAGGCCGATGACACGGGGATGGCCCACGCCACCATCACCGTCACGCCCCGGCGCACGGCCACGGCGAGCCTCTGGTTTCTCAACGATGGCCGGGAGGCCCTCTGCATGCGGGTCAACGATCACGGCCAGGTGCAGATGCTCCGCTGGAACCTCGACCGCCAGCGGTGGATGAGGGTCTGATGCGCGATCAGCCGACCCCTTCCTGTTCCAGCCTCGGCCGGGCCCTGGCCTGCGTGCTCCCCAGCCCCCTCTGCGCACCGCTTCGGGCCGCCCACAAGGAGCTGCACCGGGCCCTCACGCTCGCCTTCAGCCTCGCCACCACCCACCGCCGCCCCGTGACCCTCCAGCCGCTCCGGGAATCCCGTGAAGGCCATCTGTCCGTCCATCTCCCCATGGACGTCCGCTGGGGTCGTCCCGCCCATGTCCCCCTTCCTCCCGATCTCGCGAACACCGGCTGGCGCGGCGGCCGACCCAGGCCCATCACCGTGATGCCGCACCGCGCCGCCACCGCCAACGTGTGGTTCCTCCACCACGGCCGGGAGGCGCTCTGCCTCCGGCTGGGCCTCAAGGGCCAGGTCGAGATCCTCCGCTACCGCCCCCTGCTGGCCACCTGGACGAGGGCCTGACATGCGCATCCTAGATCTCTCTCCCGACCAGCGCCCGCGGGAACGCCTGCTCGCGGGGCATGGCGAAGGGCTGGCGGACGCCGAGCTGCTGGCCCTGCTCTGGGGCACGGGACGCCGCGGCCAGAACGCCGTGGAACTGGCCCAGGCCCTGCTCGGGCACACGGGTGGCTTGTCCGGGCTGATGACCCTCGGCCTCCAGGATTGGCTGGACCAGCCCGGCCTCGGCCCCGCCAAGGCGGGTCAGCTCTGGGCCGCGCAGGAACTCGCCCGCCGGGCCCAGCGCAGCACGGAACGCCCCCGCATCACCAGCCCCCGGGCCGCAGGGACCTACCTGCTGCCCCGCTGCCAGGGCTGGTCGGAGGAACGCTTCGGCCTCCTGGCCCTCAACGCCAAGGGTGACCTGCTGGCCGAGCGCATCCTCAGCCAGGGCACGTCCACCGCGACGCTCATCAGTCCCCGCGAGTTCTTCCGCGAGGCCCTGCGCTACGGCGCGACCACGGCCCTGGCCTACCACAACCATCCCAGCGGGGATCCGACGCCCAGCCGCGAGGACGTCCAGCTCACGCGCAGGCTCCAGGCCGCGGGCGAGTCCCTGGGCGTGCCCCTGGCCGATCACCTCATCCTCGGCAGGGATCGCTACCACAGCTTCCGCGCGGCGGAGGGCTGGGATGCGCGGCCCTAGCCTCCGGGTGAATCAGATTCTGGCAACCACGGGATGCCTCACTGCGCCCCCAGCAGGGCGGCATACCCGGCCCGGTAATCCGGGTAGAGGAAGGAATACCCGAGCGCCCGGATCTTTTCGTTGCCGACCCGTTTCCCGCCCGCCGCCGGAGGCGGAAGGCTCGAGGGTGCAAGGCCCGGATCACGAGGACCCCGCAACAGGGACATCAGGTAGTCCAGCACCTCGGTGTTCAGGGAGGGGAGGTTGTCCACACCGGCATAGACGGATTCGAGCGTCATTCCGGTTAACGCCCGTTGGACCAGCCACCCGATCATCCGGGCGGCGTCATCACGGTGGATGCGGTTGGTCCAGGCGGGCGCCGGGAAGGCCTGGTCCCCGGCCAGTATGGCCTCGGCCTTCCGCACCATCATGAGGCGGCCAGGGCCGTAGATCCCACCGAGCCGCAGGGTCGTCGCCGGCAGACCCGACGCGAACAGCACCCGCTCGGCGCTCAGCAGGGTTTCCCCGGTCCAGGAATCCGGCCGCGCCGGGTCTTCCTCGGAGATCCAGGCACCCCCCTGGTCTGACCAGACGCCGGTGCTGGACACGAAGAGCACGAGCCGTGGAGATGCGCCCACCGCCTGCAGCGCCCGCAGGGTGTGCTTCACCGCGCCCACATAGGTCGCCTCGTAGTCCTCCGCGTCGTGGCGACTGGGGCTGACCACGATGACCACCGCCTCCGGATGGGCCCGCAGCGAGGGCGGGAGGTCGAAGGGGAGGCGGAGGTCAGCCTGGTGGAACCGGACACCCGCGACCTCCTGCCCAGCGGTTCGGGTCAGGGCGAGGATCTCGAGCCCAGCCGACTGGAGCTGCTGACCCGCCGCGCGACCCAGATCCCCAAATCCCGCGAACAGCACCTGTGCCATGACGCTCGCCCTCTCCCGATGCCCCATGCTAGACGGCCTTCGCTCCAGCGCCAGGGTTCGATTCGGAGCGCGAGGCAGGGTTGTCGAATCCCCCTCGCTCCGCCAGAAAAGAAGCCGCCTTTCTCCGCCAACCGCCCGGGCCGCACCCTCAGGGGATTCCCTTCAGGGCCACCGCTGCGCGGCGTCCCTTCCGGCCGCACAAAATGCTGGCACGCGGCTGATCCCTTCCGACAGCCCCCCGGGCTGTCTCCAGGGGACGGCACCATCCGACCGCAACGAAGTGCAGGGAGGATAGGATGGGCCAGTCTCGTAAGAGGCTGGTGCCGCCCCGCAGGGGCGAGGGCTGGAGGCCCGAGTCAGCCTGCCAGCATTTCTGTGACTTCGAATCCCCCTCGCTCCGCCAGAAAAGAAGCCGCCTTTCTCCGCCAACCGC
>JANYAZ010000196.1 GCA_025361045.1 Geothrix sp. | reverse complement strand
CCATTGGCTGTTTCCTTGAGTCCATCGCTGGCCATGTCGGCAAGGGTGGCAAGGTCACGCTGGTTGGCTTCGGCACCTTCAGCCAGAAGTCCCGCAAGGCCCGCACGGGCCGCAATCCTCAGACTGGCGCCCCCATCAAGATCGCCGCCAGCAAGTCCATGAGCTTCAAGGCGTCGAAGGCCGCCAAGGGCGCGAAGCCCAAGGCCGCGAAGAAGGCCGCCCCCAAGAAGGCCGCCAAGAAGAAGTAGTCGCCCGAAGCTGTCCTGAAGAAGGGGGCCGGTGGCCCCCTTCTTCTATGGTGGGCGAGGCTGGGCGGCGATCCGTGATTCCGGTGCGGCCTTCGACAGGGTGTGTCACATCGCGTCTGCCAAGATGGTCAGGCATCCTGCCTTTTCCGAGGCCTGTGAATGAGCTACGACCCCTTCGATGGTGTGCTGTTGAACGATGCGCGGCCACCGGTGGCGGGGGCCGTTGGTCTGATGCTGCACCTGCGGGTGGCGCGTCGGCAGGCCAAGGCCCAGGGGTGGTCGAAGCCGAACCTGGATTCGCTGAAGGCCAGGGCCCAGGCCTGTCAGGAACTGCTGGCCCAGGGGCTGCATCCATCCACCCTGAGGGGCCTGCGGAGCCATGGCCTGGAGCACGGGAGTCCGAAGTCTCCGCACAGCCTGACGAGCCTGATGGCGCATCTCGAGGCTTACCTCCTCGAAGTGGATCGCGCCGGTTATCTGGAACCCGATGCCGCCCTCTGGCGGGCCGTGGATCTGCAGCTGCGGGGCGAGCAGGGCCTCTGGATCGAACGCACGGAGGCCGATGGTCCCCTCCTCGCGGGTCTGCGCGATCTGCTGCCCGCCCGCCTCCGTGCCCTGGCTTGCGTCCCGGGTCTGGGCGGCACCACCTTCGCCCTGGCCACGCGCAAGGGCGACGCCCGCCTGGGGCTCTTCGGCAGCCCACAGCCCCTGGTGGAGTGGTTCCTGGATGGGTTGGAGCAGCACGGCGAGCGCTTGCCCAACGCCCTGGACCTGATGGAACCAGAAGGCTGGGGCTCGGCGCCCTGGAGTGCGGCGCTCGAGGGCCTCTTCGAGGCGCCCCTGGACCTGGCCCCGTACCAGACCTGTTTCCAGCGCGGCCTGGTGGAGGGCCCCGTGGATCTGTTGCGCCATGCCACCGAGCAGATCTGTCTTTGGTTGGACGCGGGCATCCTGCCCAAGGACATCACGCTCATCCATGCGGAGCCGCACAAGGTGGGCCCGCTCCTGACCCCCATCCTGGCGGCGGAAGGCGTGGCCCTGCACGTGCGGGGGGGCCTGCTGCCGCTCATCGCCAGCGAAGCCTGGAGTCCCCTGTGGACCCTGCTCACCGGCTTGCTGCGCCTGGATCCCTGCGCGGTCTCCGCCGGCCTCCGCGCCTCCCGCAGGGATGATCTGCGGCGCTGGGCCGACCTCCTGGCCGTGGCCGATCAGAGCGGGCCCCTGTCCTTCGACAGCAGCTTCATGCACCTGCACGCCTGGGCCAAAGAAGGGGCGAAGGAGGTCTGGCGAACCCTCACCGCCCTGCGCGCAACCACCCAGTCCGCCCGCGACTGGGCCCTGCACCTGGAGGCCCTGGCGGGCTCATTGCGGCTGCCCATGGACCCCGATGATTTCTTCTCGCCCCTGGGCCTCATGAAGGAAGCCTGGGGCAGTGATGGGTGGACCTTCGCGGAGATGCTCACGGCCCTCGAGGCCTTCCTGGAAGCGGCCCGCAGCACCCGCGTGCCGCGCTCGCCCGAGGGGCTGCGCCTGGTGAGCCCCGATACGCTGCTGGATGACTGGTCCGGGGCCCAGGCCACCCTGATCCTCGATCTGTCCGAAGGCGCCTGGCCTGGGCGTCAAACGGACAACCCCGACCTGGACTGGAACCGCAAGGCCGCCATCAACCGCGCCCTGCTGGCCGCCACCGAGGCCGAGGGCGAAGCGGTCTTCCCCGCCGCGCTGCAGCGCTTCTGGCTGCCCCGCAGCGAGCACGGCGACCAGATCCCCCGCACCTTCCAGCGGGAGGCCTACGCCTTCAACAAGGTCCTGGCCATGACGCGGGAGCAGCTCCTGGTGCTCAGCCCCGCCCAGGATGCAGAGGGCCGCATGCTGGCCCAGGGGCCCTTCTGGAATGCCCTTGAAGGGGCCGGAACCTGGACGCCCCCGCCCACGACCATCCACAGCCGACTCCGCTGGCTCTGGGAGGGGCGCGAGGCCGATCCCCAGGCCGAGGCGCGCGCCACCGCGGCCATGGCACGCCCCGAGCAGGACGCCTTGACCACCCCCGCACCGGCGTCGGATCGCGTATCGGAGGTTCGCCACGCCTGGCTGAAGGGGCGCCCCGGCGCGAGCCCCACGGCCCTCGAAGGCCTGGCCCGATGTCCCTTCCGTTCCCTGGCGGAGCGCGTCTGGGGGCTGGGAACCTTCGATGCCTCGAGCCGCTTCGCCATGGCCGTGGGCATCCTCGTGCACCACGTCATGGAAGCGGCCCTGACGCCCTACGTGGGCCTCCTGGATTGGCCCGCCACCTTCCTCGCCGAACAGGGCGGGGCCACGGAACCCGAAGCCTTCCTCCCCACCCTGCGCCAGCTCTGGGACACGCACCGCGCCACCTGGCTGGCGGGCCTGGAGGCCATCCCCCAGGAACAGTGGCCCCAGGCCGTACTGGCCCTGGAAACCCTGCTGCCCAACCTCGCGGCGGCCCTGCTGCTGGACGCCACCGCGCCGGGGCCCACCCGCTGGGAACTCGCGTTCCTGTATCCCGAGCGCCTGTCCCTGGCTGACGCCGGCAACTGGCGCAAGGCGCCGCCCCTGCAGGAGGGCTGGACGCGGACCCTACTTTCCCTGGAGGGCGAGCTGGGGCCCGTGGACCTCGACCTGGGGAACGGCCGCAGCCTGGCCGTGGCGGGCAAGCTGGATCGCATCGAGCGCTGGGAGCATGGCGAAGGTCTGACCTTCCTGCGCGTCACGGATTACAAGACCTCCAAAGCATCGAGCCTGGACGCCTACGCCGAAGAGGGCGCACCCTTCGCCGCCCACCTGCAGACGCCCCTCTACCTGCTGATCGCCGAGGCCGCCTTCCCGGGCGCGGTGGCCACGGCCGCGCTGCTCCCCCTGCGCGAGGAAGAGCCCGCACCTTTCACCGAGCACCTCGGCACCCTGGCCGCCGTGCCCGGTGCGTCGGGGGCCTGGCGCACGCAGCTGCTGCAGAACCTGGCGCGGTTCGACGCCCGCCTGGAGACCGGGGACTTTCCGCCGACCCCGGGCGAGCACTGCCACCGCTGCGCCTTGAGCGCCCTCTGCGGTCGTCCAGTGGATGTCACCGTCGAAGCCGACGAAGCGGAGGACTGAGATGCGCGTCC
This sequence comes from Geothrix sp., assembly GCA_025361045.1. Classification (GTDB taxonomy): domain Bacteria; phylum Acidobacteriota; class Holophagae; order Holophagales; family Holophagaceae; genus Geothrix. The sequence continues at coordinate 3,210 of JANYAZ010000196.1, read as the reverse complement.
TCGACCTCAGCGATCCCCGCATGCTTGACCAGTCCCTGGTGGTCAGCGCCAGCGCGGGCTCGGGCAAGACCTTCACGCTCACCGTGCTCGTCACCGCCAACCTGGGCCGCGAGGACCTCCGGCCCCACGAGATCCTGGCCACCACCTTCAGCGAAGCCGCGGCGGCGGACCTGCGGGAACGGCTGCTCCGGCCCCTGGATCTGCTCACCGCCCTCGACGAGCCCACCTGGCGGGAGCTGCTGCCCCTCCTGCGGCAGGCGGATGGCCCGGCCATCGAAGCCCTTCTGAAAGACATGCCACTGGTCGACCGGCTGCGGAAATCCGCGGGCGAAGTGGGCCAGGCCTCGGCCCACTGGCGCATGGCTTCCTGGGCGGAATCCCCGGCCCGGGCCCGGGCCTTCTGGCGCCGCACCCGTCGCGAGGCGGAGCTGCTGCAGGTCTCCACCATCCACAGCCTGGCCCTGCGTCAGCTGGGTCGCGGCGAGGGGGCCTCCGACACCATCCGCGATGTGGCCCACCCCGCGCTGCTGCGCTTGCTGCGGTAGACCCTGCGGGAGGCGCTCACCCTGGCTGACACCCATGCGGACCAGGTGCCCGCCAAACTGCTGCTGGCCTGGGGCGAGCGGAACTGGGAGGAGCTGTCGCGGGGCCACGATCACCACCGCGACGCCATGGGCCATCTGGCGGTTGCAGAGGCCGCGCCCCTTCGCGTCGCGTTGCTGGCGGCCCTGGCCCTGGCCGAACAGGCCCTGGCCCCCTTTGCCGCCAACCCCGCCCTGGCGCAGGATCCCACCAGCTCGCAGCGACGCCACTTCAAGGCATCGAACCTGCTGCCCGTCCCCGGCCCCGGGGCCGATCTGGCCATGCGCCTGCGCTGGGCCGAAGGGCAGAGCCGCCGGGTGTCGGCGGACAAGGGCTACTACGCTGCCGCCTTCCGCACCGCCATGGCCAGCTTCGAACCCGTGGTCGATGCCCTGGAAGCCTGGCTGCGGTGTCTGCTGGTGGACGCCCTGAATCGTTTCGAGGACCGGAAGGCCGAGCAGGCCCTGGCCACCTTTGGTGACCTCGTCCGCAAGGCCCTGGTCAGCCTGCAGGACCACGCTGGGGAGGCCACGCCCCCGCGCCTGCTGCTGGTGGACGAGTACCAGGACACCTCCCGCGCGCAGGATGCCTTTTTGTCGGCTCTGGGGGCCGAGCGCATCGTCCGCGTGGGCGACGTCAAGCAGGCCATCTACGGCTTCCGTGGCGGCGATCCCGACCTGCTGCGCGATCACCTGGCAGCGGCCGGCGACCAGGCCTTCCGGCTGCCCTTCAACTTCCGCTCCACGCCCCAGGTGGTGGCCCTGGCCAACCGCTTCGTGGCGGAGGTGTGGCCGCAGCTGGCGCCGGAGCTGGCGAACCTGGATGGCGTGCAGCAGGCCCTGGGACCGGAGGCCCTGCCCGTGGGGCTGGTGCGGACGGCGGCCCCGGCCCACGGGACGGACCTGCCCGCCCTGTCGGATTGGATCGCGGGGCTTTCGCGGGAAGCGGGCTGGCGGCAGTGCCTGGGCGATGCGGCCAAGCCCGGCCCGCGCCGCCGGACCCTGCTGCTGAAACAACGCACCAAGCTGCCCGCCCTGCTGCAGCGCCTGAAGAAGCAGGGCATTCAGCCCTACGTGGTGGCGAAGTCGGGCTTCTGGGACAGCCCCGGCGTGCGCCTGGTCATGGCGGCCCTGGAGGCCGTGGCCCATCCCGAGCGGCCGCTGCCCTGCGTGGCGCTGCTGCGCCAGGTGGTGGGGCTCAGCGATGAAGCAATCACGCGCCTGGCCTTCGCCCAGGCAGGCCGCCCTGGCCTCCCCGGCCTGGGGCAGCTGGATCCCGAGGCGCTACCCGCGGCCCACCGCGAGGCCGCCCGCTGGCTGGTGGACCTGCGTCAGGCCCCCACCCAGGCCCTGGCCGGGCGCCTGCTGGAGCAGGGCAGCCTCCTGCGCGCCCTCGGTGCGTTGCGTCTTCACGGCACCATGGAACCCCTGCGGGCCCAGCGCAACCTGGCGGCCTTGCTGGCCCTGCTGCTCGACCTGCCCGCCAGCCCGGCCGTGGCCTTCGCGCTGCTGGAGGATGAGCGCGCGGGCATGGAGCGGGGCGACCTGCCGGCCTCACCGGAGGACGCGGACCTGCTCATCCAGACGGTCCATGCCAGCAAGGGTCTGGAGTACGACGATGTCATCCTGCCCCTGCTGAATGGCCGCCCCCGCCCCTTCCGCCACGGTGAACTGCGGACGCAGCCCGGCACCGGCGACCTGCTGCTGGCCTGGAAGCTGGGCCAGCACCAGGGCCGTGCCTACCGCGAGCTGAAACCCGTGGTGGAGGCCCGGCAGCGGCGCGACGAATTGAACCTGCTCTACGTGGCTCTCACCCGCGGACGCGAGCGCCTGTGCCTGCTGCTGCAGGAACCCAAGGACACCAAGGCGCCCGAGGCCGCCAAGACCTGGGCCCAGTGGGGCCAGCACCTCGCCGCGGCGCACCCGGAACTGGAGCTGCTGCAGCAGGCCCCCCAGCCCGATCCACCCGCGCCCACCGACGCCCTCCACCCGGCGCCGCCTGCGCCCAGGGCGGCGCTCGTGGCCGACCCCGAACTTCCCGAGGGCCTCCCCGCCGCAGGCCGGGCCCAGGCCCGCCAGGAGGGCGAAGCCGTCCATGCCTTCCTGCGCGACCTGCTGGTGCGCTGGGAAGATCCACCGGCCCTGGCCGCGTGCCTCGCCGCCGCACCCAAGGTGGCGCACGTGCGCGAAAACGCCCTGCGCTTCCTGGCCCAGTTCGAGGCCAGAGGCTGGCGCCACCTGCGTCGGCGCACCGAGCTGCCCCTGGCGGGGGCCGCCGCCAGCGGCGCCCTCGGCCGGGCCGACCTGGTGGTCTGGGACCACGACCGCATCCACCTCGTGGACTTCAAACACGCCCAGGCCTTCAGCGACGAAGAGCTGGCGGCCTACCGCGAGCAGCTGAGCCGCTACGCCGACGTGCTGAAGGACCGAGAGGGCCTGCGAGTTGAAGCGTGGCTGGTGGCGTTGAGGAGTGGCGGGTGGGTGGAGGTGGCTGCGGTGTAAGAGGGCTTTTCCTGGTGACTTTGCGTTGCCTCTGGAGGTCGCCTGCATACAAAAGCACCCTAGATTTCTCTAGGGTGATTGGCTGGTAGGGCTAACGGGATTTGAACCCGTGTTACCGCCGTGAAAG
>JANYAZ010000191.1 GCA_025361045.1 Geothrix sp. | reverse complement strand
CCCGGGTGATGACGGCATCGCAGAGCGCCTTGGCGGGTGCCTTCGAAGCGGGGTCCGTGATCAGTTCCATGCCGATCATCAGGCCCCTGCCCCGCACCTCTCCGATGACCGCGTGGCGCTGCTGAAGCCCGCGGAGTCGCTCCATGAAATGGGTGCCCATGGCAGCGGCGTTGGCCGAGTAGCCCTGCTCCACCAGGTCGAGCGTGGCCAGGGCCGCGGCACAGCAGAGGGGATTGCCCCCGTAGGTGTTCCCATGGGCCCCCCGGGACCACTGCTCCATGATCCGTCTTTTGGCCACCACCACGCCGATGGGCAGACCGGATCCCAGGCCCTTGGCCAGGGTCATGATGTCGGGCGCCACATCCCAGTGCTGGCAGGCAAACATTCGGCCCGTCCGGCCTACGCCCGACTGGACTTCGTCGAAGATGAGCAGGATGCCGTGGCGATCACAGAGCTCGCGCAACCCCTGCAGGAAGCCATCCGGGGGCACCAGGTAGCCACCCTCACCCTGGATGGGCTCGATGAGGATGCCCGCCACCTCGCTGGCCGGCACATTGCTCTGGAACAGCACGGTCTCGATGTAGTTCAGCACCGCCTTCCCCTGATCCTCGCCCGCCAGGAGGGGCCGGTAGTTGTTGGGATAGGGCACGTGGGTCACCCCCGGCATGGTGGGGAAGAAGCCCTTCTGTTGAGTGTACTTGCTGGAGGTGAAGGCGAGACTCCCCATGGTGCGGCCATGGAACCCGCCCAGAAAGCCGATGAACCGGCTGCGACCTGTCACATACCGGGCCAGCTTCAGGGCGCCTTCCACGGCTTCAGTGCCGGACTGCCCGAAGAAGCTCATGACGGGCTCCTTCATGGGATTCAGCTCATTGAGCCGTTCGCCCAGCCGCACCTGCCCCTCATGCCAGTAGTCCGAGGAGATGTGCAGGAACTGGTCCGCGGCTGCCTTGATGGCCGCCACCACCGCAGGGTGCGAATGCCCCGTGCTGCACACGGCGATGCCGGCGGCGAAATCCAGAAACCGGTTGCCATCCACATCCCAGACCTCGGCCCCGCGCCCATGGGACATGACGAAGGGGTAGTCGCGGGGATAGGAGGGTGAGACCACGGCGGCATCGCGAGCCAGCAGCGCCTTGGCCTTGGGCCCCGGGAGCTCGGTGTGGATGTGGGGGATCTTCATGGCGCTCCCTCAGCAGGGCAGTTCAACGCGGCGTGCGTGGGCCGCGCGGGTTCGGGCATGCAGGTCCCTCAGGATCCGGAGCTCGTCGGGTGTGGGCGGCGCCACCGTCTCCAACCGCTCCGCGATGCGGAGATCCCAGCCGGTGGCGCTACGGACCTGGTCGGTGGTCACCCCTTCGAAGCGGGACACGAGCTCCAACTCCTCGGTGTCGGGCGCGGGTTTCATCACACCGAGATCCGTGATCACGACCTGGGGGCCAAGACCCGGCGCCCCGGTCGTTGCCCTGGCCCCGGATCCCGTCAGGAATCCGGCGCTGGTGCAGAAGTCCAGCTTCGGCACGAAGGTCCTGGCGGTCTGCTTGAGCACCACGAAGGTCCGCCGGGCGTGGACGGCGATCTCGGGCGCCCCGCCGGCCCCGGGCAGGCGGGTCCTGGGGTGGTGGTAGTCCCCGATGGTGGTGCTGTTCAGGTTGCCGAACCGATCGATCTGGGCCGCTCCAAGAAAGCCCACATCGATGCGCCCACTCTGCAGCCAGTAGGAGAAGATCTCGGGCAGCGGGATGACCGAGGTGGCCGTCGCCGCCAGCTCGCCATCCCCGATGGACAGGGGCAACACGGAGGGCCGTGATTCCAGCGTCCCCGATTCGTAGATGAGGACCAGATCCGGCGCATGGGTCTGCCGCGCCAGGTTCGCCGCCGCCGAGGGCAGGCCGATGCCGACGAAGCACACGCAACCGTCCCAGAGCAGCCGGGCGGCCGCCACCGTCATCATCTCGTCTGGGGTCCATGGCGCGGTCATGGCACCTCCGCGGCGCAGCGGGCGAGGGAGCGCAGGAAGGCCGCCTGGTCGCCGGTGTGCATCACATGGAGGTCCAGCCAGGCGAGGAAGGTCTCGCGGTCCCGGGCGATGTCGTCCCAGTCCAGGTAGAAGGCGTTGTCCCGCTCGTAGTAGCCCTGCGCGTAGGACGGGTAGGCACCCCAGGGCACATGGCTGATGGCCGTCACCACCCAATGCGGCAGGATGATGGCATTGGGCGCGGCGCCGAGATCCTCAACCACTTCCTCCACCGTGACCAGCAGCTTGCGCGCGGCCAAGGCCGCCTCCTTGCCAGCGCCCACGATGCCGTGCAGCAGCACGTTGCCCCGGCGATCCGCCTTCTGCGCATGCAGGATGGTGATGTCGGGGTGGAGGGCCGGCACCGTGGCGATCGCCTCACCTGTATAGGGGCAGGCCACGGACCGGATGTCCGGGTTCACCTGGGCGAGGTCCGTACCGAGGTAGCCCCGGAGCATGCCGAAGGGCAGGTGCGAGGCGCCCGCGGTGTAGGCGGCAGCGAGGCCCGCATGGCTGTGCTCGTGGAGCTCCAGGGGATGGGGCCAGCCCTTTTCCACGGCATCGCGCAGGCGATGCAGGGAACCCACGCCGGGGTTGCCGCCCCAGGAGAAGGTCAGCGCCCGGGCGCAGCCCGCTCCGATCATCTGGTCGTAGATCAGGTCCGGCGTCATGCGGATCAGGTGGAGATCCCTGCGCCCCTGCCGGATGATCTCGTGTCCGGCGGCGAAGGGGATCAGGTGCGTGAAGCCTTCCAGCGCGAGGGTCTGGCCGTCCTCGACGTGCTGGGCAATGGCGTCTTTCAGGTCCATGAGCATGGTCAGTCAACCCAGGTCTGGGACTGCTCGCGCAGGTATTGGGGCAGGTAGTAGGCGGACCCGATGGCCTTGCCCGTGGAGCCCGAACCCTTCCACCCGCCAAAAGCCTGGTAGCCGGGCCAGGCGCCGGTGGTCGCCCCCTGGGGTCGGTTGAGGTAGAGGACGCCGGCCTCGATGCGGTCCAGGAAGACCTGCATCTCCGCGTCATCGCCATAGAACCCCGCCGTGAGGCCGAGGTCCGAAGCGTTGGCGTGCCGCAGGGCCTCGTCGAGGTTCGCCACCCGGCACAGCATGAGGATGGGGAGGAACATCTCCTCTCCGAAGAGCGGGTGGCTGGCGGGGGCCTCGGCCAGGGCCGGTGCCACGTAGTGGCCGTGGGCCAGTTCGCCCCCTGCGAGGCGGTGGCCGCCCGTCAGCAAATTGCCGCCCTGCTGGGCCAGCCGGGCGCAGTAGGCTTCGAAGTCCCGGACCGCCCCCTGGCTGATCACGGGGCCGAGCCAGTGCTCCCGGCGGCAGGGATCCCCGATGCGGATGGCCCGCACCTTCTCGAGCAGCCTCGAGATCAGATCATCGGCGACGGCAGCTTCCACATAGACCCGCGAGAGGGCCGAGCACTTCTGTCCGCCCATCCCGAAGGCCGAGCGGACGATGCCGGTCGCCGCCCGTTCGAGGTCGCCATGGCGCGTCACGATGCAGGCGTTCTTGCCGCCCATCTCCGCGATGCAGGGGCGGGGGTAGCGGCCCGCCGCCATCTGGCGGTAGATGCGCATGCCCACTTCCTGCGATCCGGTGAAGGTGATGCCCGCGAGGTCCGGATGCTGGATCAGGGCCTCGCCCACGGTGCTCCCGCTGCCCATGACGTAGTTGAAGACGCCGGTCGGAAGGCCGGCATCCCGGATGCAATCGGCCAGCAGGCGGCCGGACCAGGGTGTGACGGAGGCGCCCTTGAGGACCACCGTGTTGCCCGTGACCAGGGCCGCCGCGGTGGGCCCGCCCGCCAGGGCCAGGGGGAAGTTGAAGGGTGCGATGACGCCCCAGACCCCGTGGGGTTTCAGAATGCTGCGGTTGTGGGAGCGCCAGTCTGGCAGCGGGTCGTCTGGGTTGGCGATGTCGTAGTAGCCCCTCGCCTCGTACTCGGCGGCATAGCTGGAGAAGAAATCCGCCGTCTCCTGGGTCTCGCCCAGGGCCTCCATGCGGTTCTTCCCCACCTCCAGGGCCAGGGCGGCCCCGATGTCATAGACCCGCTCCTCCATCAGCTCCGAGACCCGGCGCACCAGGCGGACGCGCTCCGCAGGAGGCGTGGCCCGCCAGGCGGGGAAGGCCGACTTAGCGGCGGCCATGGCCTGCGCCACGTCCACTTCCGTGCCCTGGCCAAACTGGCCAATCACCTGGCGCTGGTCCGCCGGGCTGTGCAGGGGGGTCCAGATCCGTCCGGGAACGTCCACCCCGCCGATGAACAGCGGATGGCTGGCCCCAAGGCCTCCGCGCACCTTCACCAGGGCGGCTTCGAAGCGCTCGTGCATCGCCTCGGGCGGATCAAACATGGTGGAGTAGGTCAGCTTAAAGCTCATGCGAACACCTGATTCGTCATCAGGCGATCGAGCAGATCGATCGCGTCGCTGAGTTCCGCTTCTCCGATCACCAGCGGGGGCGCCAGGAGCAGCAGGTTGCCCCGGCTCGCGAAGGACACGCCGACCTGCCGGGCTTCATCCACCAGGCGCTTCAACGCCGGTGGCGAATCAGGCCAAGGTGCCAGCGGTTCCCGGGTGGCGGCGTCCTTGACGAACTCAAGCACCGCGAAGAGGCCGTGGCCACCTCGCACATCGCCGATGACCGGGTGCTTCGCCTGCAGGCCCTTCAGGCGCTCGAACATCTGGCGGCCCAGCGTCCTCGATCGCTCAATCAAGCCCTCATCCTCGTAGGCCTGCATGGCCGCCACGCCAGCGGCGCAGGCGAGGGGATGGCCGCAGTAGGTGAGACCGGTGTAGAGCATCTGATGCTCCAGGCGCGCCGCCACCGCCTGGGACAGGACGACTGCACCCAAGGGGACATGCGCCCCGGTGAGCCCCTTGGCCAGAGTCATGAGGTCGGGGCGGCCTGCCTCGCCATGGCGCTGCCAGGCGAACCACTCGCCGCAGCGACCGAAGCCGCTCATCACTTCATCCGCGATGAGGAGTGCGCCCCGATCCCGGGTGGCCTGGCGCAGGGCGGGCCAGTAGGTGTCTGGCGCGACGATGCCGTTGGTCCCCGCATCGGGTTCCATGAGCACCGCGGCGACGCCAGGTGCGGGGGCCTGGTCGATCAACTGCGCCACGTGGGCTGCGGCCGCCTCCCCGCAGGCATCCTCCGAACGGGTTCCCAAGCATCTTCGGTAGGCGTAAGGCGGCAGCGCCCGCAGGACACCAAAGGCCTCCGGGTCGGCGGAGGCGGTGCGGGCGTCGCCGGAGAGCGCCATCGTGGCGTAGCTCGCCCCGTGGTACGACCGGTCCCGGGTGATGATGAGGCCCCTGGGCTTGCCGCTGGCCTGCCGGGCGAACTTCACCGCATGTTCGTTGGCATCGGCCCCGCCGAGGGTGAAGAAGACGCGTCCGCCCTCGAAGCCGGATTTGTCGAGGAGGCGGTGAGCCAACTCCGCGCGGGGCTCGGCGCCCCAGGCGGAGGTGGTGAAACAGAGCCGGGCGGCCTGGTCCTGGATGGCACGGACGAGGGCCGGGTGCTGATGGCCCAGGTTCATGCATTCCGCCAGGCTGCTCATGTCCAGAAAGTCCCGGCCCTCCGCATCCCAGAAATGGGCCCCCCGCCCTCCTGTGATGGTTGGGCCGTTCCAATCGGCCTGCACGCACCAGCTGTGCAGCACGTCGCTTCGTTCCAGATTCGAGGTCATGGCGATCCAAATATTTCGGTTGAATTTGTGCGATTAACGAATTATTGTTCGATTGGTGAACTAATTACAGACCTTCCCCCGTGCGCTGTCAAATCCTTTTTGGAGGCACGTCTTTGGGCGCCCCATCCCCCGACTTCGAAGGCAGTCCTGACTACATCCAGTCCCTGGCGCGGGGGCTGTCCGTCATCCGCGCCTTCGACCAGACCCACTCGAGCATGACCCTCTCCGAAGTGGCCGAACGCAGCGGACTGTCCCGCGCCGTGGTCAGGCGCTGTCTCCTCACGCTGGCGCACCTGGGCTACATCGATTCCCGCGGACGGCAGTTCTTCCTGACCCCGAAGGTGTTGGACTTGGGCTTTGCCTATCTGTCTTCCCTGGACCTGCCCGAGCTCGCCATGCCCGTGATGGAACGGCTTTCGATGACCCTGGAGGAATCCTGCTCCCTGTGCCTGCTCGACGGGCATGACATCGTCTACGTGGCCCGGGTGCCCGTGAGGCGGGTGATGGCCATCGCCCTGGGCGTCGGGGCCCGCCTGCCGGCCTATGCCGCCTCCATGGGTCGCGTGCTTGTCGCCGGACTGGAGGACGCCGCCATGGTGGCCTGGGTGGCGAAGGCCCAGCTGCGCCCCCTGACCACCAAGACCCTCCAGGACAAGGGGGAGCTGCAGGCGGAGCTGCTCCGCGTCCGCATCCAGGGCTACTCCCTGGTGATACAGGAGCTGGAGCCGAGCCTCTGCTCCATCGCGGTGCCCATCCGCGACCGCGGCCAGCGCGTGATCGCGGCCCTGAACATCGGCATGCAGGCCCGCACGGGGATCCGGGACTACGCCCTCAAGACCGTCCTCCCCGCCCTGCTCGAGGCCCAGACCTCCATCGAGCATGCCATCTCGCACAGCGCGTCATCCTCTGTGGTCTGAAAGGACTCTCATGATCCGGTCCGTCTTCATCTGCGCTGGCGTTCGCACTCCCTTCGGCCGCCATGGCGGCGCCTTGGCGGGCCTGCGCACCGACGACCTGGCGGCCCTGCCCCTGGCGGCCTTGATGCGGCAGTGCCCCTCGGTGGATTGGGGCGTCGTGGATGAAGTCATGCTCGGCTGCGCCAACCAGGCCGGCGAGGACAACCGGGACGTGGCCCGCATGGCCCTGCTGCTCGCGGGGTATCCCCTCGAGGTGCCCGGAGTGACGGTCAACCGGCTCTGCGCCTCGGGCCTGGAGGCCATCGGCCAGGCGGCTCGCGCCATCCGCCTGGGGGACGCGGACCTGATCGTCGCCGGGGGTGTGGAGAGCATGTCGCGGTCCCCCTACGTCCTGGGCAAGGCCGAAGCGCCCTTCGGCCGGGAGCAGAAGCTCGAGGACACCACCCTCGGCTGGCGCTTCGTCAATCCCAGAATGAAGGCTCTGTACGGCATCGAATCGAATACGGAGACCGCGGAGAACCTGGCCCGCGAGCTGGGTATCGCCCGGGCAGACCAGGATGCCTATGCTCTGCGGAGTCAGCTCCGGACCAAGGCCGCGGCGCAGCTCCTGGCCGAGGAGATCCTTCCCGTCGACATCAAGATCGGCCGGGAGGTTCACACCGTGACGGCTG
>JANYAZ010000171.1 GCA_025361045.1 Geothrix sp. | reverse complement strand
GGCGTGAAGTACCTGAAGTGGCTTCACGATTACTATTCGGGCGACCTGATCCGCGTGGTGGCGGCCTATAACGCGGGTGAAGGGGCCGTCAACAAGCACAAGGGCATCCCGCCCTTCCGGGAAACCCGAGCCTACGTGCCCAAGGTGCTGGACCTCTACCATCGCAAGGCTGTCCAACCGGATCCGAAGCTGGCGGGCAGCATGGCGCTGCTGCAGCGGGGGCGGGGTGGCTTCAAGGTGGAAGAAGAGAAGACCGTGCCCGAGCCCACGTCACAGCAGCGAGCCGCTACCCGCATCTACCAGTGGCTGGATGCCAACGGTCGGATCCAGATCAGCGATCAGCCGCCCCCCAAGGGCACACCCGGCGTGAGGCCCTTCGGGGCACCCTAGCCCGCCTGAAGGTTCGCCAGGTAGGCCTCCAGGGCCTCCAGGGTGGCCCGAAAGACGGTTTCGAGCCGCTGGGGGAGATCCTGACCGGCATCCGTGGAACCCTCTCGCCCAAGGACTTCCAGGTCCGCCGCCAGGTTTTTCATGGCGTAGGCCCCCAGGGCCCCGGACCCGCCCTTGAGGGCGTGGCCCGCGCGAGACAGTTCCTCGGCGTTGCCCTGCTCGACGGCGATGAGGATGTCCCGGATGCGCCGGGGTGTGTCATCGCGGAAGATGGCGATCATTTCTGTGAGAAGCTCGTGGCCGCCGTCATCCAGCTCCACCAGGTTCTGAATGGTCGTCAAGTCCAGCAGGATCGAGGCGGTCATGAATAACTCCCGGCTCCATGCTGAGGCAGGTGAGCCCTTTCGTCCAACCGGATAGAGTACGCTGGAGGCATGACAGAAGTGGCCCCGATGACCCCGGCGGAAACCGCCCTCTCCCTGCTGTTCCGTAAGCTGCACCCCCACCTGGAGGATGCGGCCCATGCCCTGGCCCGGGGGGCCACCCGCCGGGAGTTGGAGCGCCTGCACCTCAAGCTGATCACGGCCCGGCTGAAGATCGTCGAGCTGCTGGAGGCCGAAGCCGAAGCCCTGCCCGAGGATTCCCCCCTGACCGAGCTCCTGGACACCCTGTCCGCCAACCTGACGCCCGTGGGGGAGAGCTACCGGCAGGCCCTGACCCTTACCCAGCTCTGCCTGGAAGAGGCCCCTGCCGACCTGCTGCCCCATGCGCCCGAGGGCTGCGTGGCTACCTCCTCCTGGGGTCCACGCATGACGGGTTTCCTGGCGAAGCTCAGCGATCCCGCCTTTCAGGCCCGCCGCCGCTGGGAAGCCATCGAAGAAGACATTGGGGAGACGGAAGAGGGCGAGTAGCCCTTCATGCACAGGCGCCCCGCCGAGGCGGGGCGCCGGGTGGAACCGAATGCCCTAGAAGCGGATGCCGGCGTAAAGGCCGAGCTGCAGCTTGGGGGCGAACGCCTTCATGTTCTCCTCATCGCTGGCCGCTGCATCGAAGCTCTTGCTCGTCAGGGGCACGGCCACTTCAAGGCCGATAAAAGGCTTCACCACCGGGCTGGGGAAGGCGTAACCCGCGTTGGCTCGCAGCCAGGGACGGTTGTACGAGGTATCACTGAGGCCAGAGCTGACGGTGTTGAGCTTCTCCATGCGGTACTCCATGCCAACGCCGAAGGCCACCCCGGCCTTGAAGTTGAACATGGCGCCCACGCTCGTGTGCTGCTGCTGGAACTTCTCGCCGAAGTCCGCCCCGTTTACCTGGATGGTGGACTCGGTCTTCGGCTGGAAACCCGCGGTCACCTGGAAGAGCGCGGGACCCAGGTCCACCACGCTGTAGCCCAGGCGAGCGCCCAGGACGGTCTTGCTCTTCGGTTGGGCAGAGATGCCGAAGGCGTCGATGCTCTTGTAGGACTGCTGGCCGGCGAACAGGCCAAGCTCCCAGCTCTGGGCGGCCAGAGGCATTCCGGCGACGAGCGCAATCAAGGCGAGTTTTTTCATGTCAAGCTCCAAAACTTGTTTGTGGGTTTCTGCGGTGAATGCAGGCCGAACCTAGACCTCGGCGATCAGCTCGATCTCAACCTTGGCACCACGCGGCAGCGCGGCCACTTGCACGGTGCTGCGGGCGGGTTTGGCCTCGCCCAAGGCTTTTTCGTAGACAGCATTGAAGGCGGCGAAATCGGCCAGATCCGTGAGGAAAACCGTGGTCTTCACCACGCGATCCCAGCCCGTGTTGGCGGCCGTGAGAATGGCGGCGAGGTTCTTGAGCACCTGCTCAGTCTGGGCTTCGATGGGGCCCGTCACCATTTCCATGGTCCCGGGGACCAGGGGGATCTGGCCGGCGGTGAAGAGGTGGTTGCCCGAGATCTGCGCCTGGCTGTAGGGGCCGATGGCGGCGGGGGCGTTGGGTGTGGAGATGGTGCGCATGAAGGCTCCTGAGACCGACCATTGTCAGCCCTTTTTCCCCCAGCGCCGCTTCTTGTGACGCCAGTTGCGGTTGGGCTTGGGGGCGGGTTGCAGGGGAGCATCGAAGGGGGAGGCGGGTTGTTCCATTTCGCCTTCGCCATCTTCATCCTCGAGGCGACGGGGGCCGTCCTCAATCTGCTGCTGCACCCACTGGGCGGTGCGGTGCATGAGGGCCGCGAGGCAGAGGCTGGTTTCGATGCGGGCGTGAGGCAGGGGGCCCAGCTGGGTGAACACCGAGGGGTCCGGGGGGATCATCCGGGGGATGGCGATCTCGGGGAGGGGCATGGGGATGGCATCGTAGGCCTCCTCCGGGAGATGCCGCCAGGGTTCGGGTTCGGCCTGCTCGCGCCGCAGGAGATCCGCCACGGTCTGTTTCTTTTTGGGAGGGCGCCCGCGTTTCTTGGGGACGACCACGGCGGCGGCGTCGAGGGCCGATTGGAGGGCCTGCAGGACCTCGTCGCGGCTCTTGCCCCGCAGGTCGAAGAGCAGCCAGGGATCCCGATCCAGGGCTTCAGCCATGACGTAGCACACCGCAGCCACGTGTTTGCAGGGGTTCGCCCAGTCGGGGCAATCACAGTGGGTCTGCAGTTCCTTCGGCACGCGCGGGTAAAGGCTGGCACCGGCTTCCCGGAAGGTCTCATCCAAGCCCTGGGGCATCTCGCCAGCCAACAGGGAGGCCACAAAGCGGCTTTCCAGGGCGATGCGATCAAGGGCCTTCTCCCACTGGGTGGCCGTGAGGGCCGGCAGGCCGAGGGTCACGTTGTAGGTCTTGCGGCCGTGGACCCGGGCCTGGATCTCGCCAGGCTGCACGCCGAAGTGCGACACGTGGCCGTCCTCCGCGTACTTCTTGCCGCGGGGCAGGCGGTTCTCGTAGTCGTCCCCGAGCTTCTCGAGGCCGTTGATCCAGAGGCGGCCCCACCAGGTGGCGCCGAAGCGGTCAGCATGGCTGATCATGGCGCCACCTCCTTGGCCTTCCGCCTGCCCAGCTTGGCGGCCATAGGCTTCGGCTCTGCGGGCTCGTCGCCGTTGCCCTCGTCCGGATCCAGCAGCTCGGCATCGGGATCCAACGCCACCAGGCGGCGCAGGGCGTCGTCGTCAAGCTCGGTGAGCCAGCCTTCGCCCGAGCCCACCACGCGGTCCGCCAGGTCGCGCTTGGATTCCAGCAGGGCATCGATCTTTTCTTCCAGCGTGCCGATGGTGACGAGCTTGTGCACCTGCACGTTCTTCGTCTGGCCGATGCGGTAGGTGCGGTCCGTGGCCTGGTCCTCCACGGCCGGATTCCACCAGCGGTCGAAGTGAAACACGTGCGTGGCGGCCGTGAGGTTCAGGCCCACGCCGCCGGCCTTGAGGCTCAGCAGCAGCACGGGCGGCGAATCCGGATCTTCCTGGAAGGTGCGCACCATTTCGTCGCGGCCTTCCCGCGTCGTGCCGCCATGGAGGAAGGGCGGCTCGAAACCCAAGGCATCTTGCAGGTGAATCTGCAGCCGGTCACCCATCTCTTTGAACTGGGTGAAGACGAGGGCGCGCTCACCGGCTTCTACCACTTCTTCCAGCATCTCGGTGAGGCGATCCAGCTTGCCACTGCGGCCGCGATAGGGACCCTGGGCCTTCAGGAACTGGCTGGGGTGGTTGCAGATCTGCTTGAGGTGCGTGAGCAGGGCCAGGATGCGGCCCCGGCGCTCGATGCCCGTGGCGGTATCCAGTTCCTCGTCCATCTTCTCGACGCGGTACTGGTAGAGCTCGGCCTGCTCGCGGCTGAGGGTCGTGTAGACCTTCATCTCGTGTTTCTCGGGCAGGTCCTGGATGATGTTCTTGTCGCTCTTGAGGCGGCGGAGGATGAAGGGGCCGATACGCTGACGCAGCTCGTTCGCGGCGTCCGGATCGCGGTATTTTTCGATGGGCGTGGCGAAGCGTTCCTTGAACTGGGATTCGCTGCCCAGGTACCCCGGCAACCCGGCGCTCATGATGGCCCACAGCTCGGTGAGGCGGTTCTCGATGGGCGTACCCGTGAGGGCCAGCCGGAAGTTGCCCCGCAGCTTGCGGATGGCCTTGGCCTGGGCCGAACCGGCGTTCTTGATGGCCTGGGCTTCGTCCACGACCACCATGCCCCAGGGGCGGTTGGCGAACGTGTCCTCCTCGCGGCGAACCACGCCGTACGTGGTGAGCACCAGCGTGTGGGGCTTGAAAGTGGCAGGCAGTGGGTCACGGTTGTTGCCGTGATGCACAAAGATCGGCAGGCTGGGTGCGAACTTGGCCAGTTCCCGTTCCCAGTTCCCCAACAGGGAGGTGGGGCACACCAGCAGGGTGGCGGGGCCGAACTCGGGGCTCTGGGTCTGGCGGTGCAGCAGCAGCGCGAGTACCTCGATGGTCTTGCCCAGGCCCATGTCATCCGCGAGGATGCCGCCGAGACCTAGGCGGGCCAGGCCTTCCAGCCAGGCGAGGCCCCGCAGCTGGTAGGGGCGCAGCTGGCCCTGGAAGCTGGCGGGCTGGGTGATGGGCTTGTCGGGGAGAACTTTCAGATCCTCGAGGGCCGCACCGAAATCGCCGGCCACTTCTACTTCAATGGCTTCGCTGACACCGGGGATGCGCGCCGTGCCGGTCAGGGCCGCGGCCAGGGCTTCGCCCTTGGTCATGCTTTCGAAGCCGGCGCCGCGGCTGGCCTGGATGACGGTGGAAATCTGCTTGAGGGTCTCGGGATCCAGCGCCACCCACTTGCCCTTCCAGGCCACCAGCGGGTGCTTCAGGCTGGCGATCTGGGCAAAGTCCTCGACGCTCAAGGCGTCGTCACCCAGCATCAGCGACCAGTCCGCGCTGACGCTGCCTTCGAGGCCTGACTGCGTGGTCGAGTCGGCTTCCGCCACACTGCGGGCACCGAGGCGGACCTTGGCGCGCAGGCGTTTGGCGCCGCCGAAGTCGGCCAGGCCCTCCGGAATGTGGACCAGGAAACCGGCTTCCTTCAATTGGGCGGCGCCCCGGGTCAGGAAGCCCCAGGCCTCGGTGGGGCGCAGCACCAGATCTTCGGGCTTCTGGCCTGACAGGGCCCGCTCCAGGGCCGGGAAGAAGGGCACGGCGCGGGCCAGGCCCCGCAGCAGCACCTGACGGGCCTGGAGCACCTCGGGTTCGGTGGAGGGTTCCCAGAGCTTGGCCACGCCGATGTCGGCCCCGGCTTCGGTCTCCAGTCCCACCCTGAGGATCCAGCCTTCTTCCGACAAGCGATCCGCGTCCTGCACGGCCTGCGTGGCGGTGGGCACGTCGGGGGTTTCGAGGCGCAGGCTGGGTCGCAGCCACTGGGGCCGGGCGCCCTCGCTCCACTGGGCCAGCTGCTCGCCCAGCGTGCGTTCCGTGATGCCCGTGGTGGGGAACTCGGGCAGCTGGTGCGAGAGGGCCACCATGATGCGCTCGTCCCAGGGCAGGCGGTCCCGCTTGTGGCCCCGCAGTCGGTGGATGAGGCCCAGGCGCGGGTCGTCCCCGGCGCGCAGACCGCCGGACACGAAACGCATGATGAAGTCCGCGCCGTCCTCCAGGAAGGCTGTCAGCACGGCGTCCGCGGCGGGCGGCATGGCCAGGTCGTCCTCGATGTCGAAGGCGTCCAGCTCGCCCAGGGCCACGGTCTTGGTGAAGGTCCACTGGTCGTTCTCGGGGAAGGCCACGGAAGCCGGTGGCATGGCCTCGGCCAGCTGGCGCAGAGCCGCGCGGTCCGAGGGGCTGGTGAGGCTGACGCCCCAGCGGGCCTTCCAGGGATTGCCGCGGGTATCCAGCTGGGGCAGCATGGCGCCGCGCACCACCAGCGATTGCAGCAGTCTCAGGGCCATGGCCCAGAAGCGCAGGGTGGGCCCGGCGTTCCCTGGGCGCAGGGCCAGGGAGGAGAGCCAGGGGTAGGCCCGCTGCCAGCGCAGGGGCACCGCATGCATCTCCACGAGGGAGCCGTCGGCCAGGAAGATCTGGGCCTTGGCCGGGGTCAGCCGCTCCCGTCCCTGGAGCTCGCCGGGGAGGGTGCGGAGGGCCCGAACCCACTCGGCTGCGTCCACGGCCTCGGGCATGCAGAGCAGGAAGCCGCGGTCCTGGGGACGGTACTGGAGGAAGGGATTCAGCATGAGAGGTGGGCCACCGCTTGGCGGTAGGATGCAGGACAGGGGGACAGGCGATGAAGCTCGGATTCGCAAGCGATCATGCGGGGTTCGACCTGAAGAAAAGGCTCAAGGCCTGGGCCATTGGGCAGGGACACGAGGTGGTGGATTTCGGTACGGATGGAATGGCCTCAGTGGATTACCCGGATTTCGCGCACCGGGCTGCGGAGGGCAGGGATCAATGGGAGCGCCTGGTGCTGGTCTGCGGATCCGGCATCGGCATCAGCATTGCGGCCAACCGCCATGCCGGCATCCGCTGCGCGCTGGTGACCTCCCCCGAGCACGCAGCACTGGCTCGACAGCACAATGACGCAAACGCCATCGCTTTCGGCCAGCGGCTGACGGATCCGCTCAAGGCAGAATCCTACCTTAAAACGTTCCTGGAAACACCTTTTGAAGGCGGAAGGCACCAGGGACGGGTCGACAAGATCGAGTGGAAAGGCTGCTGCTGATGCGCCAAACCGAGGAACTGCGCCCCTTGGACCTGGAGAAAGGCGTTCAGCTGCACGCCTCTGGTTCCTGCCTGGTGAGGCTGGGCCGGACCCATGTGCTCTGTGCCGCCAGCCTGGAGGACCGGGTTCCTGGCTGGATGAAGGGGAAGGGGTCAGGCTGGCTCACGGCTGAATACGGCATGCTGCCTGCGGCCACCAACACCCGCACCGACCGGGAGGCCGCCCGGGGCAAGCAGCAGGGCCGCACTGTGGAGATCCAGCGGCTCATCGGCCGCAGCCTCCGTCAGTCCGTAGACTTGGCCGCCCTGGGGGAACGCACTCTCACCGTGGACTGCGACGTGCTGAACGCCGACGGGGGCACCCGTTGCGCGGCCATCACCGGGGCCTGGGTGGCCGTGGCGCTGGCGCTGCGGTCCCAGGGGCTGTCCTCAGCCCTGGTCCGTCAGGTGGCGGCGGTGAGTGTGGGCATCGTCGAATCGGGCGAGGGGCGCCGGGGCCTGGTGCTCGACCTCGAATATGAGGAGGATCACCTGGCCGCTGTGGATTGCAACCTGGTGGCGGCCCGCCCCACCGCCGGTGGCGAGCTGGAGCTGGTGGAGTTCCAAGGCACCGGCGAAGGCCGCAGCTTCAGCCGGTTGGAAGCGGCGGGCCTGCTGGACCTGGGCTTGGCCGGGTGTGCGGCCCTGATGGATGCCCAGCGGACGGCACTCGAATGAAGCGGTTCCTCCTGGCGTTCGGGCTTCCCGCCCTGCTGGCGGGCCAGTCCCAGTCAGGGGTGAATCCATCCCCGCCGGGCGAACCGCGGCCCGCGGAAACCCGTCGCATCGACGTCGTGGTCCAACCCGCTGATATGGTGTTCCGCTTCACCCCCCGCGTGAGCATCCCGGGGATGCCCCGGGTGGCGATCGCACTGAGTGGTGGCGGGGCCCGTGGTCTGGCCCACATCGGCGTTTTGCAGCGCTTCGAAGAGGTGGGCTACCCGCTGGACAGCCTCACGGGGACCAGTGCGGGCGCCTTGATCGGATCGCTCTACGCCAGTGGGTTCTCCGGACGGGAGATCGAAGATCTGTTCAGCCGACTGGATCTGACCCGCGCCTTCCTGGAACCCCTGTGGCGGAACCCGGGAGAGACCCTGGGCGAGCAGGAGGATCGGAACGACACCTTCCTGTCCGTCGAGCGGCACCAGGGCCGCTATACCCTGGCGCAGGGCCTCCGCAGCGGGGTGGAAGTCCAGCACACCCTCCAGGGCCTGCTGGCCCGGGGCGCCTACTTCTCGGGGGGGAATTTCGACAGGCTCCAGCGCCCCTTGCGCATCCTGGCCACGAACCTCGAGACTGGCCAGGCGAGGGTCTTCGGCAAGGGCGACCTGGTGGAGGCGGTGCGCGCTTCCATGTCCATCCCCGGGGGCTTCCGCCCCGTCATCATCGAAGGCCAGCAGTACGTGGATGGGGCGCTGGTGGAGAACATCCCGGTGACCACGGCCAAGGAGGCTTTCCAGCCAGACCTGATCATCGCCGTCGACACCAGCTCGCCGTTGGAAAACCGTCCCTCCACCAACATCCTGTCCGTCGCGTCCCGCAGCCTGGACCTGGTGGTGGAGCGGCGGCAGTGGGAGAGTCGGGCGGCGGCGGACTTCGTGATTCGCCCCGACATCCAGAACGCCAATTTCATGGAGTACGGCTCCGACGCCGCCAAGCTGGTGCGACAGGGGCGCGAGGGCTTCGATGCCCGCCGGGATGCCCTGGTCACGCTCCTCCGCAGTCGGCTGAGCCAAGAGGCCTTGGACGTGACACGGGTGGCCTTCGAAAGCCCGGGGGGATTGAGCCCGGCGGTAACCGGTCTGCTGGCGGAGACCCTGAAACCCAGTGCCACGGGCATCCGAGTCCAGGATGCCCAGATCCTGCTTCAGCAGGTCCTGGTGCATGGCCTGGCCCGGGAGGCCTGGGCTACGGTGGATCCGGGTCGGGTCCTGACCATCCACCTGCGTTCCTTCCCTGCCATCACCTCCATTGAAGTGGAGGCGCCGGAAGCCTGGCGGGCCGCCGTTCAAGCCGCGGTGGCGGAGACCCTCAAGGTGGGTGATCCATTCAATCCCCAGGTCTTCGGTCGCATGATGGGCCACCTGGTCTATCGCTTCCTCATGGAGGGCGGTCCGCTGGTGGATGCCCGCGGCTCGGTCTTCAATCCCACCACCGGTCAACTGCACATCAGCATTGAGGAGCCGTTCATCTCCCAGGTGGAAGCCCGGGTTGCCGCGGGTGCTTCTGTGGATGAAGCCCATCTCCTGCGGTTGCTCGGCGAACTGAAGGGGCATCCCTTCCGTCCCGTCGACCTCCAGAAACGCGTGGCTCTGGCAGAGCATCGGCTCCATCTCGCCGAGCTGCGGTACCAGATTCGACCAGACGGGGCCGGCGGCACCGCGATCACCCTGATTTCCGTGCCCCAGCAGCAAGAGCGCCTCGACATCTCGCTGGGCTACGAAACCACCCTGGGCGGACAGGTGGGCCTGGCCTATCGGGTCCTGAACCTTGGCTTCAAGGGCACGGAGGTGGAGCTTGGTGCCGCCCGGAACCGACTGCAGGAGCGGGCCGCCCTGACCCTCAGGAGCCCCTTCGGGTTCTCCCCAGGCACCGGAATCGAACTGGTGGCCAACTACTGGCAACAGCGGTTGGAGATTGCTCTCCCCTGGGCAGCCCCCGAGCTGCCCGGAGACGGGGTGGATGCGCGAATCAGCGCCTCCGACCTGATGCTGAAAACCTACTTCCGCTTCAGCAACCTTGGCACAGGCAAGCTCAGCCTCGACTTCGGGCACCGGGATTCGGCCTTCCGCGAGTACGGCGAGAGGAAGACCCAGAGCCAGGACGCGGCCTTCCTTTCCGGCGAGTGGGACAACTACGATCGGCACACCCTCCCGCGAGAAGGGCTCATGCTCCGGGCCCGCTTCGGCATGGGGCACGCCCATGCCGGTCAGCTGGCGGCCGCAACCTTCCAGCAGAGTTACTTCCGCGCCCGGGGCTTGACCTCTCTGGGGGAACACCTGGGTCTCGACTTGGACACGGAATGGGGTCAGGGCCGGAGCCTGCCCCTGGATCGGTGGTGGGTGCTGGGCGGCCCCTCCTTCGTCATCGGGTCCCGCTCGGTGGGCTTCATGGCACCCAATTTCACCGCGGTGCGGTTCGGCATTCCTCTGCGGCTCTACATGGGGCTGGGCCTCACCGTGGAGCTGGCCCCCCGCTTCGACATGGCCTGGGTGGCCCAGGATGCCTCCTCCCTGTTCAACGCCGACACCTCCCCCCGGGCCCAGGGCACGGGGCTCATGCTCCGCACAACCTTGTCCAATTTTTATGTGGAGTTGTCCTACGGCTTCCTGAAGCTCCGCACCCCCCAGGACAGTGGCCGGGCCGTGGGCAGCTTCAATGTCCTCGTGGGAACCCAGCCCTTCGACCTCTGGAAACGGCATTAGCCCTTTGTGGTCTGCGGTGGTGTGGCCTGCACCCGTTCCATTGGCGGGTTACAGAGTCCCGCCTGATACCCTGGAGCGTTGGTATTTCAACGCTCTTTGCCGAGGCCGTCATGCGCTATCTGCCTTCTTCTCCCGTCGAGGATCGAGCCCTCCTGGACACCATCGGTGTCCCGAACGCCGAGGCGTTGCTGATGGGCATTCCGGAACCACTGCGCCTCCATCGCGAGCTGGACCTGCCCACCCAGGGCTCCGAGCAGGAAGTGGCCTGGCAGATGATGGGCCTGGCCAACAAGAACATGCGCTTCTGTGCCCAGTTCCTCGGCGCCGGGGCCTACGACCACTTCGTGCCCTCGGCCATCGACGCCATGATCAGCCGCCAGGAATGGTTCACGGCTTACACGCCCTACCAGCCCGAGATCAGCCAGGGCACCCTGCAGCACATCTTCGAATACCAGACCCTAATCTGTGATCTCACGGGGCTCGAGGTCACCAACGCCAGCCTCTACGACGGCGGCACGGCCTGCGTAGAAGCCGCGCTCATGGCGGTGCGCGTGGCGAAGAAGCGCAACACGGTGCTCATCAGCCGCGGCCTGCACCCCATGTACCGCGACGTGCTCAAGACCAACTTCGCGCCCCACGATGACCTCCACCTGGTGGAAGTGGGCCTCAAGGACGGCGTCACCGATGTGGCCGACCTGCAGGCCAAGCTCAACGGCGATGTCGCCGCGGTGATGGTGGGCTACCCGAACTTCCTGGGCGTGGCAGAGGACCTCACGGCCCTGGCCGGGCCCATCCATGTGGCTGGTGCCCTGCTGATCAGTGTCACCCAGGAGGCCTTCGCCTTCGGCTGGTTCGAGGCCCCCGGCAAGGTCGGTGCGGACATGGCCTGCGGCGAGGCCATGAGCCTGGGCAACAAGCCCAACTACGGCGGCCCCTTCCTGGGCTTCCTGGCCGTGAAGGATGCGCATAAGCGTGAGATCCCCGGCCGCGTGGTGGGACAAACGAAAGACTTGGAGGGCCGCACCGGCTACGTGCTGACGCTCACCGCCCGCGAGCAGCACATCCGCCGCGACAAGGCCACCAGCAACATCTGCTCGAATCAAGGTCTCGTAGCATTGCGCGCCAACATCTTCATGCAGCTGGCCGGCCCCGAGGGGCTCAAGGGCCTCGCCGAGCAGAACGCCGCCAAGGCCCAGTACCTGCGCCAGCGCCTGCTGGAGCTGCCGGACATGGCGCCGGTGGACGATCAGCCCTTCTTCAACGAGTTCGTGCTGCGCTACCACGGTGACTATGCGGCGCTGCAGGAGGCCTGCCTGAAGGAAAGCCTGCTTCCGGGCCTGGACCTGGGCCGCTTCTACCCTGAATACGCGGGCTGCATCCTCTGGTGTGCCACGGAACTCCACACCCGCCAGATGATCGAGAGCCTCGTCGAGATCCTGGCCCGCGTCCCTGCCGCGGTTTAAGGAGATGCCTCGATGGCCAGGATGAAAACCACCACACGATCATACCTCTTCGGGCTGATCGTGGGCGCTGCGATCACCGGGATCGTCATCCTGCTCGTGTTCGCCTGGCGGAGTTCACCAGATGACACCCTGCAAAAGCTCAGTGGCGTTGGCGGGTTCCTGTCGGGCGTGGGCATCGTATTTGCCGTGTTGGCCTACTTACTCCAGATATCTGAGAGCAAGAGAAATCGCCGGGCAGAGCTTCAATCGAGGTATCTGGCGGTTCTCAAGGATGGTGTTCAGTATTTCGGGGAGAAGAGGGCCATTCCGATCGGGGATTCTCCAGATGATGAGGCGGACAGGAGTTCGATATTCATGCGGGGCCATGTGTGGCTGGTGTCCATGGATATCTTCCTACTGGAGTTCTTAGATACAGACCTGTTCGATGAGTCTTACAAGACCGACTTGGCAGACACCATTTCTCGGGCCTTGGATGGAACTCTGAGTGTTCTAAATTCTTTGGGGAATGGGGAATTCAATCCAAGCCCCTTCGTTTTCATCTCAAGATTTCGAAGGGAGTACAAGCCATGACCCTCCCAGAATCCCTCCGCGCCCACCTGCCTTTCGATGAGGCTTGGCTGGAGGGCTGGTGTCACCGATGGCAGGTGGCGGAACTGGCCTTTTTCGGGTCCGTGCTGCGGGAGGATTTTCGGCCGGATAGCGATGTGGATGTGCTGATTCGATTCTCGGACGCATCCCAATGGAGCTTGCTCGACCACATCGCCATGGAGGAGGAGCTCGCAACCTTCTTCGGGCGCAAGGTGGATCTGGTTTCCAGGCGCGCAGTAGAAGCCAGCAGCAACCACATCCGGCGCCATCACATCCTCGATTCAGCCCAGGTGGTCTATGCGGCTTGACGCGACCTACCTCCAAGATATTCGATCAGCCGGTGAGGAAATACGAGCATTCATCGGCAACACCGCCGAACAGGGCTTTTTGAATGACTACCTGGTGCAGGCTGCTGTCGCTTACAAGCTCGCCATCATCGGTGAAGCGGCTGGAAACCTATCCACTGAATTCCGGGCCACCCACGCCACGATCCCCTGGCAGCGTATCCGAGGCCTCCGGAATCATCTGATTCACACCTACGGAGACGTGGATCAGCTGGCGGTCTGGCGAATCCTCCAGCATGAGCTGCCCCAGCTTCTTTCCTACATCGAACCACTCATTCCTACCGAACCTCAGTGATTTCCTCCAGGTGACCCATGTTCCTTCGTCAGCGCGAACCCCTCTCCTTTGAACGCTCCGTCACGGGCAAGCGGGGCATGGACCTGCCGAAACTCGACGTGCCCGCCGCCCAGGACACCCGTCCTGCCCACCTGAAGCGCAGCGGCTTTGACGCCCTGCCCGAGCTGAGCGAAGTGGAGGTCATCCGCCACTTCACCCGCCTCTCCAAGTGGAACTACGGCGTGGACGACGGCATGTATCCACTGGGCAGCTGCACCATGAAGCACAACCCCCGGCTCAACGAGAAGGTCGCCGGTATGCCGGGCTTCACGGACAGCCACCCCATGGCGCCGGATGCCCTCGTCCAGGGCAACCTGGAGCTGCTCTACACCCTGCAGGAATGGCTCAAGGAGCTCACGGGCCTGCCCGGCGTCACCCTGCAGCCCAGCGCCGGCGCCGCCGGCGAGCTCACGGGCGTCATGCTCATCCGCGCCTACCACGTGGCCAGGGGCGCCAAGCGCCGCGTCATCCTCATCCCGGACAGCGGTCACGGCACCAATCCCGCCACCGCCGCCATGGCGGGCTACGAAGTGGTGGAACTGCCCTCGGGCCCCGACGGCACCATCAGCTTTGACGACGTGACTGATCCTGTGAACGGCAAGGTGCGCAAGGGCCTGCAGACCCTCGTGAGCGAGCTGGGCGACGAGATTGCCGGCGCCATGATCACCAACCCCAACACCATCGGCGTCTTCGAGTACCGCTTCAAGGAGATCAGCGACCTGCTGCACAGCGTGGATGCCCTGGTCTACATGGACGGCGCGAACATGAACGCCCTGGTGGGCGTGGCGCGGCCCGGCGACTTCGGCGTGGACGTCATGCACCTCAACCTGCACAAGACCATGTCCACGCCCCACGGCGGCGGCGGCCCCGGCGCTGGTCCCGTCTGCTGCGCCGAAAAGCTCATCCCCTTCTTGCCCGTGCCCGTCGTGGTGCGCGACACGGTCAAGGTGGGCGAGGGCGAAGTGCCGAAGCACAGCTACCGCATGGACTGGGACCAGCCCCAGAGCATCGGCAAGGTGCACACCTTCTACGGCAATTTCGGGATCCTGGTGCGGGCGCTGACCTACTGCTTAAGCCACGGTTCTGATGGCCTCAAAGCAGCGACGTTGCGCGCCATCGTCAACGCCAACTACATCCGCACCCGCCTGAAGGGCGCGTACGCCCTGCACATCGACTCGCCCACCCTGCACGAGGTGGTCTTCAGCGACTCGAACCAGGCCAAGCACGACGTCCACACCCTGGACATCGCCAAGCGGCTCATCGACCATGGCTATCACCCGCCCACGATCTACTTCCCCATGATCGTGCCCGGCGCGCTGATGATCGAGCCCACGGAAAGCGAAGGCAAGGACGAGCTGGACGCCTTCTGCGACACCATGCTCGCCATCGCGAAGGAAGCCGAGGAGAACCCCGAGGCCCTGCACCAGGCCCCGACCCTCGCCCCCCTGCGTCGCATGGACGAGACCACCGCGGCCCGGAAGCCCGTGCTGCGGTGGACGAGGGCGTAGGCCTTTCCTGTTGCGAAAATCGCGGGCCGAATGGCCCGCGATTTTCGTGGTTCTCCGCCTTCGGCGGAGAACGACTCAATCGTGCGGAATCAGGTGCACCGCCGCGGCCTTAAGGATGGCGCAGATCTGATCGCCTTCGGCCAGGCCGAGGTCTGAACAGGCCTGCCGGGTGACCAGGCTCTCCAGGGGGAAGCCGCAGTCCAAGCTGACCCGGATCAGGCTTCCTTCTGGGTGCAGGGCCGTGATGCGGGCGGGCAGGCGGTTGCGGGCCGTGGATTCTGAGGCCGGACCACAACCGCGCTCCACGGCCACGTCTTCGCCGCGAATGCAGACGAAGACTTCCCAGCCGAGGCCGCCCGGGTCGGCGGCGAAGATGCGGGCCGAGCCCACGGCGATGGTGGCCATGCCCCCCACGATGGATTCGATCTGGCCGCGCACCACGGTCTCCACGCCCAGGATCCGTGCCACGGCGGGATCGGTGGGCCGGTCGAAGACCTGCTGGATGTCGCCGCACTGGCAGACGCGGCCCTGGTCCATGACCACCAGACGATCCCCCAGCTGGAGGGCCTCGGCGCGGTCATGGGTCACCAGCACGGTGGGGATGTCGAGGGTGCGGAGCAGGTCGCGCAGCTCCTTGCGCAGCCGCAGCTGTGAAGGCCGGTCCAGGGCCGACAGGGGCTCGTCCAGGAGGAGGAGCGCCGGCTTCCGGGCCAGGGCCCGGCCCAGGGCCACCCGCTGCTGCTGGCCACCGGAGAGCTCGCCGGGGTGGCGGAGTTCCAGGTCCCGGAGATCCAGCAGGGTGAGGAGCTCGTCGACCCGGGTGCGCCGTTCGCGGGCGCCGAGCGAGGCCAGCCCATAGCCGAGGTTCGCCGCCACGCTGAGGTGCGGGAAGAGGGCATAGGCCTGGGGCAGGAAGCCCAGGTCACGGTCCTGGGGCGGGCGATGGATGCCCCCCGCGGCGTCGGACCAGGTGGCGCCGCCGAAGCGTATGGTGCCGCGGTCCGCCCGCTCCAGCCCGGCCAAAAGGCGCAGGGCCGTGGTCTTGCCCGAGCCCGAGGGTCCGAACAGCACGGTCACGGAGAAGCCCGGCCACGGGATCTCGAAGCGCGCCTCGACGGTGGGGCCGCCCCGGTAGTGGCGCTCGGCGTCCGCCAGCAGATGGGGGCCGCGGTTCAGATGAGCGTCCACGGCTTCCTCTGGTGGCGCCGCAGGGCGTAGGTGAAGGTCAGCACCAGGAAGGACACGCCCAGCAGCAGCGCGGCGGTGCGGGCCGCGGGGGCGTAGTCCATGGCCTGCACCTGGTCGTAGATGGCGATGCTCACGGTGCGGGTGCGGCCCGGCAGGTTGCCGCCCACCATGAGCACCACGCCGAACTCGCCCAGGGTGTGGGCGAAGCTGAGCAC
>JANYAZ010000269.1 GCA_025361045.1 Geothrix sp. | reverse complement strand
CGCGTCCGAGAAGGCTTTCCAGGAAGCCCTGGGTGAGGATGGCCAGAAGGCCATGCAGAAGGTTTTCATCGACACCGTGAATGTCGTCGAGACCCAGCTCTTCGCCTTCAGCCCCAAGCTGAGCTTCCCCGCGCCCTTCGTCGTGGCAAGCGATCCTGGCTTCTGGACGATCAAGCCGGCGAAGGCCGCGAAGTAGTTCCCGTAACGGAACCGTGTCTCCATGGGTCCAGCTCTGGGGTCTGACAACAGACCCTAGAGCATCGGCCCCCCTTCGGCGCTCTGCTCCATGTAGCCCTGGAAACCCTTCATCACCAGCCCATGGACGACGGCCTGGGTGTACCGGTAGAAGAACCAAGGCAGGGCCGGGTTGAAGTCATGGATGGCGAACAGGGTGAAGCGGCCACCCAGCAGGTCGCGGAACTCCAGGCGGGCGGTGCGACCACCCAGCATCCGGGCCAGGGCGCCGCCGGTGATGAAGTACATGCGGCGGTTCGGCGTGCTGTGGGTGGGCTTGAAGTCCAGTCGCAGGAGGCGAAGGCCGCCCAGCCTCATGCGCACGTTCCAGGAGCCATCCGGCTCGCGTTCCGTGGTCACAAAGAGTTTCAGCAGGGTGCCCAGCCAGGGGTAGTAACGCTCCGCCACCCACTCCGCATTCCTTCCCTGCGGCAGGCGCAGGCGCTGGATGGAGCGCACGCGGCCCAGCTGGCGGATGGTCTCGTCATCCTGTGTTCGCTGCGAGCCGACGGCATCCCCCTCGACAGTCTGCAGGGTCTGCTGCAGCGAGCGCCCCAGGCACTGCTTCAGGGGCGTCCAGTCCAGCGTTACGGCCTGCTGCACGGGGTTCACCTCGCCGTGGGATTCGGCCGAGAACATGTCCAGCAGGTAGGTGACGAAGACTGGATGGAGCGAAGGGTTCAGCCGGTTCAGCAGCGACGCGAAATCCTCCTGGGACAGGTCCTGCCTGGGGGCGAAGTGGACCGGGCGGCCCAGCAGGTTCGCAGTGTCCTCCAGCATCTGCCGGAGGGTGGTGGGCTCGGGACCGAAGATGTCGAAGCTCCCACCGAAGGTCTCCGCGCGACCCACGCAGTGCTGGAAGGCCCGCAGCAGGGCCTCCAGGGTCAGTGGGCGGATCTCATTGGTGGCCAGATGGGGCAGGGGGATCCGCGGCAGGCTCTGGACCATCTGCACCAGCAGCCGGGCCAACTCGCCCCCTGGCCCCACCACCAGACCCGTGCGCAGCACCGTGAGGGGTACGCCATGGGAGGCCAGCACCTCCTCCCGCTCATGGGCGTCCCGGCCCGTAGGCCGCTCCAATTGTGCCAACAGGGGGGCCCGGCAGAGGATCTGCTTCACGTCGTTGCGCGCGGCTGCCCAGGCGAAGTTATCCGCCATCAGCAGGTCCATGTCCCGGGACTGGGCCTGGTCCAGGCGGGCCGAGGGGTCGCGGTTGTGCACCAGATAAACCACGTAGTCCACGCCCTCGAGGGCCCTGGCCAACTCCAGCCTGGAAAAGTGGTCGCAGGAGCGCACCTCATCCTGCTCGCGGGGGGCTCGCCGAGTCAGGGACCGCGTAAGGATGCGCAGATCGAAGCGCGAGCCCAGCGCTTCGCAAAGCGCCGCCCCGATGAAGCCGCTGGTGCCAGCCAGGGCCAGGCGGGGGCGGGGGGACGGTTCGGCGGCGGACACGGGGCTAGAGCATAACAAGAGGGGGTTCGGGAGGCATGAACGAGTATCCCAGGTCCGGGCCCGCGCTGCTCCTGGGCTTTGCTGGGGTTCAGCCAGGACCCGGACTTGTGGCAGCCTTAAAGGCAGGTCAGATGCACTTGTTGGCCTTGTTCGACCACTCCAACTGCACGGTGTACTGCCCCTGCTTCTTGGTCTTCCAGGCGCAGATGTCCCCGATCTCGCCGTTCACATCGTCGTACCAGCCCTGGCCCGGGATCGCATCGGTGATGGCTTCGCACAGCTCATGCGAACTGGTGGAGGTCAGGGCGTCGAGCGTCCCCAGTCCGCCGGTGCAGCCAACGCAGCCGGGATAGGGCATGGCGGCGTAGAAGATCTGCCCTGAGATGTCGTTGTGATAGCCGCAGAAGCCCGTGCAGGATGCACTGCCGCCCTGGACCACCCGGACCCCTGGTGGGAGGAAGACGAAGTACAACGTATTGGGCGTGGGATGGGGCACGGACGGGTTGCTGGCGATTTCGGACTGCAGCATGTGCTGGATGGCGGTGTCCGAGACAGAGTGCTTGAGTTTGGGCGTCACCACGGTGAGGGTGCCAGTGCGCTTGCCATGGCCAATGGAATAGGCCGGCACGCTGTACTCCTTCAGCTGGTCCATAAGTGGGCTGGACAAGATGAAATCGAAGAACTGGTTCAGCTGGGTGGCCAGGGCGCCTTGCGCCGCCATCTGCCACGCCGCCCCCCAGAAGATGGTGAACACTTCGGCGTTGGCGATGAGCGGGCCGTTGCGGTAGGTGAGTTGGGGCGCGGCGGCCGGGCCCGCAGCAAGTGAATCCGCAGTTGGGGTGCGCACCTCGTCGGGCAGGTGCAGGGGCACAATGCGGATGGGGTCGCCGTGGGCGGGAAGGATCCGCTTGGCGGGATGGAGCTGCTCGGTGGACATCGTGGACTCCTCTGGAAGGGGGGGCGGCTCAGGGCCAGCCTCAGGGCGGCGGCCCAGCGGGCTGGGTGAAGTCGAAGCAGTCGGTCATGCCGTTGGCGGCGGCCGTGCGCTTGTTCAGGTTGGGCAGGCCGAAGGTGGTTTCGCAGAATTTGACGAGGCTCACATGCGACAGCAGGCTTTTGGAAATGTGGCCCCGTTTCGCATAGGGGCTGAGCACCAGGCAGGGCACCCGCGACCCGTACCGGAACTGGGTGCCGTCGGTCCAGGCCTCTACCTGGGGCGGGTCCACGTGGTCGTACCAGCCGCCCCAGTCATCCCAGGTGATGAAGATCGCGGTCCTGGGCCACAGGCCGCCCTTGACGATGGCCGCCACCTGATCAACCGTCCACTGCATGCCGTGGGTGACGTTCCCCACCAGGGGATTTCCCTTGTCTGGCGGATCCGGCGCGTGCTCGCTGGCATCGTGGGGGGCGTAGACCCAGGAGACCGCAGGCAGCTTGCCTGCCAGGGCATCGGTCTTGAACTGGGTCGAGGGGTGCTTGTTCCGCCCGGCCAGGGCCTTGATCAAGTCGAAGGCATAGCCGCCGTAGTTGCCCCAGCTGAGCTTCGCAGCCTCCAACTGGGCTGGCAGGGAGGGCAGGTCGAACAGCGCCGGGCCGCCGCCGGTGCGATAGCGCGGCGGGTTGTTGATGATGGGTGAATCGGCGGCCACCAGCATCAGGTGGTTGGGCGTTGAGGGCCCGGCCACGTCGGTGAAGTAGTTGTCACAGAGGGTGAACCGGCGGGCCCAGGCGAAATACTGCGGGATGTCCTGTTCGATGAACTGGGCGCGAACCGCCGTCGTGTGCCGGGTCAGCCAGGCGCCGTGGCGGTGGTCCGGATCCTGGGGCGGCGGGTTGGGCGAACGGGGCAGAGCCATCCCGTTGGCCCCCGGGAAGGTGCCGAAGTAGTTGTCGAAGCCGTGGTTCTCCTTGACGATGATGACCACGTGCTGGATGGGCTGGACGGCCATGATTGCTCACCACCGGAAACAGGGACAGGCCCTTCACAGGGATAAGTAACAGGCAACCTGCACGCCAGCATGGCCCATAAAAGGCAAGCTGTTTATAGTATTGAATTTGTAAAAATAAGGCAAAAATACCCATCACGTGTGATTGACCCACTCACGACGTGGTGCCAAGCCTCAAGTTCCTCATTCCAGGCCCATTTCCACGCCTCCACCCACCCTGGGTCCAAAGGGACCCGACGGAAAGGCTGCGGACCTGCCAGGGCCGCGGCCAGCACCCAACTCAGTACAGCCCGCACGTACAGGAGGTGTCCCATGTCTGATCACCCGAACCCGAGCCGCGGCGAGATCCCACCTCCCATCCAGGAGGCAAAAACGGCTGCCTATCGGAAGCGGACCATGGATTACCTGGGGAACCAGGATCCGCTCGATGTGCTGGGCCGCACCGCCGACACGCTGGTGGGCGTCGTTCGCGACCACGGCCCGAAGCAGCTGCAAGTTAGGCCCATCGCGGGGAAGTGGACGCCCCTGGAGGTCATGGGCCACTTCTGCGACTGCGAGTGGGTCTACGGCTACCGCGCGCGGCTCATCCTCTGCGAGGAGAACCCCACCATCCTGGGCATGGATCAGGATCTCTGGGTGGCGGGGCAGCACTACAACGAGCGCGACCCTCGGGAGCTCGCTGAGCAGTTCCGTCACCTGCGCACCCAC
>JANYAZ010000102.1 GCA_025361045.1 Geothrix sp. | reverse complement strand
GTCTGGGGGCACGGCAGTGTCCCCAGCGGGGTGACGGCCCCAGCGCGTCCGCGCGTTGGGGCGCCAGAGGGGCCTTGCCCCGATGGGAGTGCGCCTCGCCATCTCTACCTTGATCCAGGTGTTTCAGGCGAGGTGCACTAGATCCTGTCCGCCAGATCCACCACCAGCTCGCAAAGTCGGGCGGCATAGCCCGTTTCGTTGTCATGCCACCCGAAGACCTTCACGAAGCGTGGGCCAAGGGCCCTGGTCAGGTCCAGGTCCATCAGGACGCTTTCGGTGCGACCCGTGATGTCGCAGCTGACCGTGTGGGGATCGGCGAGGCCGACGATGCCCTGCCAGGCTCCCCGTGAGGCGGATTCGAAGGCGGCGCACAGGCTGGCCACATTGACATCCCGGCGCAAGGTCGCCACCAGATCCACCAGATTGACACTGAGGGTGGGTACGCGGAGGGCCACCCCATCAAAGCCCTGGGGCAGGCCGGGCATGGCCCGGTGCAGCGCCCCGAAAGCGCTTGAGGTGGTAGGGATGATGCTCTGGAAGGCGGCGCGCCCGCGGCGGCGATCCTTGTGGGGCAGATCCAACAGGCGTTGGTCGTTGGTGATTGCGTGGACGGTGCTCATGCCCGCAAGCTCGAGGCCGAAGGCCGCATCCAGGATCCGAAGCATGGGCGCCGTGGCGTGGGCGGTGCAGCTGGCGTTGGAGATGACCCGATGTCGCCCCGGGTCCAGTTCGGTGCCGTTGACCGGGGCGATGACGGTGAAATCCGCATCGGGACTGGGGGCGCTGATCACCACATGGGAGATCCCGCCTTTCAGATGGCGCATGGCATCGGCCCGCCGGGTGAAGCGGCCGCTGGCCTCCACCACCAGCCGGGTCTCGACCGGGAAAGGAATCAACTCGGGATCCAATGCGTGAAAGAGGGGCACCCGGCGCGTTCCCAGCAGCAGGTAGTCCTGCCCGGCCTCCGTGCAGCCATCGATGGGGAGAAGGCTGCGCCTGTGGATGGAATCGAAGCGGAGCAACTGGACCACCTGATCGAGCGGCGCCGGATCGTTCACCGCGCAGAGCAGCTCAAGTTGGGACACGCCCAGGCTGCGCACCGCGAGCCGGCCAATGCGGCCCAGGCCGTTGAGGGCGATGCGCCTCACCGGCTGCTCCCTGCCAGGACATGAAGACAGAGGTCCTTCAGCCGGGCGGCATAGCCCCACTCGTTGTCGTACCAGGCGAAGACCTTGACAAGCCGCGGGCCGAGCACCTTGGTCAGGAAGGGATCGTAGAGGCTGCTGGCGCCATTGCCCACCAGGTCTGCGCTGACCAGCTCGGCATCCAGCACGTCCAGGTAGGGGGCAAGGGGACCGGACCCTGCCGCCTGCCGGAAGGCCGCATGGATGGCATCCAGGGTGGCGTCGGACCTCAGGATGGCCGTGACATCTAGGATGCTCACATCCGGGGTCGGTACCCGTACGGCGATGCCGTCGAGCTTTCCTGCGAGGTGAGGCAGGACCAGGCCGATGGTCTCAGCAGCCCCCGTGCTGGTGGGGATCATGCTCAGGGCGGCGGCCCGGGATCGACGCAGGTCCCCGTGGGGCAGGTCCAGGATGCGCTGGTCATTGGTGTAACTGTGGACCGCCGTCACGAACCCGTACTCAATGCCGAAAGCATCGTCCAGTACCTTCACCAGAGGCGCCAGGCAGGTCGTGGTACTGCTGGCGTTGGAAATCACTCGATCATGAGCGAGGTCCAGGGACGATTCGTTCACGCCCAGAACCACGGTGCGATCGGCGTCCGGGGAGGGTGCGCTGATGAGCACCTGACCGACCCCCTCCCGCAGGTGCATGGTGGCCTGGTTCCGTTGAGTGAACCTGCCGGTGCATTCGAGGACCACCTCGGCACCCAGGGCGCCGAAGGGAACGCGCAGGGGATCTTCCTCGGTGAAGACTCGGATGCGGTGACCATCCAGGACAAGAAAACCGTCTTCTGAAGCCACCGGGAAATCCACGTGACGGTGGACCGAGTCGTACTTCATCAGATGGGCCAGCGTGGCGGCATCGGCCAGGTCATTCACCGCCACGACCTGCACATGGGGCACTTTCATCAACTGACGCAGCGTGAGTCGCCCGATCCGCCCCAGTCCATTGATGGCCACCTTCTTCACGAGCCCCCCGAATCCCTTGTTGTAGCGGCCTGCGCATGGTCTGTCGAAAGAAAAGCCCGACGGAGGGTCGGGCTTTGACACATGGACAAGCAAGGGCGGA
Source organism: Geothrix sp. (assembly GCA_025361045.1). GTDB lineage: Bacteria > Acidobacteriota > Holophagae > Holophagales > Holophagaceae > Geothrix. The sequence continues at coordinate 3,985 of JANYAZ010000102.1, read as the reverse complement.
TCAACTCGCGAGGCTCACGCGACGAAGCCGGCTGGGTGGGGCCTCAAGTTTCTTGGCGAGGGTATTCCGATGAATGCCCAGTTCCCGGGCAGCGGCGCTGTGATTGCCCTCGTGGGCGGCCAGCACCTCCTCCAGGTAGACACGCTCAAACTCGCGCCGGGCCAGTTCCAGCGGAATCCCGCCATGCACCATCTCGGCTACGAGAATTCGCAGCTTGTCTCGCATTCATCTTCTCCAAAAACCGAATCGGGAGAACGAAGGTATCACCGCGATGACGCAAGGGAAAGGCCTTGTGATAACTTTGTAACGCAGGCCCAGCCTGTGGAAAAGTGTGTGGAATGCCTGTGCAAGCGGTGGGGGTTGATGTGCGCAAGACTAAACTCGTGATGACCTTGGGCCCGGCCCTCATGAAGGGTGATCGACTGCGGGAAGCTCTGAAAGAGGCCGATGCTGTTCGATTGAATGCCAGTCACGGGGACCCGGAATCCCGGGCGGAAGCCCTGGAGAAGGTCCGTTCCCTGGCTGTGGAGCTGGGTCGCTCCATTCCGGTGTTCCTCGACCTCCAGGGACCCAAGTGGCGCATCGGACTGCTGGAGGCTCCGCTGGACCTCGTCGAAGGCAGTGAAGGGGTGTTCTATTCGCCGGGAACGACCATTCCCACGGGCTATGCCTGGGCGGCACCCCTGCCTCATCCCGAGCTCTTCGAAGGGGCCGAATCTGGCCAGCACTGGCTTCTGGATGACGGCGCCATCACGGTGAAGATCCTCGCCAAGGGCCTGGATCTGCTGAAGGCCGAAGTCATCATCGGCGGCCCCCTAAAGGCGCGGAAGGGCATTCATCCCATCGGCATGGACATCGCCATGGATCCGCTCACCGAGAAGGATCACATCGACATCAAGTGGGGCGTGGAGCACCAGGTGGATCTCTTCGCCCAGAGTTTTGTGCGAAGGGCTTCCGATGTGCAGCAGCTCCAGGCCATCATCCACCACCTGGGCGGCACGCAGCCCATCATCGCCAAGATCGAGCACCCAACGGCCCTCGCGCACCTGGGAGAAATTCTCGATGTCTCCTGGGGGGTCATGGTGGCCCGGGGTGACCTGGGTGTGGAACTGGGTGTCGAGCGTGTCCCTGGTCTGCAGAAACAGATCATCAAGGCCGCTCGCAAGGCTCTGAAACCCGTGATCACCGCCACCCAGATGCTCGAAAGCATGATCGAGCACGCCCAGCCGACCCGGGCCGAGGCCAGCGACGTGGCGAATGCCATCTGGGACGGCACCGATGCCGTGATGCTCAGCGCCGAGAGTGCTTCCGGTGCCTACCCCGTGGAGGCCGTCCAATGGCTGGCCCGCATCGCAGCCGAGGCGGACGCCAACGTCAAACAACGGACGACCACCCTGCCAGAGGACCTGGCTGAAAAGGTGCTTGCCCGTACGGATATCTCTGTGGCCTTTGCCGCCTGTCGCACCGCCGACGAGATCAATGCCCGCTGGATTGTGGCGTTCACCGAAGGCGGTGGCACGGCCCGCATGGTGAGCCGGCTGGCTGGACGGACGCCGGTCCTCGGGGCGACGGTCGACGAACTGACGGCCCGGCGCATGGGGATTCTTCGGGGCGTGACCGCGCTCATCATCCCCAGGGTGTCCAGCACGGATGAAATGGTGGAAGTGGTGCGAGCCCTGCTCCTGGCGAAGCATGATGTGAACAGCTTCGATCGGGTGGTGATGACCATGGGACTTCCCCTGTGGAAATCGGGAACGACCAACACCATGAAGGTGCTAACTTTCTAAGGGGGGGGACCATGGGCCTCACGAGACCACTGCCAGGTGAGTATCCGCAAGGGTTCACGCCCTATGTCGCCGCGGCAAAGGAGGGTGATCCGTTGACCCTGCTTCAGGCCCAGGCTGGCGAAGTGGCGGCCCTCTTCCAGGGGGTAACCGAAGGGCAGGGCACCTACCGGTATGCACCCGGGAAGTGGAGCCTCAAGGACCTGCTCCAGCACCTCAGCGACGCCGAGCGCATTTTCGCTTACCGGTGTCTGCGCATCGGACGCGGGGATGTCACCCCTCTGCCGGGCTTCGAAGAGAATGACTACGCCGTCGCCGCCCGAGCGGATGCGCACACAGTGGCTCAGTTGCTGGCGGACTTCCAAGCTGTCCGTGCCGCCAGCCTGACCTTGTTCCGTAGCCTGGACGACCAGGCCTGGGGACAGCAGGGAACCTCCAGCGGGAAGTCCATCACCGCCCGCTGTTTCCCCTACGTCTGCCTGGGCCATGCAGCCCACCACTTGACCATCATCCAGGAACGCTACCTTCCGGGACTGAAGTAGTCTTTCCAGCCCTCCATGGCCGAGGCCAGGACCTCCAGCTGCGCGGATTCCGTGGTGCGGAAGCGGCTCACCAGCTTCCAGCCCTGGGCCACCTTCTGGTACCGGTGCAGCCAAAGAAAGGGGCCTTCCCACTCGCCCTCGGGATCCGTCTTCGTTTTCACCAGGAAGGCCACCGTGGTCCACGGGCCGCGGGCCAGGAACCGCCGGTCCACTTCCTGGAGGCCGGACGCCTCATCAGAATCCAGCACCAGGTCGTCGAGATCGTGCACGATCATGGGAACACCTCGAGGGGATCCACCATCCTATAGCTCCGGAGGCCCCCATATGGAAAAGCTCATGGGTTTCGTCGGCGCCACGCTGGGCAGCCTGGTGGGCTGGTACCTGGGTGCCCTGGTGGGATTCGCGACCGGCGTGGTGCTGAGCATGGTGGGGACGGGATTCGGCCTCTGGGCCGGCCGCTGGGCCGCTCAGCGGTGGCTGGAAGGCTGACGGGCTTTGAGATTTGGCGCTCTCCGTGGTTCCATTCCAGGCATGCGCATCGAATGCATCGCCATCGGCACCGAACTGCTCACCACCCGGCGCGTGGACACCAACTCGGTGTGGCTGGGTGAGCGGCTGGCGGCCATGGGTCTGGCCTTCCACCGTAAGACCGCCGTGGGGGACAGCCGGGAGGACCTGGCCGAGGTGTTCCAGGAGGCGCTGACCCGCTCGGACCTCATCCTCACCACCGGTGGCCTCGGCCCCACCTTCGACGACTTCACCAAGGAATTGTTCGCGGAAATCCTCGGTGTGGATCTGATGGAAGATCCGGCCAGCCGGGCCGACATGCTGGCCTTCTACGCCGCCCGCAACCGGATTCCGCCCCAGGTGAATTTCAAACAGGCCCTCATCCCCGTCGGCGCCGAGCCGCTGCGGAACCAAGTGGGCACAGCCCCCGGCGTGTGGTGGCAGGATCCGCCGGCCCATCCGGGTGTCCGCATTGTCATGATGCCGGGCGTGCCGCGCGAAATGAAGCACATGTGGGATGAGCAGGTCGAGTCGCGACTCCGGTCGCTCGCAGGCAGGCCCGTGCATACACTCCGAATGGTGGTGTGCGGCGTGCCCGAGAGCAACCTGGACGAGCGCACGCGGGAGGTCCGCGAGCGGCACGGCCATCTCGACTGGACCATCCTGGCCAGCCTGACCCAGGTGGAGCTGCTGGCGCGGGGCTTCGACCAGGCCGATCTGGAGGCGGCCCGGATCGACTTCGAGGGGGTCCTGGGGGACGACCTGGCCTGCATCGGCGACGGGAACCTGGAGGACGCGGTATTGGACGCCCTGAAGGCCAGAGGAGAAACCCTCGCCGTGGCCGAGAGCATGACCGGTGGGTTGCTCGCCTCACGGCTCACGGCCATCCCCGGCGCCAGTGCCACCTTCCTGGGCGGGGCCACGGCCTACACTGCGGTGGCCAAGACCCAATGGCTGGGGCTGTCCACTGCCTTTCTGGCAGAACACGGAACGGTCGCAGAAGCCACCACCCTTGCTTTGGCGGAGGCCGTGCGGAAGACCTTGGGATCCACCTGGGGGTTGGCGGTGACTGGGAACGCCGGCCCTGGCGTTGAAGGCACTGCACCGGTCGGCACCGTTTTTTTCGCAGTGGCAGGGCCGGCTGGAGCCAGC
>JANYAZ010000080.1 GCA_025361045.1 Geothrix sp. | reverse complement strand
CACCCCTCCTTGAGCGGATGGCCGTCGAGGTCTTCGTCTATCCCTTCGTCGTTCTGATCCTGGTGATGGTGGTCGCACCCTTCTGGGGCCGGCTGCCCCTGCCGTTCCGCAATGCCTTCGGCACCGGGCGGGAAGTGCTCTGGATGGTCCCTGTGCTGCTGGTCGGCATCTGGCTGACCAGTCTGGCCGGACCCTGGATCGAGCGCGTGGCCATGGGCGGCAGCTACCGGACCTGGCTCCAGACGGCCATGGGTGTCACCTACGATCAGAGGAACAGTCTGGTGGTTGGATTCGCCATGGGCTTCGCGGTCATTCCCATCATTTTCACCATCAGCGAAGACGCGCTGTCCAGCGTGCCCAAGTCCCTCACCTCCGCCAGCCTCGCCTGCGGGGCCAGCCCCTGGCAGACAGCCTGGCGCATCGTGCTGCCCACCGCCAGCCCGGGCATCTTCTCGGCCACCATGGTGGGGCTGGGCCGGGCCATCGGCGAAACGATGATCGTGCTCATGGCCACGGGCAATACGCCGGTCATGGACTGGAGTCCCTTCAACGGCATGCGGACCCTCAGCGCCAACATCGCCGTGGAGATCCCAGAAGCTCCCTTGCACGGTTCCCTCTACCGGGTGCTGTTCCTGGCGGCCTTCCTCCTCTTCATCCTCACGTTCATCCTCAACACCGTCGCGGAACTGGTTCGCCAGCGCCTGCGTCGCCGCTACGAGTCCATCTGATGAGCCGCCTGGCTGAACGCTTCCGACAGGGCGGGGTTTTCGTCTGGTTCTCCGGGACCCTGCTGGCCTTCTGCCTCGCCATGATCCTCAGCCTCGTGGGGTTCATCGTGGCCAAGGGGATGGGTTTCTTCTGGCCCAGCCAGCTGGTGCAGGTCCAAACCCCCGAAGGCCCGGTGCTCGGTGAGATCACCGGCCACGAGCCCGCCCGTGGCGAAGAGACCGAGAAAGTCCAATTCCGGGTCGGCAACCGGGATGTCTACGGCCAGGATTTTCGCTGGGTCCCCAGCGCTGGCATGGGTGTCCCTGAATACCCGGCGGATGCGCTCCTCATCGAGCGGCTGGAGTACGGTCCCTTCATCGGACGCATCGCCTCCCTGAGCCATGACGGCCACCTGGTCTCCACCGGTCCTGTGGCCCTCGCCGAAGCCATGACTCGCCTCCAGGAGGCCAACCGTCTCAGGCGTCGCATCCAGTCCATCGAAAAGGGGCAGGTCGGTGATCTGAACCGGCGCATCGAGAAGCTCCGGTTGTCCCGCAAGAAGGTCGAAGCAGCGGGAGACCAGGGCGCCCTGCAGGCCCTGGATGCCAAGGCCGCAGCGCTGCAGACGACCTATGACCAGTTGCAAACCAGCCTGGAACAGACCCGCACCGAGGCCAAGGCCTGGACCCTCAGCCTGCAGACCGTGGACGGACAGTTCAAGGAATGGCCCCTTGGCAGCGTCGTCCGGATGATTCCCGCCAATGCCATGAGCCCCCTTGAAAAACTGGGCGTCTACCTCTCGCGCCTCTGGGAGTTCGTCGCCGACGATCCCCGTGAATCCAATACCGAGGGAGGCATCTTTCCAGCCATCTTCGGCACCGTGATGATGGTGCTGGTGATGTCGGTGCTGGTGGTCCCCCTGGGCGTGATCACGGCCCTCTACCTGCGCGAATATGCGAAACAGGGCTGGCTGGTCCGGGCCGTTCGCGTGGCCGTGAACAACCTCGCCGGCGTGCCCTCCATTGTGTTCGGGGTCTTCGGCCTTGGGTTCTTCGTCTATGGCCTGGGGGGGACCATTGACCAGCTCTTCTTCGCGGACAGCCTGCCCACCCCCACCTATGGCACTGGCGGAATCCTCTGGGCTTCGCTAACCCTGTCCCTGCTGACCGTTCCGGTGGTGGTGGTGGCCACCGAAGAAGCCCTGGGCTCCGTGCCCCGCAACCAGCGGGAAGCCAGCCTGGCCATGGGCGCCACCAAGTGGCAGACCCTCTGGAAGGTGGTCCTCCCCAGCGCCACCCCCGGCATCCTCACGGGGCTCATCCTGGCCATCGCCCGCGGTGCTGGTGAGGTGGCTCCGCTGATGCTCACAGGCGTCGTGAAATTGGCCCCCGCCATGCCCTTGGATGGCACCTTCCCCTTCTTCCATCTCGATCGGAAGTTCATGCACCTGGGCTTCCACATCTATGACGTGGGCTTCCAGAGTCCCAACTCGGAAGCCGCCAAACCCATGGTGTTCATGGCCTCCCTGCTCCTGTTGCTGGTGGTGGTGATCCTGAACCTGTTCGCCCTGAACCTCCGCCGCAAGCTGCGCGAGCGTCTGGGGGGGAGTACCTTTTGAAAATGAATCACGGAGCGATCGACATGGAAATCGACGACCCCCGCCCGGTTCCGGAGCCTGCGCACCTGCAGGTACCACCCCCCGAAGCCGGTCTGCGGCCCACCAGCTTCATCCAGCCGGACCTCCCGCTCACGGATCCTTCGGTGCTGTCTGCGCCCACCATGCTGCGGATCGAACGGCTGAATCTCTTTTACGGTGAGAAGCAGGCCCTGTCCGACGTCAACCTCACCGTGTCACGCAACTCGGTCATGTCCTTCATCGGGCCCTCGGGCTGCGGCAAGAGCACCCTGCTGCGCTGCCTGAACCGGATGAACGACCTCATCGACGATGTCCGCATCGAAGGGCGCGTGCTCCTGGGAAATACGGACATCTACGCTCCGGAAACCGATGTCATCGCCCTGAGGAAGCGGGCGGGCATGGTGTTCCAGAAGTCCAATCCCTTCCCGAAGTCCATCTTCGAGAACGTAGCCTATGGACTGCGGATCCAGGGACAATCGGATCGCACGGTCCTCGAAGAGGCCGTGGAGCGGAGCCTGATGGGTGCCGGTCTCTGGGAGGAAGTGAAGGATCGCCTGAAGGATTCGGCTCAAGGACTTTCGGGTGGCCAGCAGCAGCGGCTCTGCATCGCCCGGGCTTTGGCCGTCCGCCCGGAAGTCATCCTCATGGACGAACCCTGTTCGGCCCTGGACCCCATCGCCACCGCCCGGGTCGAGGAGCTTATCCTGGAATTGAAGCGCGAGTTCACCATCGTGATCGTCACCCACAACATGCAGCAGGCGGCCCGGGTGAGTGATCACACAGCCTTCTTCTGGATGGGTAAGCTCATCGAGACGGGGCTCACCGAGAACATGTTCACCAATCCCGGACATCGCATGACCGAGGACTACATCACGGGGAGGTTCGGCTGATGCGTCAATTCGATCAGGAACTGAGAGATCTGCGGGACGGCATCCTGGCCATGGCCGGCGTGGCCGAGGAGATGATCGACCTGACCAGCCAGGCGCTCACCGAGCGGTCCCGGACCAAGGCTGACCAGGTGATGGCCATGGACCGCATTCTGGATGAGTGGGAACTGAAGCTGGATCGCCTCTGCGTGGACTTGCTGGCCCTGAGATCACCAGCTGCGGGGGACCTCCGCCTCATTGCCTCCAGCCTCAAGATCGTCCCCGAGCTGGAGCGCATCGGCGACCACTGCTGCAACATCGCCCGGCGGGCCACCTATGTGCACCCCCCCATCCTGTCCACCGGTTCCCTCGAGCGGCTGGGCCAGGAGACCAGGGCCATGGTGCGGATGGCCGTGGATGCCTTCATCGGCAGTGACGCGGGCCTCGCCCGCACGGTCATCCATGCCGACGATTCCGTGGATGCCCTCTACGGGAAGATCTATCGAGACTTGCTCCGCCTGATGATGTCCGACCCCCTCACCATCGAGCGCGCCAGCCACCTCATCCTGGTCATCAAGAACTGGGAACGCATCGCCGACCAGGCCACCAACATCGCCGAAGAAGTGCTGTTCATCCTGGAGGGTCGCAGCGCCAAGCACACCTATCTCCAGGGCGATTCCGTAGAATAGAATCAAAGGTCCCCATGCCGCGCATCCTCCTCCTCGAAGACGACGCCGAAATCCGCCTCGGCCTGGAACAGCACCTGCGCCGGGAGGGCTTCAGCCTCCTGCCCGTCGGCACAGGTCGCGATGCCATGCTGGCCCTCAACGCCAGTGGTCCCAAGCTGGATGCGGCCCTGCTGGATCTCAGCCTGCCTGACATGGACGGCCTGGATGTCCTGCGCGCCATCCGGACCCATCCCACGCTCCGCAGTCTCCCCGTCCTGCTGGTAACCGCCCGCAGCGAGGAAATCGATCGCGTGCTGGGTCTCGAACTCGGCGCGGATGACTACATCTCCAAGCCCTTTTCGGCCCGGGAACTGGCCGCCCGCCTCCGGGCGATCCTGCGCCGATCCACCCCTTTCGAGGGTACCGAGCGGGCCCCCCAGTTGAGTTTCGGTCCGATCGTGGTGGATCTCGACATGCACACGGCCCGGGTCGATGGCCAGCTGGTGGAGCTGACCCGGCGGGAGTTCGAACTGCTGGCCTACTTCCTGGCCAACCCAAGACGCGTCCTTACCCGCGAGAAAATCCTCCAGCAGGTCTGGGGGCTGGAATACCTGGGTGAGAGCCGTACCATTGACGCCCACGTGCGCCGGGTCCGGGCCAAGATCGGGGAAGTGGCCGCCGAATTCATCGAAACCGTCGTAGGTGTGGGTTACCGGATGGGTGGCCCAGCGGGCTCCTGAGCCTCTGTTTGAGGGGGCAGGATCACTCGGAAAGTGGCCCCTTCGCCGGGCCTGCTATCCACGGAGACTTCCCCACCCATGAGTCGGCACAGGTGCTTCACGATGGCCAAACCAAGACCGGTGCCCGGCTTGGCCTTGGCGGCCTGGGCCCTGTAGAAGCGTTCGAAGATCCGGGCCTGTTCGGCCTCTGGGATGCCTGGCCCCTGGTCTCGTACTTCCCAACTCTGACCTTGGTTCGTGACCTGGACGAACAACTCGACTCGACCTTCGGCTGGGCTGAATTTCAGGGCGTTGGACACGAGGTTCTCTAGAATCTGGTGGAGGCGCAGGGGGTCGACGTGGATCAGCGCGCCGTCAGGGGCATCTACGCTCAGGATCAATTCGACACCATGGGCCAGGGCGCGGGGTTGGAGATCCCGCATCACTGTGTCAAGAAACCCACCGAGGTCCAGGCTGACCGGAGCCAGGTGCAGGGCTCCGCTCTCGATGCGGCTCAGCTCAGAGAGATCGCCCAGCAGCAGCGTCAGGCGATCCACGGAGCGCATGATGGACTGGGCGCTGGAACGGGCGGAGTCCTGCAGGTGTTCCTCCTGGAGGTTCTCCGCGGCGATCCGGATCGCTGTTACAGGGGTCTTCAGCTCATGGCTCACATTGGAGATGAACTTCTGGCGAGTGGTCTCCAAGGCCTCCTGGCTGGTGACGTCGTCCAGGGTGAGCAGCACTCCACTCACAGAGCCCAGGGGCGCGAAGGGGATGGCGCGAACGCGCAGGGTGCGGCCCGCCCGGGCGAGGCGCCACTCGCACGAGGTGCCGCGGAAGGCCTTGCGGATGGCATCAGGGCCTTCCGGGTCCCGGAACACCTCCCCCACGGTCATGCCCTTCGCGAGGGGTGCACCCAGCCCAAGGTGCCGCTGGGCAGCGGGGTTGAATTGCTCCAGGATGCCGAGCGGACCGAACAGGATGACCCCTTCTTCCAAGCGGGCCATGATGCCTGGCAACAGGCGATCCTCCCGGGCCGCCCGTTCACGGAGATCGTCATTCTCCCGCTCCATGGCTGACCAGGCCCCAGGAAGATCCTCAATGGCCCGGGGCCGGGTTCCTCCCAGCAACTGACCCAGGGGTTCGGCCAGGGGTCGCACCTGCCAGCGGGCCATGAGCAGCACCACAAAGGCGAGGGTGGCCAGGAAGCCCAGGGTCCAGAAGAAGGAAGTCCCCTTGTGGACGCTCATGCCCAAGCCAAGGCCTAGGAACAGCATGGATAACAGGCAGATCAAGGCACGTCCCAGGAAGATCGGCAGGCCCGATCCATCGCCGCGCTGGGATTCCGAGTGGTCCATTGACTCCGACCATACACCGCCCGCTGGCTGCCGCCCAGCGGGCGTCTGCGAATTTACGCTCCAGTAACGCCGTTTGACCCAGTACAGTTGGAGGTTGAACGCAGGAGACCCCCATGTCCTTGAATACCCTCATGCGCTGGCTGAAGCCCAGGGAGATGGTCTTTTTCGACCTCCTGGAATCCGCTGCCGGCAATGCCTACCAGGCCTCCCAGCTCTTCGACCTGGAGATTCGCACCGGGGATCCGGTCCGTTTCGCCGAGCTGCGGCGCCAGATGAAGGACCTCGAACACGTCGGTGACGACGTGACCCGCGAGATCATGGATCGCCTGAACCAAACCTTCGTCACACCCATCGACCGAGAAGACATTATGGCCCTGGCCCATGCCCTTGACGATGTGGTGGACTCGATCCACGCCGTCTGTGAGCGTCTCATCCTCTACCGCATCACCCACATCATGCCCGCCGTCACCGAGATCAGCTCGATCATCGTGGAGGGCTCCGGCGAGATCCTCCACCTCATCCGATCCCTGCGGAACATGTCCAACCAGAAGGAAATCCGGGACCGCATCCGGCGGGTGCACACCCTGGAGACCAAGGCCGATTCCATCTATCACGCAGCCCTGGCGCAAATCTTCGAGGATCCGAAGGATGCCATTGAGATCATCAAGTGGAAGGAACTGCTCAACCGGATCGAGGATGCCACGGACAAGATCGAGCTCGTGGCAAAGGTCGTGGGCTCCACGGTCATGAAGAACGCCTGAGGCATTCATGATCGAAGTATTCCTTATCCCGTCCCTTGCGGTGCTGGTCCTCCTGGCCTGGGGAATCGACTACATCAACGGCTTCCACGACACGGCCAATTCCATCGCCACGGTCGTCAGTACAGGTGTGTTGCCCGCGAAATATGCACTGGCCATGTCGGCGGTCCTGAATTTCGCCGGAGCGCTTGCCGGCACCTCGGTGGCCACGACCATCGCCAAGGGCATCGCCGACAGCCAGCACGTGGTGCCCGCAGTGATCGCCGCGGCTTTGATGGCCGCCATCACCTGGGATCTGCTGACCTGGTGGTTCGGCATTCCTTCCAGCACCAGCCATACCCTGCTGGGTGGGCTCGCCGGGGCCGTGGTGGCCCATGCCGGCTTCGACGCCCTGCACGTGAAGAAGCTCAAGGAGATCGGAGCCTTCATCATCATCTCCCCCGCCATGGGCTTTCTCGTGGGCATGGCCCTGATCCTGATCATCCTCTGGATCGTGCGCCACTTCTCTGGGCACAAGGTGAATGTGGTATTCCGCAAAGCGCAGCTGGTCAGCGCGGCGGCCATGTCCTTCACCCATGGCCAGAACGATGCCCAGAAGGCCATGGGAATCATCTGCCTCGCCCTGATCGCCTACAAGTTCCACCTGCCTCTGGATGCCAAGCTGAAAGTCATCATCCCGCTCTGGGTGAAGATCGGAAGCGCCAGTTTCATGGCTCTCGGTACAGCCTCGGGTGGCTGGAAGATCATCAAGACCATGGGCTCGAAGATCGTCAAGCTGCGACCCATCCACGGTTTCGCCGCCGAGACCGCTGCCGCCGCCGTGCTCTTCACCACTGCGCATTTCGGCATTCCCGTCAGTACGACACACAGCATCACGGGCGCCATCATGGGTGTGGGTGCGACCATGAACTCCAGCGCCGTGCGCTGGGGCGTGGCCGGAAACATCGTGGTGGCCTGGGTCTTGACCATTCCGATCAGCGCACTTCTGGCAGCAGGGTTCCTCAAGCTGGTGGCTCCCTACTTCTGATTCGATGTTTCCAAAGATGTGGCGAACAGGACATGGCTTCGTCACATCGGGACCCGATACTTGCCTTCCCTGCTTTGCGGATGCCCGTCACCGCTTGGTTTCACCCTTTTCCCGTGGAATTGGCAGCATGGCCACGCGGCCGTCACCGCCGCAGCCGACCCTGGTTCTGAACCCAGGGAGGCACGACCATGACGATCGAGACCCTCACCCCACATCCGGAAGGTGCACGCTACACCGTCCGCTCACTCGGCAGTGCGGACTACGTCCACCTCCGCCGGCTGGAAGCCGAGATCTGGTCCGGCGACGGCGCCGGCGAGCTCTGCCCCCACTACCTTCGCCTCTGCACCGAGCTCTACCGCGATTGGTGCTTCCTGGCCCTGGACGGCGACCGCCCCGTGGGCTATGTGCTGAACTTCGTGCAGGGCACCACGGTCTATTGCGCCACCCTCGCGGTGCATCCCGAATACCAGAAGGGCCGAGTCAACTACTTGCTCATCCGGGCCATGGTGTCGAAGCTCCTCAACGAGAACGTGGACGAATGCCGCTTCCTGGTCGAGCCCGGCAACAACGATGCCCGCAGCGTCCACAACGCCCTGGGCGCCCGGGTGGTGGAAGAAGTCCAGGATTTCTATGCTCCAGGCGATACGCGGCTCTGGTCAGCCATCACCAAGGATGACCTCGAGCGCGTCCGGGCCCGCTACACCCGGCTGAAGCTGGTGAGCTAATGAGCTGGGCCGGCGTTCTCTGGCCCACCTTCGCCCTCCTGCCACGCCTGGCCGCCGGAGCGGAGCCCCAACCCGGATTGCACCGGTGGGCGCGGCGTCTGCTGCCGGCGCTCGGGGTAGAGGTACACATTCAAGGGCAGCTGCGGACCGACCTCCCCCTCTGGGTGGCCAACCACTTGAGTTGGGTCGACCCCGTCATCCTCATGAGCCTTCGCCCCATGGGCACCATCGCCAAGGGCGAAGTGGCCGGCTACCCCCTCATCGGCCACCTGGCCCAGCGATCCGGCCTTCACTTTGTGGATCGTGCAGACGCCACCAGCCGCGCTGCGGCCCTCATTGGTTTCAGGACGTCCCTCAGAAACGGCCGGAACATGCTGCTGTTTCCCGAAGGCACCACCACCCGCGGGGAACGCCTGGCGGATTTCTACGAAGGCGGACTCAAGCTCGCCTACCAGCTCGACCTGCCTGCCCAGCCCCTGCGCATTGCCAGTCCGGCCCCGCACTATCCGTGGACGGGCAGCCAAACCCTGCTGCCGCACCTCCAGACCCTCTTCGCCACCCGCACCCAGGTCACCGTGATCGCTGGAGAGGCGCTTTATCCTTCCGATTTCAGCGATCCCGAAGCCTGGATCGCAGCGTTCAAGGCTGCCCTCATCCCCCGGAGTTCCGATGTCCGCTGATGTCCTCATGCAGGGTCTTCGCACGGGCCTGACGCCCTTTCTCGGGCTCCCGCTCTGCCTTGATCCCCGCCCGGCCACTGGCGTCGTGCTGGGTGCACCCTGCGATGCCGGCGTCATCAACCGTCCAGGCGCCCGCCTCGGTCCCTGGGCCATGCGCTCGGCCTCCATGGGTCTCGGATCCTACCCCATGCCCGAGCGGCTCCGGGAGGGCCGTCCGGTGCTCGGACCCGCGGCGGCCCACGGCTGGCTGGATGGCGGCAACATCCCCGCCCTGCCCTTTTCCCTGGCCGAGGCGCTGGAAACCGTGCAGGCAACTGTCGGGGCCTGGGCCATGACGGGCTGTCGGACCCTGATGCTCGGCGGCGATCACTCGCTGACCTTGGGTGCCCTGCGCGCCCTGTCCCGGCAGCATGGTCCCCTCGGCTTGCTGCACCTGGACGCTCACCCGGACGCTGCGGATGGTGCGGCCTGGGGCACGACCATCCATCACGGCACCTGGCTCCGGCAGGCCATCGAGGAAGACCTGGTAGACCCCGAGCGGGTGGTGCAGGCGGGCCTGCGGGCCCCCCGCTTCGACGATGAGGAGCTGGCCTTCCTCCAGGCCGTCGGGGTGCGCATGTGGACGCCCGCCGATCTGCGGGACCCCCTGCTGGCCCTGCAGTTGAAGGAGGACCTCGCCGCAGTGGGCCAGGGGCCGGCCTACCTGAGCCTGGACCTGGATGCTCTCGATCCCGTCCTGGTGCCAGCCGTGGCGGAACCGGTCCCCGGCGGCCTCAGCCTGCCTGAAACCCTTCGCCTGATCCATGCCGCCCGCCAATGGCCGGAACCCTGGGTGGGCGCCGACATCATGGAACTGGCCCCCACCCTCGAAGGCGCCGAAGCCAGCGCCCGGGTCGCCGTCCACCTCGCCCTCCACCTGCTCGCCTGAGGTTCCCATGAGCGCCTTGAACGCCTTCCGCACCACCCACGGTGAGCCCACCTGGGATGACATGGTCACGGGCCATGATTTCGGTTTCCTGGAACCCATTGAAATCCAGCTCTGGGCCTCCGGGGACGGTCCGGCGGCAGTTCGTCTGCGCGAGCTGGCGGGCGAGGCCCTCAAGACGTTCGAAGCCCATCTCTGGGCGGCCTGTGCCGAGGCGGTGGGAAAGACCCCTCGACCCGGCAGTTCCCGCTGGTCGCAGGCCCAGGATCGCTGGAGGGAGGCCCTGCTGCGGAAGGCCCTGGCCACGGAAACCACCGCTGCCCGGCTGGCCGAGCAAGTGGAACGGCTCTATGAACAGGTGGGATGCCCCGAGGACATGCTAGGCATGCTGAAACCTTCCCAGCGGTGGTCCGGCACCCCTGCCACCGTAGATCCCACCGCGGTGCAGCGGTTTCTGGACCGCGCGCGGGACGGATCCCGAAGGTACGGCGCGGCCTCATAACCGGCCCGGCGTCACCTCTGGCGTGGAACGGCACCCCATTCGAACCAGTTCCAGCTCCACCTTCCGATCAGGATCCCGATTCCCGGTCTGTGCCACTATGGGGACCCCCGTGCGGAGCCCCAATGCCCTTGCCAGACCCCAGGCTGGACGGCCTTCTAAAGGGCGACGCGCCGAGGCTGGAGCCCTTGCTGCGCTGGCTCCTGCAGGCATCCCCGATCCATTCCGTGGATGGGGAAGCCCGCCGCACGACGCGCTTGCGTCGGCTCCAAGCAGCTCTGGTTGATCGTGGGCTCGAGGCGTTTCTGTCCGAGGAATGGAACCATGCCTCGGCCATCCGGCTTCTGGCCGAGACCGGCCTCCCCGATCGGACCTCTCTGGTAGGAGAGAGCTTTCTCCGGCTGGTGGATCGGATCATTCCCCGCCTTGATCCCGAGGGTGACCTCTACGCCCTGCTGGACCGTCTGGACCTGAACGAAGCCGACGCCATCTGGATCGAGAGCCTGCCTGCGGATCTGAGCGCCGCCTGGGGCAGCCTGGTGGACCCGCCCCGGGAGATCTGGGTGCAGGCTGCGCGACTGCTTGCCCATCGGGCTGCGGCCGTGGGGCTGTCCAGGGACCTTCTGTCGCTGGATTCGGCGGGGAGCGACGCGGATTCCCCCTTCTTCAACCTGACCCGGGCTGTGCGGGAACGCGCGGAGCGGCCCGAAGCCCCCGACGCACGGCTGGCCTGGGAACACTGCCATGCCGAGTGTGCCAGGGCCTTGGATCAGGCCCACGACCGGATCGAGGATCGAGGGGTGTCCACCGACCTGGTGTTCCGGCTCGAACTGCTCAAGGCTCAGCTCGATCGCATCGCCAAGCTGCTGAGCTTCGTATCGGGCGATGGCGACGGCGTGGCCTTCACCGCCGAGCTGGTGCGCGGCAGCGCCTCGCAGCATGGCCTCGTGTCCCTAATGCGCACCACCGTGAAGCGCCTTGCCCGCAAGGTCGTCGAACACACCGGCGATACGGGTGAGCACTACATCGCCCGGAGTCGTCGCGAATGGTGGGCCATGGCCTGGTCCGCCGCGGGAGGTGGCATGCTCACCGCCGGTACCGCGCTGCTGAAGTACGGTTTCACGGCCTTGCCACTGGCACCCCTGCTGCTGGGCCTCTCCTTGACGGCGAACTACACGCTGAGTTTCTGCCTGATGCAGGTGCTGGGGTTCACCCTGGCCTCCAAGCAGCCCGCCATGACCGCCGCGGCCCTGGCCAGAGCCTTGGAAACCGGCGAGAACCAGCGCCGGGAAGTCGACCTGGTGTCCGCCATCACCCGCACCCAGGTCATCGCCACCATTGGGAATGTGTTTGCCGCCATTCCCACGGCCCTCCTCATCTCGGCGCTCTGGTGGTGGTTCACGGGACATGCTCCCTTCGGCCCGGAGACCGCGCTGCACGGGCTCCACGCCAACCATCCCTTCCAGGGCTGGACGCTGGTCTTCGCGGCCATGACCGGTGGACTGCTCTGGCTCTCCAGCCTGGCCACGGGGTGGGCCGCCAACTGGAGCGCCTACCGGCGTCTGCCGGAGGCCCTCGCCCAGAGCCACCGCATCCGGGTTCTGGTTGGTGTGCCACGGGCGGAAGCCCTGGGCCGTTTTGTTCATCGGCATATCTCCGGCTTCATCGGCTACCTGGTTCTGGGTGCGCTGTTGGTGTTCGTGCCCATGGCCTTCGCCTTCATGGGCATCCACCTGGAAGTGCGCCATGTGACGCTGCAGGCGGCCGCCCTGGCCCTGGCCTCCGCCAGCCTCTGGGTCCAGGGCACCCTGCCGTGGTGGGACGTGGTGTGGGGTCTCCTGGGCATCGCCCTCATCGGCACCGTGAACTTCGCCGTCTCCTTCGCCCTGGCCCTGTGGACCGCCCTGCGGGCCCGGGACCTCAGTGGCCGCAACCGTCGTCGGCTCTGGTGGGGCCTGCTCAGGGCCTTCAACCGCCAGCCCGGTCGGTTCCTCCTGCCTCCGAAAACCGGTGATACCCTCAAGTCCCTTCAACATGGAGATCCCCATGCGTAGCCTGCTGCTCCCCGCCCTCCTCGCCGTCTCCCTCGTGGCCCAGGACAAGCCCGCGCCCGTGCGGTTGACACCCCTGCGCGTGAGCCCGGCCGCCACGCTTGCCCAGGAGATCGGCATCAGCAAGATTGAGCTCACCTTCGCCCGGCCCGCCGTGAAGGGCCGGAAGATCTGGGGTGAGGTGGTGCCCTTCGGCCAGGTCTGGCGGGCTGGTGCCAACAGCGCCACGGTGCTCACGCTCAGCCACGCCGCCAAGGTCGCGGGCAAGGACATGCCTGCCGGGAGCTACGGCTTCTTCGTGATCCCCAGCGACAAGACCTGGACGCTGATCCTCAACAAGAAGGCCAAGCAGTGGGGCGCCTACGAATACAAGAAGGAAGAGGACGTGCTGCGCTGGGAGACCACCCCCCAGGCCGCGCCCCACCAGGAGTACCTGGAGTACCGAGTATTGCCCACCGGCCTCGATGGCGCGGTGGTGGAGCTGGGTTGGGAGAAGCTGCGGGTGAGCTTCCCCGTGGCCTTCGACACCAAGGCCATCTACTGGGCCCACCTGGAGGAAAAACTGAAACAGGCCCCCGACACGGACTGGGTGCCCTGGTACCAGGCCGCCAAGTACTGCCAGGAGCAGGGCATCGAGCCCCAGAAGGCCCTGGCCTGGATCGAAAAGAGCCTGAAGATCGGCGAGAGCTTCTGGAGCCACGAGACCGCCGCGCGGATCTACAAGGATGCCAAGCGCATGCCCGAAGCCCTCACTCACCTCCAGAAGGCCATCAACCTCTCGAAGCCGGGCGGGGCGCCGAAGGAATACACCGAGAACCTGGAGAAGGAGATGGCGGTGTGGAAGGGGCAGAAGTAGGTTTCCGGCTCTCTGTGCTTACTGCTTCACCGCGATCCGAAGGAAGGACTCGGGTAGCATGATCCCACTCCGGCCCAGGTTCGTCTGGTGTACGAAGATGGTCAGCCGTCCGCCGATGCGTTCAAAGGCAATGACCCCTCCGTCCCCGAAGAGCTTGCGACTGCTGCACACCACCAGCTTGCCCTGACCCGCATAGAATTTGGTCTGGTCGGGCGTGAAGGACCAGGCTACGTTGGCCTTGGCATCCACGGAAATCTCGGACTTCTTCAGTTGCATGACCATGTCCAGTTCCTTGCAGGCGACCCGACCTTCAGAACCGGCACTGTTCGCCAAGATCAAAAGGAACTTCGCCGCCTCTTCCACCGGAACACCTTCCGCCACGAGCGGAGTGGTGGTCATGGAGACAAGGATGGCCCCCTCCAAGCACAGGTGAACCATTCGAGAGAAGGGTCTAGGTCGACGCAGCATGGCACGCTCCAACCTCTTTATCGTTCAGGCCTTTGACGCCGCTGTGGCTTCAGCGTTACGAGCCGGTAACTTATGGAATTAATCATTGCGCTCGACAAAATAGGACCATCATGAGGCTGGCAAGAGACCTCTGCACTGCGAGACCAGTTCAGCGGGCGTGAAAGGCTTCTTCAGTGCAGGAACGCCCAACTCGCTGAGTTCCCGGTCCAGGCTCTGGCTACCAGTATCTCCGGTAATGACCAAGACCTTCGTCAGCAGGGCTGGTCGGAATTCCCGGATCCAGTTGAGGATTGCGAACCCATCAAGGCCGGGCATCCGAAGGTCGGTGATGACGAGGTCAAATGAAGCGCTTTCCAGGCGTTGGATGGCCTGCCGACCGTCGTGAACCCTTTCCACGCGCCAGCCCAAGTAGGACCTAAGCAGTTCTTGCACCAGGCTGGTGATGTATTCCTCGTCGTCCACGACCAGCACATCCAATCGGGGCGTCATGGCCGCACCAACCATGGCCAGAGGCGCTCTCGGCAGATTCTCCTGCGGGATGTGGCCCTCAGGCTTTCCTTGCTCATTGGATCGGGCGAGGGGAAGTAGAACCCTGAACTCTGTGCCCTCGCCGGGAACGCTCTTCACGGAAATCTCTCCGTGGTGCTGGCGGACGATGCCGAGACAAACACTGAGCCCCAGCCCGGTTCCCCGCTCCACTGACTTGGTGGTGTAGAAGGGGTCGAAGATGCGGTTCAGCTTATCGGCAGGGATGCCATGTCCAGTGTCCGCCACCAACACCATGGCCCACTCGCCTTGAGCTTCCACCCGGACCTGCAGTTCCTTCCTCGTGGCATGTTCCATGGCATCCACTCCGTTGATCATGAGGTTGATGAGCACCTGCTTGATCTGAGCCGAATCCGCCAGGATGTCCATCGATCCTTCAGGTATCGAGACCCTCAAACCAGCCTCGGCGGCGCGCAGCCTGAACCGCATGATCGAAGCCGCCTCGTCAAGGATCGCCCTCAGGTTGGTCCTGCGCAGCTCCATGGTGGCGGGACGCGAAAGTTGAAGGAGCTGTCGGATGATACGTGCCGACTCCTGGGCGCTTTGAGAGATCGAGTTGCAGTAGGTCTGGAGGACGTCATGACCACCCAGGGCCTCCAGGCGGACCATGAGGAGGTCGGAGAACCCGAGGACACCTACCCACCCATGCGGTGAAACAGACCCAGGTGCTTCTTCTTACGACAGCTCGTGCCGAATCGATCGACCCTACCTGGGGTCCGATCACCTTGCCAGCCACTCCCGCACTTGTCTGGCGACCCACTCACCATCATCCAGTGGCAAGTCGTGCCCTGCCTCTGGGTGGATCGCGATGGGGCAGCGCCACCTGCTGGCAATCTCGGTAGAGCAACGTGTATCGACCAAACGGTCTCCGCCCCCCGCCAGCACGAATGTGGGGACGGGTGCTCTCTCCGGTGTCCGGAATCGGGCCGCGGCGATCATCTGTCGCCAGATATTACCCGTCCCGACGGGGTGCGATAGGCGGATGGCAGTCCACGCCTCGATCAGTCCGTCCGAGGCGGGAACGAGACAACTGGTAAGCCGGAAGATGATGCGCTCCCGCCCTCTCGGATCGCGAGTAAACAGCAGCCGCGCCAAGCCCAGCCAGGCCCGCGGGCGCAGCCGATGATTGAGCGGGCTGAAGAAACCGAAGCTGGTGTTGATCAGCACACAAGCTTCGATCTCCTCCGGGTGGCCTTGGGCCCAGGCCGTCGCAACCATCGCCCCCAGGGACATGGCCAGCAGGTGGTAGGGTGGAGACCCGCCAAGGCGCTTCAACTCGGCCCGGCAATGCTGCGCCATCTCCGCAATGGTCCAGGGACTTTCCAGGCCATTGAGGTCGCCGTTCCCCGGCAGGTCCAGCATGACCACCCGGGCGCCCGCCAGCTCTCTGGCCAGGCACTCGGGAAACCCGCCCCAATGACGACGTTCCCGGCTCAGCCCGCGCAGCAGGATCCAGGTGCTCATGGCTGGGCACTCAGGGGCAGTTCGGGGTACCAATGCTTCAGGGCCAGTCCATGATGGTGCTCGCGTTGGACATCAGTGGGCAGCCACCTGTCGTGGCTGCAGGCGGCGCGTGCGAAGAACTCAAGCAGGGGCACATGCCGCCTCAACACCCGCTGCTGGCGATGCTCGATCAGGGGATTGAAGTTGCCGAGGAGCGAGAAGAATTGCCGGGGGTTCTTCTTCACCCAGCTCCAGGAGCCCATCTCCAAGGTCAACGGCAGAAAGACCCGTTCCGGTTGATGCAGGGAGGCCATGTACAGGTGATCCCATAGATCACCGTGCGTGAGGTACTGGCCACTCTGCGGTTCGAAGACGTAGCGGTAGTTACAGAGCGTCTCTTGAAGCAGGTCCTTGAGGGCGTGCATCTCGGCAAGATGACGAATCGGCGCGCGGGTATGGGCATAGGGGAACCAGATCCGGTCAGCCATGCCGAAGCCTGAGTGGCAGTCCACCGCGGTGCAGAATCGATGGGTCAGCAGTTCACTGGTGACAACCTCGAAGACGGCCCGGCTCTCGGCCTCCATGGGTTGGTCCGGTTCACCTCGGAACCAGGGCAGCCGCGGGCTCATACGCTGCCCACCGATCAGCCAGGGAACCCGTTCCTGGGAATCCACGGGAGCATTGCGCATCAGGTCCACCCCGTTCGGGTTCGCCCGTGTCCCGTTTAAGATCCCGCCTGGATTCACCAGCGGCATGAACACCATCCGAACCGACTCGAGCAGGGAATTCAGCGTGCTGTCCCACTTCAGTCGCCCCGCCAGGTTTTGAAGATAGGCCAGGACCACCTCTGCACCGATTCGTTCCAGCCCGTGGACACCGCCGAAGAACCCGACTGCTGGAACATTGACGTCCGGGTTGCCTACCAAGACAACTTGCACGGGCATGGATTCACCCTGGCACGTGATCTCACACACAGTGCGCGTCTCGAAGTGAGTACCGCCGATTTCGATGCTCTTGGCTAGTTCGTCGAGAAGCGGCAGGCGCGGCATGGGCACGATCAAAAGGTGTCAGGGGACCCCGAAGCATAGCCCGGCCTTGTACCGGTTCCATGCGGCTATTTGTTCACGTCACAGAGACGTCACCTCAGCGAAATGCCCAGGACATTTGCGGGACTAAATTGACTTCATGCTTAGCGCTCGCCTGAGGGGACCAGCCATGCGACCCATGTCCACACGAACCCGCCTGATTGCCATCGCAGCCCTGGGAGGCGCGATGATCTGGGGAGCGATCGAGTTATTGGCGCTCCAGGTAGCACGGTGGACCCGGCGCTGGTCCCAACAGGAATCCACCAGGACCCTCTGAATACCGCCCCGGGTCTCGTGGCCCGAAGGTCGTGCCCGAGGTCACCCTTGCGTTAGCCCTCGACTCCAAGCCCAGAGTTCATGGGCGGCGGCCTCCGGATCCTGGATCAACCGGGGCTCCCCGAACTCGATCCGAGCCCTGATGGACCCCGCCTGGAGCAGTCGGAACAGATGTGGAAGCAGAAGGTCGTTGCCGACGAAGACAACCCGATCCATGGGGTCATAGGTCAACCGGAAAGGCTGAACGGGGAAGCCTCCTTCCTTGGCGATCCGGAAGGCCCCG
Organism: Geothrix sp.; assembly: GCA_025361045.1. Lineage (GTDB taxonomy): Bacteria > Acidobacteriota > Holophagae > Holophagales > Holophagaceae > Geothrix. The sequence continues at coordinate 9,841 of JANYAZ010000080.1, read as the reverse complement.
GTGCGCCAGGGGCATTCCTCGCCGCGGGAGGTGGTTCCGGAGGGAAAGAGGCCGAGGCTCATGCCCCGGGTCTGCAGGCACTCGGAAATGGCCCGGATGGCCTGGCGCCGGGAGCCATCGGACTCACGTTTGACGAAGACCATGCCAGCACGCCGCCCTGCAGCCCCTAAAACGGGCCATCTGTTGATCTCCTCCTTGCCCAAGAACACAACCGGGACCTGGCTCATGAGTACCGGAATATCGAGGTAGCTCAGATGGTTCCCCACGAACAGCGTGGGCGTCTGCAGCGGCCTGGTGCAGCCCAGTCGTTCCACCTCGAGCCTCAGCAGAGGCAACACCTCGCGGGACCAACCCATCAAGAGGTCCTGCAGGTCGTTCGTCGGAATGAGGCCTCCATGGCTGGCTTCGCACTTTGCGCCCAGTCGGTTGTAGCGAAGAATGCTCGAGAACACTTGCAGCAGGCGCCTGATCGGTGCGCTGGGCAGTGGCATGCCCGAAAGGTCACCGATGGCAGGGATGGGCTCCCTGTGAGCAGCCCGAACCACCAGGGAGTTCACACCATCCATCGCAGACCTCATGAAGTCATTCGCCGGAATGCCACGCATTTCGGTGAACGTTGAAAAGGAGCAGCGGGACCAGGGAAAAGCCGTCTACCTGCGATTTGGAACAGCGCGGGTTGTTGGTCTTCGAAAGACCCATGGAATGTCAGAGTAGCGAACCCCTGTGAAGGTGGCGTGACTGGACCGACCTGCTTGTGTGACCGCCCGGTTTCGAAGAACGGACCTCGACGAGGGGTCAAACGCCTTTCTGATCCATCCCCCAGATCACCTTGTGCAACTGCACCTGCACGCGCACGGGTAGGCCATCGGCAACCACCTGCTCGGCGAGCCAGGCGGGATCGAGGCGGCCCCAGACGGGGCTGAACAAAACCTCCAAGCGGTCCCAGACGGCGCGCTCGGCGCACCAGGCCTTGGACCAGGCGTAGTCGGCCTCGTCGCACAGCACGAACTTCAATTCGTCCTGACCCGAGACCATGTGATCCAGGTTGGCTTCGAGCCAGCGCTGGCCCTCGCCGCTGCCCGGGGTCTTGCGATCCACGATCTTGATCACCTCGCGGGGCACCGAGGCCAGGTCATGGCTGCCCGCGGTTTCCAACGCGACCTCATAGCCCAGGCCCAGCAGGGCGCGCAGCAGCTCCGGCGCCTGGGGATGGGCCAGGGGTTCCCCACCCGTAAGCTCCACGAAGGGGGCGTTGGGGCCCTTCCGCGGGAGGCCGAGGCGCTGGCGCGTCTCGGCGAGGAGGTCATCCAGTTCCCGCATGGCCCCGTCGTAGAAGGCGTATTCGGTGTCGCAGTAGACGCAGCGCAATGGGCAGCCAGTGAGGCGGATGAAGAGGCAGGGTCGGCCGATGCGGGCGCCCTCGCCTTGGATGGAGTGGAACACCTCATTGACCTTGAACCTCATCTGCCACCGACCCTATGCCTTGATCTCTCGCTCACGCGCAGCGTGAGCGCCATGCCCGTACCCGCGGATAGACCACGTCAACGATCCACCCAATGGCGTCCACCATCCTGGGTGAGGATCTCGCCCGTGAGAAAGGGACTGTTGGCGGCGAAGCGCACAGCGCGGCAGAGATCGGCGGGCTCGCCGATCCGCTTCAGGAGGGTGCGGCTGCCCATGAAGGCGGCATCGCTGCCCTCCTGGGGTAGCAAGACGCCCAGGGCGTGGCCCACCACCCGGACCTCGGGCGCCAGGAGCTGCGCCAGACCCGGCACCAGGTTGGCCAGGCCCGCCTTGGCGGCGCTGTAGGGCAGCCGCTGCAGCCAGGGCCGGTGGATGGAGGTATCCAGCAGAATCTGGAAACAGGAGCCCGCCACCATCCTTGGGGCCAGGGCCTGGGCGCAGAGAAAGGGAAAGCCCAGGTTCAACCGCCAGGTGGCATCGAGGGCCTTGGCTGTCCAAGTTCCGAGGGGGCTTTCCGGGAAGGATCCGGCCAGGATGACGGCCCCGGAAATAACCCAGCCCTGGGCCTCCACCGTGTCCAGATCTGCCATCATGCGGGAAACCAGATCCGGGTTCTCGGCATCCCACTGAAGCGTCCGGATCCGCCCCATCTTCGACAAGCCATCCACCCAGGTTTCCCCCGTCCAGGACTCTGAGCTGGTCAGCACCAGGTCGTGATCCCGGGCCAGATCCTCCGCCAAGGCCCGGCCCAGCCGCCGCCTTCCGCCGACCAGAACCCAGCAGGCCCTGTCATTCTGCGCAGTCCGCTCCATCCGGGCATTCTTTCACAAAGGCTCCATGAATCCCTACCTGAAACGCATCCGGTGGCGCCTGCTGTGGATCAGCCTGACCTGCCTAACCCTGGCCTTCGGCTCCTTCGCCCTGAACCAGTGGCGCTATGCGGGCTCGGATGACCAGTGCTCCTGGGTGGTCGAAAACGGCAAGATCGTCATCCGGGAGATCCTGCCGGAAGGCGTGGCCGAAGAGGCTGGACTGCTCGAGGGCGACGAGCTGGTGAAGATCCAAGGGCAAGCCTACGAGGCCACCCCGGAAGGCACTCTGAGAGCCCAGCGATTCATCAACGGGAAATCCGAGGGCACCATCCTGCTCTACACGGTGAAGCGACAGGGCCGCCAGATTCCCCTTTTGATCCGACTGGTGAAGCCCCTGGACTGGGTCCAGCTGGCCCTCCTGGCCAACGGCCTCCTCGCCTGGGCCATCGGCCTCCTCGTGGTGCTTTCGGCCCCCGAGCGGAAATCCTCGCGCCACTTCTTCTATCTGGCCGCGGTGGCCCTGTTGATGTCCGGTGCGGCCATTTCCGGCAATCCACCCGTGCTCATGACCGCCGTGATCACGCTCATGGCCGGGGTGGCCTCGGCGCTCCTGCCGCCCCTCTGGATTCACTTCTTCCTGCGCTTTCCCCACCCGCACGAGTTGCGGAAGAACCGGCAGTTCCTGCAGTTGGTCTACGGGACGTTTGCCCTGCTGGCCCTTTTTCAGATACTGGTGCGTTTCTGGGCGATCGCCGGAGATGGCGTCTTGAAGACGCTGGCGGGAACGCCTCCTGAAGGCCTCCTCAGGCTCCTGCTCAATGCCTTCGGCTTCCTGTCCGTCCCGCTCTACATCGCAGCCTCGCTCGCGGGCCTCGGGTTCTTCATCGGGGGGACGATCAAGGCGCCGGACCGCCTCCGGAAAGCCCTCCTGCCCTCACTGATCGTGACGGCAGCGCTCTGCCTCGACCTCCTGGCCTGGACAATCCTCCAAGCCAAGTATGGAAACAGCCTCCTCTTCCGGCGGCAGATCTTCATCTTCATGCTGCCCGCGCCACTGGTTCCCCTCAGTTTCGCCTACGCCATCTTCCGCCACGGCCTGTTCGACGTGCAGAAAGTCCTGCTCCGTTGGGTCAGATACATGGCCATCCTGGCGCTGACGGTGGCCATTTACCTGGGTGGTCTGGCCTGGGCCTTCTCGCATCTGTCTGCGATTCCCCCAGGTTGGGCGGGCGCCCTCATCGGCATCCTCGCCCTGCCCCTCGGGTGGACCTTGCGACGCCTGCTGAAGGGCATCCGGCGCCGCTTCCGCCGGGATTTCTCCAGCACCCGTGACATCGCCCTCGGTGCGGTAAGAGAGCCCCGGAAGCGTTTCAGTGAGGAAGCGCTGGTCAAATCGCTTCGACGCGCCCTGGGAGAGGCCTTCCAACCTCATCTGCTTGAAATCCTGCCCATCGAGGATCGCCAGGTGATGCTCCCCGCAGCCGAGGCTTCGGACCGCGAGGACCGTCGGGTCTACTTCCCGCCCCAGCCCCTCCGGATCCCCCCTGGTCTGCTCCGCCTGGCCCGGGAAAACCGGGAACTGGTGCTGGGCCTCGGCAGTGAAGAGGCGGACTGGATCCGGGACCAGGGTGGTACGGTCCGGGCCCATGTGGACGCGCTCGAGGCCCAGCTGCTGCTGCTCATCCTCGCCGGGGACAGCCCTCACAGTGTGGTCCTGCTCGGGGGCAAGTACGCTGAGCTGAACTATGGCCGTGAAGACCGCGAGCTGCTGCGGGAGGTCGCACTGGCCGCCGGCCAAGTGCTCGAGACCGCCGTCATGCATCAGCGGCTGGTGGCTCAGGAACGCCTCAGTCAGGAACTGGAGACCGCCCGTCGCATCCAGGAAGGGCTGGTCACGTCCCATGTACCACCCATTCCCGGGTTCCAGGTGGCCCTGCGCCTCGAACCGGCCATGGAAACGGGAGGGGACCTGCTCTTCGTGAAGCGGCGCCCCAGCGGGAAATGGCTGGCGGCTGTGGGCGACATCTGTGGCAAGGGTCTGGCAGCCGCGCTCTACATGGCCCAGGCCACCGCCCTGCTCGAACAGGCCGCACAAACGGAGAACCAGGCCCTGGAGGAGATCCTCTGTTCTCTGGACCTGACCCTGAGGCAGCTGCTCGGCCATCGGGGCTTCCTCACCCTCATCCTGCTGGAATGGGACGAGGTTGGGAACTACCGGCTGGCCCGGGCGGGTCATCCCGGAGCCCTGGTGCTCAAGGGCCTGGGCGACGAGGAGCCCCACGAAGTCATCCCCCACGGCCGGGGCCTGGGTCTGCGCCCCGCTGGGCCGGGCGACTGGCAGGTCATCGAGGGGGTCCTGCCTCCCAAGGGCTGGATGGTGCTTTACAGTGACGGGCTCTCCGAGGCCATGAATCGGGACGGAGAACTCTACGGGCTGGATCGCCTAAACGCCCAGTTGCGCCGCCTTTGGGGGACGGGCAGCCCCCGTGCCGCCTGCGAAGCCGTCTTCCACGATGTCGCCGCCTTCGATACTCAGAACCGCGATGACCGGACTTTGTTTATCCTAGGGAGGGAGGCCTGATGTCTCGTTCTTCCCTTCGATGGACCATCCCCACCTTTCTGGCCCTCCAGTTAGGGCTGCTCTGGATTCAGGGGGCACAGCTTCACCGGCAGAACCAGGTGCTGCAAGGCCTGCGCGAGGACATCCAGGCCCTCACCGAATCCATCGAGAACAACCAGTCACCGGCTTCCTTCGAGGATGAGGGATCGGCTGTTCCGGCAGGCTTCTTTTCTGATCCGGCCCCCCCCAAGCAGGTCGCCGTGCTGGGTGTGGAGGAGGAACAGGATCCAGTTGCCAAGGAACTCAAGGCCTCCCGGGACTCTGCAGAGAAGGCTGTAAAAGAGGCTCGCGAAGCCCGGTCGAAACTGTCCTTCGAGGAGAATGCCCGCAAGGTGGATGAGGCCAAGAAGGTTCAGGCCGCCACCAACGCCTGGCAGCGCTGGGTCTGGGCTGCCCTTGGCCTGGTGGCGCTGGCCCTGGTGGCACGCTCGGTGATCCGGCGGCGCAGCTGATGTCCCTGCTCGACTACCTCCGGGAGGATCCAGACTGCCGCGACTTGGCCGTAGGTGCCGTGCATGTGGTGGCCCCGGCCCTGGATGATCCCGATCCCGACATGGTGTCCATGCAGCTCAATGAGTGGGCGTTTGTGCTCGCCGGGCGCATGCCCCTCCCCTGGAACACTCACAAGGCCATCGACGCGCTGAACCACCTGCTCTTCGATGAATTGGGCTTCGAAGGGGACCGGGACACCTATGACGATCCTCTGAATGCCCTGTTGCCGATGGTGATCGCCCGCCGGAAAGGCCTGCCCATCTCCCTCTCCATCCTCTGGGTGGATCTGGCGCGTCGCCTTGGTTTCGATGCGGTGGGCGTGGGTCTGCCTGGACACTTCATCGCCGCCCTCCGTACGGACTTCGGGCTGCTCTGCTTCGATCCCTTCCACAAGGGGCGCAGTGTGGGTGAGGAAAGTGGTGCCGATCTGGTGAAGTCTGCCACCGCTGGCCGCGTGACCTTCCATCGCGACATGCTCCGACCCACCACCAATCGGGAGACCTTGATCCGGTTGGTGCGGAACCTCCACCTTCGCTTCATGCATGCCGAGGACTGGGAGGAAGCCCTCTGGACGGCCACCCACCTCATCCTGCTCGATCCCATGAACCCCAGGGTCCACAAGGAACGCGCCTACATCCACCTGCAGCGCGATGAGTCGGGACCAGCCCTGGCGGATCTCCGTGAGGCCCTGGACCTCAGCCCCGACCCAGACCCTGAAATCCAGGCTTGGCTGGCGCAGCTGGAACAATCCTGAGGAACGCCCCGGTTGGTTGAGGCATCCTTCAGGTATGCGACAGTCCATGTTGTGGTCCGTTCCGATTCTCCTGGCCCTGTTGGCAGCGGGTTGTGCCAAGCCCAGATTCAGCTATGACGAGGATCCCACCTTCCACGCCGGGTCATACAGAACCGTGGCCGTGGATCCCCGCAAGGATCGGATTCTCATTCGTGAGGGCATGCGTCCCCTCAACCCCGAACTCCACCTCAAGGCCGTGCTGACTGAACTGACGTTGCGGAATTATCGGACGACCCCAGCCGCGGATGCGGATCTCTGGGTGACGGTCTACGTCCTGATTGGGGGTCAGCCGGCGAGCGGCGCCGGTGGTCAAGGCAGGTCGTCACATCGGGAGGGCTCTGGCGAGGGCCGTCGAGGTGGCGGAAGAGGTGGCACGGGGAGCGGAGGTGCTTCCGCTGCTGGGTGGGAGGGTGGCGCGAAGGGACATTTTTCGGTGATCGTTCAGCTGCAGGATCGGAAATCGGATCTGCCGGTGTGGCAGGGCGAGGCGAACCTTGATCACAAGGAAAAGGGCACCGACGGCAACCCTCTCAGCATCGAAGCGGTCGTACATCAACTGCTGCAGCCTCTACCGGTCCTACCCTGAACAACATGCGGGGGCCACCTGGCCCCCGCATCCTTGATGACTCAGGCCTGCACCCTCACTTTTGCTGGGCCTCGACGACGGTGAGGGCCGTGAGGTGGATGATGTCGTTGAGGTCGCTGTGCCGCTGCAGAACATGCACCGGGGCGGCCATGCCGCAGGTGATTGGGCCGATGACCTCGGCGCCCGCCAGCCGCTGTACTAGCTTGTAGGCGATGTTGCCGCTGGTGAGGTCGGGGAAGATCAGCACATTCGGGCCGCCCGGCAGGTCCACCCAGGGGTAGTTCTCGGCCAGGATGCCTTCGCCCAGGGCAGTGTCCGCCTGCATCTCGCCATCGCATTTCAGGTCGGGGCGGGTGGCCTTCACGATCTCCACGGCCTTCTGGACCTTGCGGACCAGGGGGTGCTCCACGCTGCCGAAGCTGGAGAACGACAGCATGGCGACCTTCGGTTCCATGTTGAAGGTGTCCTTCACCAGATCTGCCGTGAGGAGGGCGATCTCGGCCAGCTCCTCGCCCGTGGGCTCGATGTTCATGGTGGTGTCGGAGAAGAACAGCACCCGGTTCTTCAGCACCATGGTGTAGACGCCGCACACCTTCTTGACGCCTTTGCGGGTGCCGATGACTTCGAGGCAAGGCCTGATGGTGTCGGGGTAGTACATCGTCAGCCCGGCGATCATGCCATCGGCCTTGCCCATGCGGCACATCATGGCGCCGTAGTAGATGCGGCGGTGGACCTGGCGTTTGGCTTCGAAGCGGGTGACACCGCGGCGCTTGCGCAGGTCGTAGAAGGCGTCCTCAGCCTCCTTGCGCCAGGCGTCCGTCTCGGGATCCAGGATCTCGATGCCCGCAAGATCCAGGCCCCGCTCGGCGGCCACGGCCTTCACCTTGTTGGGATCGCCCAGGAGGATGGGGATGCAGATGCCTTCATCCACCATCTGGACCACGGCCTGGAGAATCAGGGGATGGTCGCCCTCGGGGAAGACCACTCGCTTCGGATTGGCCTTGGCGCGGTTCACGACACTGCGGATCACGTCCTTGCTGCGACCCTGGAGGCCTTCGAGGCGCTCAATGTAGGCCTTCATGTCGGCGATGGGTTTTCGGGCGACGCCGGAATCCATGGCCGCCTTGGCCACGGCCGGGGCCACCCACAGGAGCACGCGGGGGTCGAAGGGCTTGGGGATGATGTACTCGGGGCCGAAGGTGAACTTCTGGCCGGAGTAGGCCTTCACGACGGAATCAGGCACTTCCTCCTTGGCCAGGGCGGCCAGGGCCTGGGCCGCGGCCAGCTTCATGGGCTCGTTGATCTCGGAGGCACGGACATCCAGGGCACCCCGGAAGATGAAGGGGAAGCCCAGGACGTTGTTCACCTGGTTGGGATAGTCGCTGCGACCCGTGGCCAGGATGATGTCGTCGCGGGTGGCCTTGGCGGTGGGGTAGTCGATCTCGGGATCGGGGTTGGCCAGGGCAAAAACGATGGGGTTCTTGGCCATGCTCAGGAGCATCTCCGGGGTCAAGGCGCCCTTGCTGGAGCAGCCCACGAAGACGTCCGCATTCACGATGGTGTCGGCCAAGGTGCGCCACTCGCTCGGCTTGGCGAACTTGTCCTTGTAGATGTTGTTGCCTTCCTTGCGGCCGGTATAGACCAGGCCCTTGGTGTCGCAAAGCCAGAGGTTCTCCAGCTTCACGCCGGCACTGATCATCATGTTTGCGCAGGCGATGGCGGAAGCACCGGCGCCGCTGAACACCACCTTCATGTCGCTGAGCTTCTTCTTCACGATCTCGGAGGCATTCATAAGCGCCGCGGTGCTGATGATGGCCGTGCCGTGCTGGTCGTCGTGGAAGACGGGGATGTTCATTTCCTTCTTCAGGCGGGTCTCGATTTCGAAGCACTCTGGGGCCTTGATGTCTTCGAGGTTCACGCCGCCGAAAGTGGGCTCCAGGGCCTTCACCACCTGGCAGAACTTGTCGATGTCCAGCTCGTTCACTTCGATGTCGAACACATCGATGTCAGCGAAGCGCTTGAAGAGCACCCCCTTGCCTTCCATGACCGGCTTGCCGGCCAGGGCGCCGATGTTGCCGAGGCCCAGCACGGCAGTGCCGTTGGAGATCACGGCCACCAGGTTGCCCTTGGCGGTGTACTCGTAGGCCAACTCGGGATCCTTCTCGATCGCCAGACAGGGTTCCGCCACTCCCGGCGAGTAGGCATTGGCCAGGTCGCGGGCCGTGGAGCATGGCTTGGTGGCGACCACCTCGATCTTTCCCTTCCGTCCCTGCGAGTGGTAATCGAGGGCTTCCTGCTTGCGACTCATGGCCACACTCCTTGGATTGAGTGCCCTGTTTTTTGGGCTGAATGCCACCAGCTTACACCTCCGTCTTAAGCAATCTTGCCTAGAAGGTCATCAACACTTCCCTTTGTTGCACGGATCACAAGAGATGCTTCCGCGGAAGGCCCCCCGGGGGTACGATCCAACCACCCGACCCCGGAGCCCCCATGCGCCTCTTGCTGTTCCTGTTGCCCTGCCTGCTGGCCCTTCCGGCCGCCGCCCAGAAGGCCAAGCCAGCCGCCAAACCGGTTGAATCCGTGAAGGAAGCGAAGATCGATTGGGATGGTGAGTGGACCCTGCATGCTTCGCAAAGCGACAAGCTCGACGAGCAGATCGACGCTCACCTCAAGGACTTGAACTTCGCCATGAAGCTCTTCTGGAAAAAGAAGCTGCAGTCGGCCTGCCGCAGCTTCAACAAACTGGACATCCTGGCCGGGGGCAGTTTTTCCGTGACCTTGGGGAAAGAACGACCCATCGACACCCCCGCCGATGGCACCGAGGCCGACTGGAAGCGCAGCGACGATGTGGTGTTCAAGGCCACCCTTACCAAAGAAGGGCCGACGATGATCCAGACTCTCACGGGCGACGGATACACCCTGAAACATGTCTATTCGATGCGAAAAGATGGAAACTCCCTGGCCCTCCAGGTGACCTACAACCACCCCAAGCTCGACAACCCCTTTTCGTACAAGCTGGTGTTCAAGCGCAACGACTGATCGGCACCGAGGCACACTGATCGGATGCGCCCACT
>JANYAZ010000074.1 GCA_025361045.1 Geothrix sp. | reverse complement strand
GCCCCAGCTGGCGGCGGATCTCATTGACCGCGGCATCTGCCTGACGGGGGGCGGTTCGCTGATCCAGGGCCTGGACGAGCGGCTGCGCAAGGAGACCCACCTACCGGTCTTCCGTGCCGAGGATCCCCAGACCGCCGTGGTACGAGGCACCGCGCTGCTGCTGGAGAACATTCCCCTCCTGCGCCGCATTCAGATCCTCGACTAGCGGAGGACCCGACTTATGGCCCTCCGCGCAATCAGGTGGGGATGGAGCCGCGCGGTCTGGCAGCGCCTGGCTTTGGTCCTCCTCTGGCTGGGCCATGGGGTGTGGGTGTTGCTCGGTCCAAGTCCGGCCCGCCATTGGACGAGCCTCGTCGATGCCCTGTCGCGTCCTTCCCAGTCGCTGGCCACCCGCTGGGAGGGTTGGCGCGCAGCCCGTCGGGATTCAGGACAGACCCTGGCGGCGACCCGCGCCGAGAACGCCCGTCTGACCCAGGAACTGGCCCAGATCAGGACGCTGACGGCCCAGCAGGCACCCCGCCTGGCGGAAGCGGAGGAAGCTAAGCAGCTGCTGGGGCTGAAACAACAGATCCCCATGGCGCTGAAGGCGGCCAGGGTCATCTTCTCCACGCGCCCAGCGACCTTTGGCGGCCTGATCCTCGATCGAGGCAGGGACTTGGGTCTGGAACCCGATCAGGGGGTGCTGGTGCCCGAGGGCATTGTGGGTCGCCTCTGGTCGGTCAGTGATACACAAGCCAAGGTGCTCCCGGCGGACGCTCCGAATGCCTCGGTGGCCGTCATGCTCACGCGCAGTCGGGCCACGGGGGTGCTCCAGGGCCTGGGCTCGGGGCGTGCGGCCATCCGCTATGTGAGCAACCAGGAGGTGGTCCAGACGGGTGAGGCCGTCCTGACCAGCGGTCTGGATCGGGTCTTTCCCCGCGGCCTGCTGGTGGGTTATGTGGGCGAAGTGGCCCAGGGTGATCTTGAGCTTCGGGTGATCGTCAACCTCTCGGCGCCGCTGGATCGGATCAACACGGTCCTGGTGCTGCCCTCCCAACCCCCGCTGGAAGTGCAGCCGCCCTTCCTGGCCCCAGAACCCAAGCCGCAGCGGAAGTGGGGGACCCCATGAGAACCTCCGCACCCTCCCTCACCCGTCAGAACCTGTTCTGCGCGGCGGCGCTGGGTCTGATCGTCCTCAGCGCGCCGTTTCCCATGCTCCAGGCTGTGCTGCACGCGGCCCTGGTGCTGGCGCTGGCGCCGCGCACGGAATCCCCACTCTTTGGTACCCTCTGGGCCCTGGCGGCGGGGTGGGCCCTGGAAGGCACCCTGCGCCTCTATCCCCACCTGGGTGGCACCGCCTGGGCGGACATGACCCTGACCCTGCTCGCCAGCTGGATGGTCGGCCGCTGGCCGCTGGAGGGGCTGAAGGGCTGGTGGGTTCGCCTCGCCTCCCTGAGCCTGTTGCATGCGCTGCTGGTGCACGGTGCGGTGCGCCTCGCGACGACCTCCCATCCCTGGGGTTGGGGCTGGTTCTGGACCCTGTTGAGCGTTCCCCTCTGGGGCTGGCTCACCTGGCGGCTGCTCCATGCGGGTCCCAGTTCGGGCAGGCGCTGAAGATGGATCCCCGGCAACGCCCCCTTCTGCGCCGGAGGCTCGGGGTCTTCAAGGTGATGACCTGGGGCCTGGTGGCCTTTCTGGTGGTCATCTACGCTTGGCTGCAGCTGGTCCGCTACTGGGAGTTCAAGCAACTCGCCATGCAGCAGGCGGTCAAGATTCGCCCCATCCCGGCACCGCGGGGCCTGGTGCTGGATCGGAACGGCCACCGGCTGGTGGACAACCGACGGGCCCTGCACCTGGTCATCCAACGCGAGGACCTGCCCACCCGACCGGAGGTGGTGGCCTCGCTGGCCGCGGCCCTGCAGGTGGACCCGGAGGCCCTGAGTCGGAAGATCCAGAGCTATCGGCTGGCGGGGAAGGGACGCCCCCTGGTGCTGAAGGAAAACCTGGATGAAGCCGGCATCGCCCTCGCCGAGCGCGTTCGCGCCAGGTTCTCTTTCCTTGGCGTGGAAGTGGCGCCGCGGCGGGTGTACCTCGGGGATGAATTGGCTGGTCACGTGCTGGGCTACGTGGGGGAAGTGGACGAGCCACTGATGAAAGCGAAACCGGACCTCTACCGGCTTGGCGAGACCATCGGCAAGGAGGGCTTCGAAGCCAGCGGCAATGACAAGCTCAAGGGTGTGGATGGCCAGAAGCGCATCCTGGTGGACCAGCTGGGCACCGAGGTGGCGAATTTCGGCCAGGCGGATGCCACCGCCGGTCACAGCCTGTTCCTCACCCTCGATGCAGGCCTGCAGAAAGTGGCGATGGACGCCCTGGGCGAAGAGGCTGGTGCCGTGGTGGTTCTGGATCTCCGCGATGGCGGTGTGCTGGCGATGTACTCCAGTCCCTCGTACGACCCGAACCTCTTCCTGAACCGACTCAGCCAGGACATGGTGGACCGCTACCTGGCCAACAACCTCACACGGCCCATGGTGAACCGACCCATCCAGGGCATCTACGCACCGGGCTCCACCTTCAAGCTGCTGGTGGCCCTGGCGGCCCTCGAGAAGCGCGTCGTCACGCCGCAGACGGTCATCTACTGTGCCGGGAAGAAGAATTTCTATGGGCGCGACTTCCGTTGCGACAAGCCCACGGGCCATGGCGGCCTGTCCATGGTGCAGGCCATCGCGCAGAGCTGCGATGTCTATTTCTACGAACTGGCCTCGCGCATGGACATCGACGACATCTACGCCACGGCCGAGAAATACGGACTGACCGAGCGGACGGGCCTGGACCTCCCCCAGGAAAAGCGCACCCGCATCCCCAGCCGGGCCTGGAAGCGCAAGGCGGCGCCCAAGGATCCGAAATGGTACGCGGGCGAGACCATCAGTGTCGGCATCGGCCAGGGGGCCGTCGGCGTGACGCCCATGGGGCTGGCGCGTTTCTATGCCCTGCTGGCCACCCGGGGCAAGCTCCTTACGCCCCACCTCTTCTACGGCTTCCGCGATGACCAGACCAACGCGCTGGAACCGGCGTCGCCACCAGCTTTCAAGGACACGCCGCTCGATCCGAAGCACTGGGCGGTGCTGGATGAGGGGCTCCGTGAGGTGGTCCTGAGCGGAACGGCCTCCGCCAATCCCTTCGTGCGTGAGATCGCCAAAGAGATTCCCTTCTCGGGCAAGACCGGTACCGCCCAGGTCGCCACCTTCGTGGACCGGGCCCATTACGCACGCCAGGCCAAGAACCTGAAGGACCACGCCCTCTTCGCGGGGTACGCCCCCAGCGAGCACCCCCAGATCGCCTTCGCCGTGGTGGTGGAGAACGCGGGCTTCGGCTCCACTTCCGCCGCCCCCGTGGCAGCCAAGGTCGTGAAGTACTGGTTCGTGGACCGGCTCACCAATCCCCTGCCGCCCCCGCGAGGCAAGCTGGTGGATCCCTTCGCGCCTCTCCCGACGGAGGAATCGCCATGAGGGAGCGCTTCCGGGCCCTGGATTCCCGCCTGCTGTGGGTCATGCTGGCGCTGATCGCCCTGGGTACCCTCACCCTCTACTCCGCGGGACGCAACACGCCCCAGGCAGGAATCTGGCTCAAGCAGAGCCTCTGGAACCTGCTGGGCATGCTGCTGATGCTGCTCCTCGCCACCACGGATCCCCGGCGCCTCTTCCGCTACAGCTTCCCCTCCTACCTGCTGGGCCTCGTCGCCCTGGCGGCTGTGCTGGTGATTGGCAAGAAGATCGGCGGTGCCACGCGCTGGTTCGTGATCGCCGGACAGACCTTCCAGCCTTCGGAACTGATGAAGTGGGTGACGCTGCTGTACGTCTCCCATCGCCTGGGTTCAAAGAGCCCCGAGACAGTCGGCAAGCTGGAATTGTTCGGCGCCGTCGGTCTGGTGGTCTTCCCCATGCTGCTCATCCAGCGTCAGCCTGATCTGGGGATGGCGCTCAGCTTCCTGCCCATCCTGCTGCTCATTCCCCTGATGAAGGGGTTCCGCGCCAGGTGGGTGGTGGCGCTCCTGCTGCTGCTGGGCGTGGGGGGATTCGGTGCCTGGAAAGTCGCCTTGAAGCCCTATCAGAAACAGCGGGTCCTGAACTTCCTGGATCCTTCCGCCGACCTGCAGGGGAAGGGCTACCAGGTGAACCAGAGCCGCATCGCCATTGGTTCTGGTGGACTCATCGGCAAGGGCTTCACCAGCGGTTCCCAGACCCAGCTCAATTTTCTGCCGGTGAAGACCACGGATTTCGCGTTCAGCGTATGGGCGGAGGAGCGGGGCTTTCTCGGCGTCGTCCTGGCCCTTGGGCTCTTCGGTCTGCTGCTGAGCCGGATCCTGGATGCCGCCCGGGAGGCTCACACCCATGCCGAGGCCTATTTCTGTGCCGGGGCGGCCGGCATCTTCTCTCTGCACCTGCTGGTGAATGTGGGCATGGTGGCCGGCGCCCTGCCGAACAAGGGCATGGTGCTGCCCTTCTTCAGCGCGGGCGGCAGCAGTACCCTGAGCTTCTTCCTGGCCTTGGGCCTCATCATGGGCATCCTGCATCGGTCGAGGGTGAAATGACGGACATGCGGCAGCGCCTGAAGGACCTGGCCGACCAGGTGCGGCTGCATCGTTACCGCTACTACGTGCTGGATCAGCCCACGCTTGCGGATGCGGAATACGATGCGCTGGAACGGGAACTGCGGTCCCTCGAGGGCGCCAATCCAGAGCTGGCCGATCCCAACAGCCCCACGCTGCGGGTGGGGGCATCGCCCGTGGATGGGTTTGAGAAAGTCCCACATCGGACTCCCATGTACAGTCTGGACAACGTGTACTCAGAGGACGAATTGAGACAGTGGGCTGTCCGCGTACAGGGTCTTCTTGGGTTGGCTGACGGTGGGATTCATTACTTTCCGGAGCCGAAATTTGATGGCCTCAGCCTGTGTCTCTGGTACGAAAACCACGAACTTGTCCGTGCCGTAACGCGTGGAGATGGTGAAACGGGAGAGGACGTCACAGAGAACGCCAAGGCAATCGGTGATATCCCCTTGAAGCTTCCAGCTGAAGCGCCTGGATCGCTTGAGGTGCGGGGAGAAGTATTCCTCTCTCGGAAGCGATGGGAAGAACTCAACCGACAACGGACGGCCGCGGGGGTTGCCCCCTTTGCCAATCCGAGAAACGCCGCCAGCGGAACCATGAAGCTACTGGACAGCCGCGAGGTGGCTCGTCGTGGCCTTCAATTCATTCCATGGCAATTCATTGGACCCATGGTCGCCAGGACCACCTTTGGACTCCAGATGGAGGCTGTGGGATGGAGTGCAGGCTGGGCTTTTGTCCGCTTGCCACATATGTACGAAGGACCGGGAATTCAAGGAGTCATCGATCAGATCGAGAGATGGGCCGATTGGCGCCAGACGCTGCCGTTCGACATTGACGGCGTAGTTGTGAAGGTTGCAGGTTTGGACCTTCAGGAACGACTAGGTTTCACCGATCGTGCCCCGCGCTGGGCCATTGCCTACAAGTTCCCCGCCACGCAGGTGACCACCACGGTGCTGGGCATCACCTGGCAGGTGGGCCGCAGCGGCAAGCTCACGCCGGTGGCCGAGCTGGAGGCAGTGGAGGTGGCGGGTTCCACGGTCCGTCGGGCCACGCTGCACAATGCCGACGAGCTGGCGCGCCTCGGCCTGAAGGTGGGGCACCGCGTCTTCATCGAGAAGGGCGGCGAGGTCATCCCCAAGGTCGTCGCGCTGGTGCCTGGTGAGGAACTGCGCGATCTGCCCGCTCCGGTCATTCCCGCCACCTGCCCGGAGTGCGCTGGCGAGGTGGGCAAGACGGATGACGCGGAGGTGGCCATCCGCTGCCTCAATCCCGAGTGCCCCGCGAAACTGGTGGCGCGGTTGGTGCATTTCGGGGGGCGCTCCGCCCTGGACATCGAGGGTCTGGGGGACGCGTTAGTAGAGCAGGTGGTGGCCTCGGGCCGCTTCGAGCAGCCCTGGGACATCTTCACGCTGCTTCAGGATCCGGTACAGGGACTGGCCTACGTCTCCGGCCTGGAGCGCATGGCCGAGAAGTCCGCCCAGAACCTGTTGGAGGCCCTGGACGCGGCGCGACGGAAACCTTTGGCCCGGTGGATCCACGCCTTGGGCATTCCCATGGTGGGGGCCCGCACGGCCGAGTTGCTGGCCGAGGCCTACCCCTCGCTGGAGGCCCTCTGGGTCGCCGATGAGCAGCGACTCCAGGCCGTGGAGGAGGTGGGACCGAAGGTGGCGGCCGCCCTTCGGGCCTTCGCCACGCTGCATCCTGACCTGCCCGCCCGGCTGGCATTGCTGGGCGTGCGCCCCGAGCCACCGATCCCGCGGGACCTTTCTGGCTTGCCGCTCGCCGGGGAGGTTGCAGTCGTGACGGGGACGCTGCCGAGCCTTTCCAGGGAGGATGCCGAGGCGTGGCTGAAAAGGCTGGGGGCCAAGGTCACGGGAAGTGTGTCACCCAAGACCACGCTCCTGCTGGCGGGCGAGAAGGCGGGCTCCAAGCTGGCCAGGGCGGAGGCCCTGGGCATTCCCGTGCGGGACGAGGCCTGGCTGAGGTCCCAGGGGAGCTGATTCCCTATCCGATTCCCCGACGTCGCCCCTTTTCAATCACTCAGCGCGGCTCGCGTGAAGCCGGAATTACCCAAGGCCCCCCGGTCGCGCTGAGCCCCAGTAGAAAGGCCTGGACGGCAGCCCACACCCATTGGATGATCGGAAAACCATCGTCCGGAAACCCCCGTGCTGACGCGCCTTGGCAAGTTCGAGATCATACGGTTGCTCGCCCAGGGAAGCATGGGTGAAGTCTACGTGGGTCGGGACCCGATCATCGGCCGGGAGGTGGCCATCAAGGTCATCCACACGGCCGCCGGCATGGGCCCCCAGGCCCGAGAACGCTTCGCCACGGAAGCACGCGCGGCGGGCGTGCTGAACCATCCGAACATCGTCACCGTCCATGAGCTGGGCGAAGAACAGGGCGTCCTCTATCTGGCCATGGAGCTGGTGAAGGGCGAGGACCTCGGCACGCTGATCCGGGCCGGTACGCTCTCGCCCCGGGATACCCTCGAGGTGCTGGCGCAGGTCTGCGACGGGCTGGCCATGGCCCACCGCCACCAGATTCTGCACCGGGACATCAAGCCCTCGAACATCCGGGTGGTCTGGGACGGCAAGAGCCTCCAGGCCAAGGTGCTGGATTTCGGCGTGGCGAAAATCATCAACACGGACACCACGGACGAAGGCACGGTCTTCGGCACGGTGAACTACATGGCGCCGGAGTATCTGCAGAGCGGACGCCCGGACTCCCGGAGCGATCTCTTCGCTGTCGGGGTGATCCTCTACGAGGCCTTGGCGGGCATTCCCCCTTTCGATGGCCCCAGCCCGGGTTCGGTGATCTACCGACTGCTCCACGAAACCCCCACGCCGCTGCCCCCCACGGCCTTCCAGGGCATCAGTCGGGACGTGCAGGGCATCCTCCACCACGCCCTGGCCAAGGACCCGGCCAACCGGTTCCAGACCGCGGAGGATCTGGCCACGGTGTTGCGCGCCGCCAAGGATACGGCCTGGCGCTGGGAACAGGAACGGCCCACGGTGGCCCTGAAGATCAGGGGCTTGGCCTCTGGCCGCGGCCCCACGCCACCCACGCCTCCGAGGGGCGTGCCGATGGTGCGACCCGCGCCTCGGCCGGCCGCGCCAAGCCAAGCCAGCATGTCGGGTTCCGGGTCCATCATCAGCCCTGTGACCGCTTCCCGTCCGCCAGCACGCGAAGCCCAGGCGCCCACGGGAACCGGCTCCCATGGGCGGGCCGAAGTGCGCAAGGATGTGCTGGAGACCACCAAACATCAGTTGCTCCAGGCCCTGGAGATCGATCCGAGAAACGCCAAGGCCCACGCCATGCTGCTGGTCACCCACTACCGTCTGGGCCGGATGGATGCCGTCATGCAGACGATGCGCCAAGCCAGGGACCGGGGCATTCACTCGGCGGACCTCAGGGCTGTGGCCCGCTGCAATCAGGTGGTGACGGAAGAGATGCAGACCTGCCGCCTGCCCTTGGACCTCCACGGTGAGTTCATGGAGTACTTGGGACTCTGAGGCTTTCTGGGCCTTCAACCGAAGCGGTGGGTTCCGGTTCCATGGTGTTTAGGTGGTGACATGCTTCAGAAGTTGGGCCGTTTTGACATCCTGAAACGCCTGGGACAGGGCGCGATGGGTGAGGTCTACCTGGGCTTGGATCCTGCCATCGGGCGCGAGGTGGCGATCAAGACCATCCACCGCGAGGCCGCCCAGGGTACCGAGGCCCGGGACCGCTTCGCCCGCGAGGCCCGGGCGGCAGGGACCCTGAACCATCCCAACCTGGTGACCATCCACGAATTCGGTGAGGACCAGGGTGTGCTGTACCTGGCCATGGAGTTCGTCCCGGGGGTGGACCTGGAAGCCATGCTGCGCGACCGCGTGCTGGCACCGGTGGAGGCGCTGGAAGTGCTCGCGCAGGTCTGTGACGGCCTGGGCTACGCGCATCAGAAGGGGGTGCTGCACCGCGATATCAAGCCCAGCAACATCCGCGTCCGTCGCGAGGGTGAGCGCCTGCACGCCAAGGTGATGGACTTCGGCATCGCCCGGGTGGCAGGTTCCGACATGACGGGCACGGGCACCCTGCTGGGCACCTTCGGGTACATGGCGCCGGAGTACATCCGCACCGGCGTGCCGGATCCCCGCAGCGATCTGTTCGCCGTGGGCGTCATCCTTTACGAAGCGCTGGCGGGCCGTCGTCCCTTCGAGGGCGATACCACCGCCACCATCCTCTACCGGCTGGTGAATGAGGAGCCGGCCCCCCTCTCTGCGAACGATCTCCGGGGACTCAGCCCTCAAGTGGGGCATCTGTTGGCCAAGGCCCTGGCCAAGGATCCGGCCCAGCGCTTCCAGACCGGCGAGGCCATGGCCCGCACCTTGCGCGACGCCATGGATCCCGGGTGGTCCGGGCTGCCCGGAGGCCAACCCACCCGGGCCCTGCCCAGACCTTCCGGCCCTTCGCCCGGAGTTGTGACGCGACCGCGGACCTGGAATCCTTGGCCTTGGGTCGCCGTGTTGACCATGGTGGCCGCGGGCGGGGTGGGCGCCTGGGCCTGGCTTCACAAGCCGGGGGTTCCGCGGCTCATCACCCTGCCGACCCCAGCCGGATCGACCGAGGTCCCAGTTGCACGGGTGCCCGAGGCGATCGCGAAAGTGGACCCCAAGTCCGCACCCAGCCCCGACGCCAAACCGGTCGCCTTACCCCCTCACGAAGGGTGGTCGAAACCCACCCATACCGAGAAGGCCGTGCCGCGCCTGTCTGAGCAGGAAGCCACCGACCGGCTGAATGAGGCCGCCAACGGTTTGGTGGACCAGCCCCAGGGCAGCCTGGCCCAATGCGACCGGGTCCTCCGTGATCATCCCTTGAACCCACGGGCCTACGCCCTGAAGGCGGTCGCATTGTATGGATTGGGGCGCTACCAGGAGATGCCCGGGGTCCTGGACGCCGCCAAGGAACATGGCCTGAAGCCGGTCCAGTTCCTGGCCTTCACCGCCTTCCAGTCCATGCTCCGCGAGGAGCGGCGGGAACGCCGATTGCCGCAGGAAGTCAGGGAATCTTTGGCGGCGGAGATGCCGCTGGGGTCTTTGCGGCCAGGGCAGGCGGCCTGGCCGCGGAAGGTTCAGCGACCATCCAAGGATTGAAGCTCGACCAGCCGCCAGTCGCCCGAGGCCTTGCGCCAAGTCAGGCGGAAGCCCCGGTGCGAGGCATCCTGGGGCAGCAGGCTGCTGCTGCGTCCCGTGAGCAGGAGGTCCACATCCTGGATCGCCAGGTTCCCCCGCACTGTCACCTCGTTCTTCATGGTCGTCACGCCCACCTTCTCCTGCCGGAGGAGGCCCAGGAGAAACAGTCTGGCCGTAGCCTTGTCCATGCCATCGGGGCCTCTGAAGGCAGGATCGAGCGGTGCGGCGGCTGTGGCGGCGTCCCCGGCCTCCACGGCGGCCCGGCAGGTTTCGAAGGCCCTGCGAACTTGATCCTCCGGCTTGTCGGATCGACAAGCCAGGAAGGCAATGGCCACGCAAATGGAGGCAATCCTTTTCCTCATGACGACACCCCATCACACTGAAAGATCACAGAAGGATAGCGCCATGAGCCTTGAAGCCCGCTTCGATACCCTCTGCATCCACGCCGGCCAGGCGCCGGACCCGACCAACGGGGCCATCATGACGCCCGTGTACTTCACCAGCACCTACATCCAGGAGGGGCTGGGCATCAACAAGGGCTTCGACTACGCCCGCGTGCGCAACCCCACCCGCGATGCCATGGAGGCCAACCTGGCGGCCCTGGAAGGCGGCGCCCATGGCATGGCCTTCGGTTCGGGCATGGCGGCGGTGCAGGCCATCTTCGAGCAGCTCTCCAGCGGTGATCACGTGGTGCTGGGCGACAACGTCTACGGCGGCACCTTCCGCCTGCTGGACAAGGTGATGACCCGCTTCGGGCTCACCTACACCCAGGTGGACACGGGTGACCTGGCGGCCTTCAAGGCCGCCCTCCGGCCCAATACGAAACTCGTGATGCTGGAGACACCCACCAACCCCATGCTGGGCCTCACGGACATTCCCGGCGCCCGTCAGGTGATGACCCTCATGGGCTGCCAGGCGGTGCTGGCCGTGGACAACACTTTTGCCACACCCTTCAACCAGCGGCCCCTGGAACTGGGCGCAGATCTGGTGTTCCACTCCACCACCAAGTACCTGAATGGCCACAGCGACTCCATCGGCGGCATCGCCATCACCAACCGCGAAGACATCGCCGAAGGGCTGCGCTTCCACCAGAAGGCCGCCGGCGGCATCCTCTCGCCCATGGAGTCCTGGCTCATCCTGCGGGGCACCAAGACCCTGCACCTGCGGATGGAGCGCCACAATTCGAGCGCCCTCCAGATCGCCCGCTGGCTGGAGGCCCGCAAGGATCTGAAGGCCGTCTACTATCCGGGCCTGGAATCCCACCCCCAGCACGCCCTGGCGAAGCAGCAGATGAAGGGCTTCTCCGGCATCGTCAGCTTCGACACGGGCGACGCGGAGCGCACGCGCCGCATGGCGTCCTCGTTCAAGGTCTTCGCGCTGGCCGAGAGTCTCGGTGGGGTGGAAAGCCTGGTCTGCCACCCCGCCAGCATGACCCACGGCAGCGTGCCCGAGGCCGATCGCCAGCGCCTGGGCATCAACGACAACCTGCTGCGCCTCAGCGTGGGCGTGGAGGACGTGCAGGATCTCATCGAGGATCTCGAGCGGGTGTTGAAGGTCTAAGGCGGCTGGTCACGGAAGGCACGGAATTCCGCAGAGGACGCGGAAAGCAGACTTTCGGTTTTCTGCGCCTTCCGCGCACCTTCCGCGAATTCCGCGACCAGCTTCCCTAACCCAGTCCATGGGCCAAGTACAGTTCCGGGTAGCTGCGGGGCTCGGCCCGATCGGGCGCGAGGCCCAGGCCTTCCATGGCGGCGCGGATGGCTTGGGGCTCGCCTTCCAGTTCGAGGTAGCAGCCGAAGGGCGTTTCATCCAGGCAGGCTTCGAGCTCGGCGCGCTCCCACACGGCCCGCACCTTCTCCATGCGCAGCACGGGCGCGTAGCCCAGGGCGCGAAGAATGGCCTCCAGGGCCCCTGCATCCTGGATGGCGGTTTCGTGCTCGGGGCGGATCTTCAGGAGCGGGTCGGGCACCTTGGACCCCTTCCAGGTCAGGCGAGACTGCCCTGCATAGGATCGCGTGCGCAGGGCCGAGCCCTGGCTGCGTAACTCGCCGTTGCGGTCCCAAAGCACGCTGATCTCCGGCTGAGCCGGATGCACCTCATGGAAGCCCAGGGCCTCCAGCAGCGGGTGGTAGGGGCCCGTCGCAGGTATGCGCAGCTTCAACTCGGTTTCCACGGATGGTTTCTGCTTCATCAGGAACCGGCCTCCCCACGGGGATGAGGCATGATGGAATGAACGCCCCAGGCACCCCGTGATCCCTCAACGGTACATCATCGCCAGTCTGTTCATTGCCGCCATGCTGCTGCTCTTCGCGGTGGTGCAGGCGCCACGCCCCGTCAGCGCCGGAGGTGTCACGGCCGTGGAGTCACCGGTGATCATGAACCTGGGAGGGTACGAATCCCTGTCGGAGTTCCGTCTGGTGGATGGCTGGGCGCCGCGCTTTCTGGGCACGCGGGATCCGGATCAACCCGATGCCTGGCCCTTCGAGGGAGGCTTCGGAACGCCCTGGGAACCCGCTTCACCTTATCTGGCGGACCAGGGGGTGGCCTTGAATGGCCCCGGGGGCCGCAGCGAGGTGGTGCTGTGGCGGGGGCTGGAGTGGCGACACTACCGCTTCGACGCGCCCCTCTGCTCGGCACGGCTGGACCCGATCAAGGGCAACCGTCTGCTGGTGACGCTCCTGATGGGGCCGTCGCGCTTTGAGACACGACTGATCGAGGTACCCGAAGGGCGCGTCCTCTGGTCCACCCAGTCTGGGCCCTGGAGCCGGTTCAGCTGGGATGGCAAGGCCGTACTGATCGGTTTCTTCGAGCCCTTCGAGGGGCATGGCGAGTCGAGGCTGCTGCTCAGCGTGCTTCCGGGAGATGCAGAGCCCGGCGAGTCGACCTTGGCCGCCTGGGACGAACCTGGCTTGCCGACACCGCCCAAGGGCATCACCACTAAGACGGAGGCCCTGTCCGAGGATGGTCAGGACCTTCCGGGCCTGCGCGTTGAAATCCCGTGGCATGCCGGGGACCGGGTGTGGCTGCCCCGCGGAGATCGCCTCTGGCACGGAGGGGCGCAGGGTTGGACGGCCTGGGGCCTGGAAGGGACCCGCTGGCGCCGGTTGGCGACGGGACCCGGCGTCCTGAACGCCCAACCGCCTCAGCACATGGCCCTAGTGGAAGCGCTTCCGAACGAAGGCATGGGCCGAAAGATCGGCCCTTTGGGTAGGGTGGACTGGACCGAGGTGGCGCCCGAGGCCCTCCCCTGGCCCGCCTGGGACGCTGCCTGGGTCTGGCGCGACAATGGCGCCTTCGAT
>JANYAZ010000060.1 GCA_025361045.1 Geothrix sp. | reverse complement strand
CCACCTGCTTATAGGGCTTGGTGCCCGTGGCGGCGAGGTTGAAGAGCAGGGAGCTGTGGAACCAGCCGCGGTGCTGATCCGAACCTTCCAGGTAGATGAACTGGCTGTAGTCGGAGCGGGTCAGTTCCGGGTGGGATTCGCAGACGACCGAGGCGCTGACGCCGGAGTCGATCCACACGTCGAGGATGTCCGTCTCCTTGAGGAAGGCCTTGGAGCCGCAACGGCACGCAGCGCCCGCGGGCACCAGCTGCTCCACCGGGAGCTCCGCCCAAGCTTCGATGCCGCCCTTTTCGATGGCGGCGGCGGCGGTTTCGAAGATGGAGGCGGCCACCAGCGGTTCACCGCAGGCTTCGCAGCGCAGCACGGTGATGGGCGTGCCCCAGGCACGCTGACGGCTGATGCACCAGTCCGGGCGGCCGGCGATCATGGCGTGGATGCGGTTCTGCCCCTGGGCAGGGATCCACTGCGTTTGTTCGACGCCTTCGAGGCCCAGCTCGCGCAGGCTCCGGCCCTTCCCCATCAATTCCGTGTCCATGGTGATGAACCATTGCTCCGTGGCGCGGAAGAGGATGGGCGTCCTGGTCCGCCAGCAGTGGGGATAGCTGTGGGTGAGGGACTCCTCGTGGAGCAGCGCGCCGATGCGCCGGAGCTTGTCCACCACCAGCGGGTTGCACTCGAAGATGTTCTTCCCTTCCAGCTCCGGATCATCCACGGCGGGCAGGAACTTGCCGTCGGGCCCCACCAACTGGAGCAGGCCGAGGTGGTGGGCCAGGTTGAAGTCGTCCACGCCGTGATCGGGCGCGGTGTGCACCAGGCCCGTGCCCGTGTCGGCGACGACATAGTCCGCCAGAAGAACCGGGCTCTGCCGGTCGATCCAGGGATGCCGTGCCACGAGGGTCTGGAACTCCTTGCCCTTGCGGATCTCCACGGTGTGCAGCTCGACGCCGAGCTTCTTCCCGAAGTCCTCGCGCAGGGTGACGGCCACGATGTAGTGGCGGTCACCAGTTCGGACGATGGCGTATTCCAGATCCGGGTGCATGGCCACCGCCAGGTTGCTGGGCAGCGTCCAGGGAGTGGTGGTCCAGATGGGCACGAAGAGCGGCGTGGGCAGTTCCAGGCGCCGAGCCTCGGCGTCCGTGACCGGGAAGGCCACGGTGATGGCCGGGCTGGTCTTGTCTGCGTATTCGACTTCTGCCTCGGCCAGGGCCGTGCGGGCGCCGTAGCTCCAGTGGACAACCTTGAGCTTGCGGGTGACGGATCCGCTTTTGAAAAGCTTCGCGAGATGCCGCACCGTCTCGGCTTCGTAGCCAGGATCCATGGTCACGTAGGGCTGCTCCCAGGCGCCCAGCACGCCCAGGCGCTGGAAGGCCGTACGCTGCGTGTCGATCCACTTCTGGGCGTAGACCCGGCAGCGCTGGAGGAAGTCGGCGCGGCTCATCTCGCGGCGCTTGGGCCCCAGGTCCTTCTCGACGGCATGCTCGATGGGCAGGCCGTGGCAGTCCCAGCCCGGCACGTAGGGCGACTCATAGCCTTCCATCCAGCGGGACTTCACTACCACGTCCTTGAGGATCTTGTTCAGCGCGTGGCCCATGTGGATGGCGCCATTGGCGTAAGGGGGGCCGTCATGCAGCACCTCGCGGCCCTTGCCCTTCCCGGCCGCGTTGTCGGCCTTGCGCCTGGCCTCGATGCGGCGGTACAGGCTTTCGGCCTTCCAGCGCTCCAGCCGTTTCGGCTCGCGCTGCGGCAGGTCGGCCTTCATGGGAAAATCGGTCTTGGGAAGGAAAACCGAATACTTCCTCCCGGCAATCGCCTTCGGCGATTCCGGGGCGGTTTCGCCCGGATTCTGCTTACCAGGAACTGGCATGCTAACCGGAGCTTGCTCGCTCATCGGCGCCCTCGTGCGTCGGGGGGCGCACCCAAGCGCCCCGGGGTTGAGTCTCCAGTTCACCATGGGAACCCGTGCGCTCACAAGGAAAAGGGCCCGGTTCCCCGGGCCCTTCCAGCATGTCCACCGGGATCAGAGCTGGCTGGTGCAGTGCTTGCAGCGGGTGGCTTTGAGCGGTACCGCCTCAAGGCAGGCGGGGCATTCCTTGGTCGTGGGAATTACCGGGGCTTC
This sequence comes from Geothrix sp., assembly GCA_025361045.1. GTDB lineage: Bacteria > Acidobacteriota > Holophagae > Holophagales > Holophagaceae > Geothrix. The sequence goes on along the minus strand of JANYAZ010000060.1, from coordinate 18,373 downwards.
GTCCTTCTTGATGAATTTGCCCAGGAACTTGATCAGGACGAGGAAGATCACCAGGGCGATGATCAGGAAGTTGACGGTCGCGCCCAGCACCGCTCCAATGCGGAACTTGCCAAGAACCCACTCTTCCCACTTGATGTTTGCGGGCAGCACGTAGGTCACCAAGGGCATGACGATGCCGTCTACGAAGGCGGCAATGATCTTGCCGAAGGCACCACCCACGACCACCGCCACGGCAAGGTCGATGACGTTGCCCTTCATGATGAAGGCTTTGAACTCGTCTTTCATGGACATGGGATTCCTCCAAAAAAAACGGCGGAGGCTTCAGCCCCCGCCGCAGTTCAGATCAGACCTACTTGACCACCTTCTTCTTCGCGGGTGGCTTCGGCGCCGGGGCAGTGTCCACGGTCCCGGTCTCCGTCTTGCGGACCTCGGCCTTGCCGTCGTTGATCTTGACGTCGATTTCCACCCGGCGGTTCTTCGCCTGACCATCCTTGGTCGCGTTATCAGCGATGGGCTTGTCGGGTCCCACACCCACGGTGCCGACCCTGTGGGCTGGGACACCGGAATCAATCAGGACATTGGCGACCGCATCAGCTCGCAGCTTGGACAGCGACTTGTTCAAGGCCTTGCCGCCGATGGAGGAGGTGTGACCGCTGACCACGAGCGTGTAGTCGCCCTTGTAGGCCTTGAGGCCATCGGCCACCTTCTGGATGGCGGCCTTGGCATCGGGGCCGAGTTCGGCCTTACCATTCGCGAAGTGCAGCACGGCTTCATCCAGCACGATTTTGGCCGGAGGTGGCGGTGGGGGGGGCGGAGGTACAGGCTTGGCGATCTCCTTCGGTGGCTCGGGAGCCGGGGGAGGAGGAGGCGGTGGGGGCGGAGCGACCGGCTCCGGCTTGGGCTCCGGCTTGGGCTCCGGCTTGGGTTCGGGCACCGGCGCCGGGGCCGGCGCAGGTAGGGCCTTCTTGCCGCCGCCCCAGGTGTAACCCAGCCCCAGGGTGGCCAGATACTCGGTGCGGGACTTGGGCAGTTCCACGCGAACCGCCTTGCCGCTCAGGTCCAGCAGGAAGTTCTCGGCAGGCTTGCCCATGAGGCCAAGTCCAGCGTGGTAATTCAACCGAGTCGTGGCGTCGCCCGTGCCGGAGTAGGGTGTGCCCACGTTCGTTCCGCCCAAACCTGCGGCGATGTAGGGGTACCAGTTGTCCGCGCCGGGGCGAAGGTTGTACAGACCAGAGATGAGCGTGTGGGTTTCGTTGGCGGAAGGGGCACCCGGAAGGTCGGCCTGTAGCTTGCTACGGAGGGCCCTGATGTCCAAACCCCAGGTATCGGTGTACCAGTGGCCCAAGCCAATGCCGTAGTGCAGTTTGTCCTTCAGCTTGGAGTCGCTTTCAAACATGGTCTGGCCCACGTGGCCCGCCACCCAAGCCGTTCCTTCCTGGGCAGAAAGGGTCAATGCGGTTCCAGCGAGTAGGAACAGCAGGGTTCTTTTCATCTCATCCTCCGAATGAAAGTTGTGACTTCCATCACACGATAGCCATAAGGAGTGAACGGTTCAAGAAAAATAGCATTTCACCAGCTCAGAATTTCTTGCAAACAATTCAGATAGCGTATCAATGGTTGGTAATTTTTCGACCACTACAACAACCATCCACAAGCGAAGTTCAATCCCCTCTAAGCAAAAACAGAAAATGGTGGGCGTGGGTATTCTCAATCGATTTCACATCCGTCATTCCCTTGGAATGGCCACCCAATTAGGCCGGAATTCCATCCCCCCTTGACCTCTGCCGGGGCGACGAACGCTCTGGCCCTTTCGGATCGGTGTTGCACAGGGTGATCTCCGACCTTCGAAAGATCTCAGGCTTCGGTCGCCATGACGGTGATGAGCGAAGTCCCCGTCTCCACGGTGGCGCCCTCCTGGACATGCACGGTCGCGACAGTTCCGGTGGTGTTGGTCTTTAGCTCGTTCTGCATCTTCATCGCCTCCATGACGAGGAGGGTTTGGCCTTCCTGAACCTGATCGCCGACCTTCACAAGCAACTTCACGATCTTGCCAGGCATGGGGGAAGCCATGATGCCGCCACCGGCTCCAGCCCCACCAACCCCTGCCAGCAGGGCGCGCCTCGGATCCACCAAGGCGAACTCATAGGCGCCGTCATAAAGCATGGCCCGGTAGGCGTGGGCCTCGGGGTCTGGCGACTTCGCCTGATCCAGGCGAACCTCCACGGAACGCCCCTCCATGAGGATGGAATAGCAACCGGGTTCCATTTCGAGGATATCGATGGGGTGGCTCTGCCCCTCCCAGACCAGCGACGTCACGCCATCCTGGTGGAGAAGTTCCACCTCCTGAGAATCCTTGCCAAGCAACAGGGTGCGTTTCACGATTGAACTCCCTACAAACGATTGAACCGCCCCCAGTGTTTCCAGGCATCGGGTTTCCCATCGCCACTGGTGGTGGGCTGGGTGGCCCTGCGTTGCTCGGTTTCAAGTTCATGCACCAGGGCTGCGGCCACGGCATATTTCAGATCCGGTCCCTGTTCCTTGCGCTTCCAGAAGGGCTTGTCGAGCATGCCGGTATGCAGAGCACCAGCGCGGAAAGGCTCGTGCTCCATGAGCGCCTCGTGGAAGGCGATGTTGTGGCGGATGCCCCCGATGCGGTACTCGCCCAGGGCCGCGCGCATGCGCTCGATGGCCTCCAGGCGCGTGGGCCCCCAGGTGCTCAGCTTGCTGATCATGGGGTCGTAGAACATCGGCACCTCGGCCCCTTCATAGACGCCGCTGTCGTCACGCACGTTGCGCCCGCTGGGCGTGCGCAGGTAGGTGATGCGCCCCGGGCTCGGCATGAAGTTCTTGTCGGGATCCTCTGCATAGACCCGGCACTCCATGGCCCAACCGTTCAGCGGAATCTCCTCCTGGGTCATGGGCAGCTTCTCGCCCCGGGCCACCAGGATCTGCCACTTGACCAGATCGAGGCCCGTGATCCATTCCGTCACGGGATGCTCCACCTGCAAGCGGGTGTTCAACTCCAGGAAATAGAAATTCCGGTCCGCGTCCGCCAGGAACTCAACGGTTCCCGCACCGACATAATCCACGGCCTTGGCGACCTTCAGGGCGGCCTCCCCCATGGCTTTGCGCATGTCGGGTGTCACGTGCGGGCTTGGAGCCTCCTCGATCACCTTCTGGTGGCGCCGCTGTACCGAGCATTCCCGCTCATGCAGGTAGACGTGATTTCCATGGGTGTCCCCGAAGATCTGGATCTCGATATGGCGGGGCTGAACGATGGCCTTCTCCACATAGACACTGTCGTCGCCGAAAGATGAGAGCGCCTCGCCACGAGCCCGGGCCAGTGATGAGGTGAATTCCTCGGCCTTGTGCACCAGCCGCATGCCCTTGCCTCCGCCACCCATGGCGGCTTTGAGCATGACCGGGAAGCCGATCTTCTGGGAGGCCACCAGCAGCTCCTCATCGGCCATGGTCTCCTGGATGCCAGGCACCACGGGACATCCCGCCTGCAGGGCCACCACCCGGGCGGCGGTCTTGGAGCCCATGCTCTCGATGGACTCAGGCCGGGGTCCGATGAAGGTGATGCCCGCGGCCGCGAAGGCCCGGGCCGCCGCGGCGTTCTCCGAGAGGAACCCATAGCCCGGATGAACCGCGTCGGCACCGCTGCGCTTGCAGACATCCAGGATCTTCTCCAGCACCAGGTAGCTTTCGCGGGCGGCTGCTGGACCGATGTAGTACGCCTCATCCGCCATGCGCACATGCAGGGCCCCGCGGTCGGCCTCGGAGTAGACCGCCACCGTGGGAATCCCCATCTCGCGACAAGTCCTGATTACGCGGATGGCGATTTCCCCGCGGTTCGCAATGAGGATCTTGGTCACGGGCATGGAAGGACCTCGGATTCGGGCATGATGGATGACGATGTGTTCCTTCAGCCTAGCAAACCCCGCGCTTGCCATCACACTTTGCCTTCTTGCCGTGCACTGTGGCAGGAAGGGTGATCCCATCCCCAAGCCCCGCTCAGCAGCCCAGGCCATGGAGGCACGCCTCGAAGGCCTTCGCAAGGTTCGGCTGGTGCTGCCATCGGCCGACGTGAAGGGAGATGGCCTCGCCGGCATCGAGGTTGTTCGAGTGCTCTACCTTCCTCTCGGCCTCACCAAGCCCACACCTGAAGACGTCTTCAGCCGCGGAGAGGTTGTTCTCGAACGGCGCCGTCCGGATCTGCCTGGACCAGGAACGGCTCTCATCATGGATCTGAAGTCCCTTCAGCGCCCCCAGGGCTGGATCGTGGTCGTAGCCGTCCGGGTGGGCAATGTACCCGGTCGTCCCAGCGAAGTACTGCCCTGGCTGGATCCCGCCCTCTGATTCAGGCCGGCCTGCCCGCCAGATGGCCAGCCCACCACTGCACCACGGCCCGGGCCAACTGATCCTTCGCCAGGGGGCCAAGGGGTGGGTGGGGACCCTGGGCTGTGATGGGCGTCAAGGTATTGGCCTGGGCTCCAAACGCGCGACCACCCTGAACATCGTTGACCAGCACCGCATCCAGGCCCTTTTTCTTCAGCTTTTCACTTGCGTGCTCAAGGTGTTTCTCACTCTCGGCTGCGAATCCGAGCACCCACTGGTCGGGTCGTCGCGCGGCGCAGAGGCGAGCCAGGATATCTGGCGTGCGGACCAGTACCAGGGATTCGGCCCCCTCGACCTTTTTCATCTTCTGGGAAGCCGAGGATTCAGGGCGCTGGTCCGCCACGGCGGCGGCGGCCACCAGACCGTCGGCACCCACCCAGCAAGCTTCGCTGGCCTCAAGCATCTGCTGGGCACTGCGGACCCGGATCGTTTCCACGCCCCAGGGCGCGGGCAATTCCCCTCCCAGCACCAGTTGAACCTGCGCTCCCACATCCCGGAAGGCCCTGGCCAGTTCGATGCCCATGGTTCCCGTGCTGCGGTTGGTGAGGGTGCGGACCGGATCCAGGTCCTCCCGGGTGGGACCGGCGGTGATGAGCACCCGTCGACCGCTTAGGCTCATCAACTTGGGCGTGCCGTGAACCTGGATGGCCTCAGCGATGGCTGCGACCTCGGCCAGTTTGCCGGATCCCTCCTCTCCGCAGGCCAGGACGCCCTCACCCGGGTCCACCACGGCATGCCCAAAGGACCGCAGGCGCACGAGGTTCGCCTGCACCGCAGGATGCTCCCACATGCCGGTGTTCATGGCGGGGGCCCATAGCACTGGGGCTCGGGTGGCCAGCAGCACCGTGCTGAGCAGGTCGCTGGCCAGGCCATTGGCGGCCTTCCCCAGAATGTTCGCCGTGGCGGGGACCACGGCCACCAGGTCCGCCCAGCGGGCCAGCTCGATGTGCTCGATGCTGGGATTGGCGCGCCATTCGCCTTGGTCCGGATTGGCACCATAACAGGGCTCGCCCGTCAGGCTGGTAAGGGTGAGTGGAGTGATGAACCGGGCGCCAGCCTCAGTCAGGATGCAGCGCACCCGATGGCCCTGGTTGGCCAGCAAGCGGGCCAGTTCCGCAGACTTGTAGGCGGCGACGCCGCCGGTGATGCCGAGGATGATCTGCATGAGGTCGACTCCGGGAGCCCATCCTACCCTAGGCGCCCGCCCAAGCCGTTGCTGGAAGGGCGTTCAGATGCTATGCTTCCAGGTTCGGAGTGGCCCATGACCCAGCGCACCATCGTTCGTGTCCCGGATGAGATCGCCAACAAGTATCGCTTCGTCGTCATCGCCGGCAAGCGTTGCGAGCAGCTTCAGCGGGGCGCCTTCCCCAAGGTTGAGGTGGTGGTCCCCGTCAACAAGCATGGCCAGGCTCAGGATGCACCCAAGCTCGCTTCGTTCTGGGGCCAGGTGGCCGTGGCCGAGGTTGAGGAGAACCGCATCGCCTTCGAGGAGGCCGAAGTCCTCACCCTTGAAGACACCACCGTGGTTCCAATCTCCGGCGAGTGATCTCTTTTTTTCCTTGAAAAGCCCCCGGGAGACCGGGGGCTTTTCAATGGTCTGGCCCCATTTCCACACCCAATGAATTTGTTTCTTGCGCCAATGGCTTTCGGAGCTGATGATTCAACACCCGTTGAATTGGATCCGCATGCCTTCAGCACCCCACCCCCGTCCCCGGGGACCCAAGCCCACCCGAGTTGATCCCGACCAGATCCTGGACGCGGCCCAAGCCGTGTTTGCCCAGGATGGCCTGCGAGCCGCCAGCCTCAGGGCCATCGCCCGCCATGCCGGCTGCGATCCGGCCCTGATCTACTACCACTTCGACAGCAAGGAAGCGCTGTTCGAAGCCCTGCTCGGCCGCCGATTCCCCGGGGTGCTCCGCGAGGTGAAAGAGCTCTCGGACGACCGGGACCTCCGACCTGCTTCAGTGCGACTTTGGGACGTGCTGCTGATCTACCACCGCCACTTGAAAGACGACCCGGGGATTCGATCCATGATCCGGGGCGAGATAGTCCGCGGTGCGGAAGGTCTCACCCACCTCATCGAGGAGCAGATCCGGCCCATCACGACCTGCGTCCGCCGGATCGTCGAGCAGGGCATGGCCCGCGGTGAACTCCGGCCTGACCTGCAGCCCCTGCTCGTGACCTTCTTCCTGGTGAAGATGCAACTCGAGATCCTGGACGTGCTGCCCGTGGTCCTGCCCCGCCTGATGGACCTGCCACCGGACGAGGCCGTCCGGATCGGCATGAAAACCTGGTTCGATCTGTTCTGGCGCGGTGTCGCCCTCGACCCCTCAGCCCCCCTACCCTCGCCCCCCGATCCGGTCATTTGAAAGGACCCCATGCGCAAGCTCCTGCTCCTTCTGCCCTTGGTCCTGGTCGCCTGCCAACGGGATGGTCGTCCGCTTCTCAATGGCCGGGTGGAGGCCTACCTCACCGATCTGGGGCCACGCTCCGGGGGGCGACTGGCGGAGTTGGCCGTCCGCGAAGGCCAGCGAGTCAAGGCTGGCGATCTCCTGGCCCGCGTCGCGGCGGAGGAACTGGACGCAGCCGTGCTCCGTGACCAGGCGGGGTTTGACAGCGCCGATGCCAAACGCATGGAACTGGATCATGGCACCCGAACCGAACAGATCGCCCAAGGGGAAGCGCGGGTCAGGGATGCCGAAGCGGCCTTGAAACTGGCCGAAGAGAATCTGAACCGCACTGCGAGCCTTGTGCGCGACAGGGTCCTCTCGCAGGCTGAGTTCGATCGGGTCACGGCCGAGCGAGACCGCGCTGCCGCAGCCTTGAACCTCCAGGCTAAGGCCCTGGCTGAGCTCAAGGCCGGTGCTCGCATCGAACAACGCCAGGCCGGGGGGGCCGAGGCCCGGAAGGCCCGAGCCATCCTCAACCAGAGCCGCCTCCAGGCGGGTTTCACCGAGGTGCGCGCCCCCTTTGATGGCGTCGTGACTCATCGCCTGAGAGAGCCCGGCAGCGTGATCCAGGCGGGCCAACCGGTGGTCACTCTAGCCCGCCTGGATCAGCTTTGGGTGAGAGTCTATCTGCCTCAGGCCCTGCAAAGCCAGGCCCGCCTCGGCGCCCCGGTGACGATCGTGACGGCGGATAAGCGCAGTCTGGAGGCCACCCTGGATGAAGTCGGCTCCGAATCGGAATTCACGCCGAAGATGGTGGAAAGCCGGGAGGAGCGGGTGAACCTGGTGTACCCAGCCCGGGTGAACCTTTCCCAGGGCTGGGATAAAGGTCTGGTCCCGGGCATGGCCGTGGACGTGCGCCTGGGAGCACCGTCGCGATGATCCTTTTGGAGGCCCGTGCACTGGCCTGCCAGTTCGGCCCCAAGGTGGCCGTCCTTGGCCTGGACCTGGCGCTGTCCGAAGGCGAGTTGGTGGGTCTCATTGGTCCCGACGGCGCCGGAAAAACGACCACCTTCCGCATGTTCGCCGGCCTTCAGCGACCCACGGGAGGGGAACTCCAGCGTCACCTCGGCCGGGCCGGTGTCAGTTATGTCCCACAGACGTTCAGCCTCCCACCAGATCTCACCGTGGAAGAGAACCTCCGCTTCCAGGCGGGCCTCTATGGCCTTTCCGAGGTGGATTCGAGAATCACGAAATTGCTCCGGTCTGTGGACCTCGAACCCTTCCGCAGTCGACTCTCGGGCGCCCTGTCCGGTGGCATGAAGCAGAAGCTCTCGCTCTGTGCGGCCCTGCTCACGGAACCTCGGCTGCTCCTGCTGGACGAGCCCACCACCGGCGTCGATCCCGTCAGTCGAAGGGAGTTCTGGGAACTGCTCCACACGGTTCACGATCAGGGGGTGGCCATCCTCTTCTCCACGCCCTACATGGACGAGGCCGAATACGCCCACAGGATGCTGCTGATGCATGAAGGTCGCATTCTCGAAGAAGGTGATCTGCCCGCTTTGCGCCAGCGCCTGCCAGGTCTTGTTTTCCGTCTGGTGAGCCCTCAGCGACGGGAGGTTCAGAAAGCCGTGGCCGCCTTGGCGCCACTGGATCTCTTCGCAGAGGGCGAAATCATCCGGGCCCGCTTTCCCGAGCAGGATCCAGGTCCCATCTCGGCCCGGCTGGCAGCCCTTCCTGGCGTGGAGCAGGTGCGACTGGCTGAACCCAACCTGGAGGACGTCTTTCTGCACGCCCTTTCCAGTGCAGGAGGCAGCCGTGGCTGATCCTGTTCTCGAAGTCCGTGGCTTGACGCGACGTTTCGGTGCGTTCACCGCCGTCTCCGACCTCAGCTTCGAGATTCAGTCCGGGGAGATTTTCGGTTTCCTCGGACCCAATGGTGCCGGCAAGAGCACCACCATCCGCATGCTCTGCGGCATCCTGGCACCTAGTGCCGGGGAAGCCCGGGCCCTGGGCCGGGACCTTTTCACCGAAGCGGACCACCTGCGTGCCCAGATGGGTTACATGAGCCAGAAGTCGAGCCTTCTCACGGACCTGACCGTGGCCGAAAACCTGAACTTCTTCGGTGGACTCTATGGCCTAGAAGGCGCGGGCCTGCGTTCAGAGGTGGAGTTCCGTCTCCGCGAAATGCAGGTCTGGGAGCATCGGGATCTGCTGGTGTCAGCGCTGTCCACAGGCGAGCGACAACGGGTCGCCCTGGCCTCTGCCACCCTGCACCGTCCCCGCATTCTGTTTCTCGACGAGCCCACCAGTGGCGTGGATCCGCTGCGCCGACGCCTGTTCTGGGAGGCCATGGACGAGCTCGTGACCGAGGGCATGAGCATCCTCGTCACCACCCACAACCTCGGAGAAGCCGACCAATGCGACCGCCTGGCTTTCATCCTGGGCGGCAAGCTCATGGCTTACGGTCGCCCCAGAAGCCTGAAGGAAGCCTTGGGTCGGCAGGTGATCGAGCTGCGCACCGAACGGTTTCGCGAACTTCAGGCGGCGGCCCGCCGCCATCCCGAGGTGCTTGCCGCCGAACTGCTGGGACGCAGCGTGCGCCTATCACTACCCGGCAGCCTTGAGCCCAAGCCTCTGCTGAACCAGCTGCAACTGGAGGGCTTTGTCTTCGAAGCCCTGCCAGCCGAACAACCCTCGCTCGAAGACCTGTTCGTGGACCTGGTACAACGCTCCCGAGTCGCCTGAGGTACCCCATGTGGAATCGCATCAAAGCCCTGGTCTGGAAGGAGTTTCTCCAGCTCCGACGCGACCGGCTCACCCTGGCCTTCACGCTGGGCATGCCTCTGATGCAGCTCGTCATCTTCGGGCTGGCCATCAACTACGACGTGAAGCACATGCCCGCCGCGGTCCTGGACGAGTCTCAGAGCCAGGAAAGCCGCAGCTTCGTCGATGGGCTCGTAGCCACGCAGTACTTCGATGTGAAGGTCAAGGTGTCGTCCGAAGCAGACTTGCGCAGAGCCATCGACCGCGGGAAGGCTCAGGTCGGGGTCTGGTTTCCCCCGGACTACGCCCGCCGCATCCGCTCCGGCCAAACCGGTGAGGTGATGATCATCGTGGACGGTTCCAGCCCCACCACGGCATCCGGCGCCATGGCCACCGCCACCGGGGTGGGGCAACTCCGAAACACTCAACTGCTCTTCGACCGCATGGGCTATGGCGGCGCAGCCAAGCCCGTGATGCCGGTCGAGGTCCGGATCCGCCCCTGGTACAACCCGGACCTGCGCAGCCCCACCTTCATCGTGCCGGGCCTGGTGGGCGTCATCCTCTCCATGACCTGCGTCATGTTCGCGTCCGGCGCCATCGTGCGGGAGAAGGAGCGCGGGACGCTGGACCAGGTCCTGGTGACGCCGGTGACCCCCCTGGAGCTCTTCGCCGGCAAGGTCATCCCCGTGGTGGGCATGGCCTATGCTCAGATGACCGTTCTCTTCGGCACCGCCCATCTCTTCTTCAAGGTGCCTGTGGCCGGCTCGGTCCCGCTCCTCTATGCCGTGGCCGGACTGTTCATCATCCCCATGCTGGGCATCGGGATCCGCATCTCCACCATCGCCCAGACCCAGGCCCAGAGTGGCCAGATGAGCATGCTGACGATCTTGCCCTTCATCTTCCTCAGCGGGTACATCTTCCCCCGCGAAGGCATGCCCCTGCCCTTCTACCTGATCGGGGAGCTGATGCCGCTCACCCACTTCATCATCATCATCCGGGCCATCGTGCTGCGCGGGGTGGGGCTCGAAGCCTTCTGGCCTGAGGTGCTCAAGCTGCTGGGCCTCACGACCCTTATCTGGACCGTGGCCATCCGGAGCATGAAGCGGGCTGAAGCCTAAGCGAACAGGTAGCTCGTCAGGCTGAGACTGCCCAGCTGCCAACCATCAAAGAGGATCTCTGTCACTCCACCACTGGCCCCCAGGGCCAGGAACAACGGATCCAGGTGCTCGGAGGTGGGGACGGACTCCGCCGCACCCGGGGCTTGCCGCCAGTTCATCAGAGCCGCCTGATCCCCAGCAGTCAGACGCTCACGAACCCAGCGCTCAAAGCTGGCGCCCCAAGGTTGGGGGCCTGTGGTGCCCTGCCAATCCAGGCGACCCAGGTTGTGGACGATTCCGCCGCTGCCCAGAACCAGCACCCCACGGCTCCGCAACGGCGCCAGAGCCCTGCCTGCAGCCAGCAGCAGCTCGGGCGTGCGAGGCCGGGGCAAGGAAAGCTGCACGACGGGAACGTCGGCTTCCGATTTCAGGTAACGCAAGGGCACCCAGGCCCCATGGTCGAGGGGACGCTGGGAATCCAGGACGGCCTCCAGGCCCGCTTCCCGCAGCAGTCCAGTCGCTTCACCGGCCAGCTCCGGCGATCCCGGTGCCGGGTAATCCAGGGCGTACAGGGCCTCGGGAAAGCCGCCGAAATCATGCATGACGCCCGGCGTGGCGGCCGCGGACAGCCGAAAAGGACCGGCTGCCTCCCAGTGGGCCGAGCATACGAGAATGGCGCGCAGGGGTGGGAGGCGCTGGCCAAGGGCCGAGACCGCCTCGCCCCAGGCTTCCCCGTCCAGGGCGAGCATGGGGGAACCATGAGCCAGAAACACGGAGGGGAGGGAAGCCATGCTCATGGATCCATGATCGTTCATTCAAATGCGTGTTTTAACTCTTTTTTTGAATGCTCATCCCCTCCAACCTTCATGCCGACGGGGATCCAGCTGTGGGTAAGCTACAAGTCATCCCGGAGCCCGCATTGAACCTCAGGCTTGGTGTCAACGTCGACCATGTGGCCACCCTGCGGCAAGCCCGGGGGGGACATGAGCCGGAACCCGTGGCGGCGGCCCTGCTGGCCCAAAGCGCCGGTGCCCACGGCATCACCGTTCACATCCGCGGCGATCGTCGGCACATCCAGGAGCGCGATCTACGCGTGCTGAGGGAAGTCCTTGCCGTGCCACTGAACGTGGAGTGCGCCGCAACCCCCGAGGCGCTTGCCGCCGTCATTCCCTCCAAACCATCCTGGGTGACCCTGGTTCCTGAAAACCGGGAGGAGCTCACCACCCAAGGTGGCCTGGATGCCATCTTTCTCCAGGGGATGCTGAAACCGGTGGTCCGTGAGCTTCGCGGCGCGGGTGTCCACGTCAGCCTCTTCGTCGATCCGGTCCTCGACCAGGTGAAGATGGCCGCCAAGTTGGAGGCGGACGCCGTTGAATTGAATACGGGCACCTACAGCGATCTGCCCATGGACTCGGATGCCTCCCTGGAATTGGGCCGACTAAGGGATGCCGCCCGGCTGGCCAGTCGGCTGGGCCTCCGGGTCCTGGCCGGACACGGCCTCAATCTACAGAATGTGGGCCCTGTGGCTGCCATCCCTGAGATTGAGGAATTGAACATCGGCCACAGCCTCATCGGAAGAGCCGTCCTCGTGGGGCTGGAACGGGCTGTTGAAGAGATGCTCTCGGCCATGGGAGAGGCCCGCCCATGAGTACGGTCCTGGTCGTGGATGACGATCCCAATGTCCGCCAGATCCTGAGGGAGTTCGTCGAACTGGAAGGCCACCGGGTCATCGAGGCCGCTGATTCGAGCTTCGCCCGGCGAGCCATGGCCAAGGAGCGCGTGGACCTCATCTTCCTGGATGTCTTGATGCCCGGGGAGAGCGGAACGGCGCTCTGTCATTCCATCAAGGACGATCCGGAGTGCCAAGGGATGAAGGTGATCCTCCTCACTGGCTTTGATGGGGAACGGGCCTGGTCGCAGGGGCTCCGCAGCGGGGCGGACCTTTTCCTCGTCAAGCCTGTCAACCGAGAGCGGATCCAGGTGCTGCTCAAGGAGCTCCTCTCCCCGGAGAGCCAGACATGAGCAACCTCCGCGGCACCCTGGAGAGCATCTCCCTCATGGACGTTGTTCAACTGCTTCATGTCAACCGGAAGACGGGCATGCTCCAGGTCAACTCCGGCAAGATCAGCGGTGTCCTGTATTTCTCCAGCGGTGAGGTCATCCATGCGGAGACCCTGTCCGCTCGGGGGGAGATGGCTGCTTTCGAGATCCTGGAATGGACCACGGGGCATTTCGAGTTCCTCACCACCCAGGTGCAGACGCCCGCCACCATTCGTCGGACCGTCCCGGACCTGCTCATGGATTCCGCGCGACTTCAGGACAGCCGAAAACGCCTGCATACGTTTTTCCCGAGACTGACGGCCGTACCCTGGCCCCTGCTGCCGGCGCCCCAACTGCTAGAGGGCATCAAGCTCTTCGCCGAGGAGCGCAAGATCCTGCCCTTCTTCGATGGCTATCGGGACTTCCAGGACGTGATGACCACCTCAGGTCAACATGACGTCGCCGTTCTCCAGGCGGCCGCCATCTTGAAAGATGCCGGGCGGCTGGAGGTGCTGGAGCCTGATGCGCATGTGACTGTCATCCAGCTGAAAACCAGCCTCTTCAAGAAGGGGGGCATTCTCCAACTCCCCAAGGCCATTGAAGGGTGGTGGACCGTACTGGGCCCCTACAAGCACGGCATCAAAAACCTGCGGGTCATCTGGCCCAAGGGACCCGCCGTGGAGCGGGTCGAGTTCGTAACCGGCCTCGCCGACAATCAGGTGGCCATTCCTCGGGAACTCATGCAGGCCTGGGGTTTGACCGAAGGATCCCATGTAAAGGTCAGGCCTGCGCCCTGAGGGCATCCCTGGAGTCCCCATGACTGAATTGCCCGAAGCACAGCCGCAGGATGGCACCACCGAGAACCTCGTGGCCGATTTTCAGGCCCGTCGGGAGCGTCTGGACCAGCGTCTGCTGAGCCTGGAACACCTTATCTCAGACCTCCGGAACGAACTGCAGGGGGATTCCCAGGCCAGCCTGCACCGGCTGGCCGAGGCCGCCCAGGACATGGCCAACGGGCGCGTTTACCAAAAGATCGACATCGAGGCCAAGGGTGAGCTGGGCGCCCTGGTCTCCAGCATCAACCAGACCCTGCTGAACCTCCAGCAGTTGGATGCCTCCGTCAAGCACCAGAGCACCCAGGTGCCCGAGCTGGCCGCCCAGCTGGATGCCATCACCTCGGATACCGAGGAGGCCACCCAAAGCGTCATGAACCGCCTGGACACCCTCATGGCCGCCTCGGATGACGCCACCAGGGCCATCCAGACGTGTCAGGACGGGATCAAAAAGCAGAACGAACGCCAGGACACCCTGCACGCCGCCATCACCGGCTTTCTGGACCGCGCCGCCACGGGCGAAGACCAGAACACCATTGCCCAGGAGGTGCTGGATTACCTCTTCGCCCACCAGGTGGCGGCCTTGCCCCAGGAGGTGGACCTCGGCCCGGCCAAGGCCATGCTGCAAAAGGTCAGCGACGAGGCCTTCGAGATCCTGAACATTCTGCAGTTCCAGGACATCACACGGCAGAAGATCGAGAAGGTCGTCATCCTGCTCAAACAATTCCAGGGAGGCCTGAACCGGCTTCTCGTGATCTTCAATATCCATACGGAGGCCTTCAGCGGGCAGGGGTTCTCCGACCGGAAGGTGGCCACCCAGGACCGGATCTTCGATACCAGTCTGGAGGCCGACAGCCGGAAGGACAGCGTCGACGACATCATCGCCCAATTCAAGAAGGCGGGCGGCTGAGTCTGGCTTTCTCAAACAACTAGGATCTCCAGTTCACCCAGACCATCGATGCCACAGCGGACCCGGTCACCTTGGACGATGGGGCCGACTCCTGCGGGCGTGCCGGTGAAAATAAGGTCGCCCGGGGCCAGGGCCACAAAGCCCGAAATGTGCGCGATCACTTCCGGCACATTCCACGTCATCTGGGCCAGATCCCCCCGCTGTTTCTCCACGCCGTTCACGGATAGCCAGATGGCTCCTGCCTCACGCAGACCACAAAGGGAAACCGGCGTGATGGGGGAGATGGGCGCGGACTGATCGAAGCCCTTGGCCGTATCCCAAGGCTGGCCCTTGTCTTTGGCCCTGGCCTGGAGGTCGCGGCGGGTCAGGTCGATGCCCACGGCGTAGCCGAAAATGTGCCCTGAAGCCTCGGCCACCGGAATGTCCCGCCCCCCCTTCGACAAGGCCACCACCAGTTCTGCTTCGTAGTGCAGGTTGGCGGTGGCCGGGGGATAGGCGATGGCGCCACCACCGGGAACCACCACGTCATGGGGTTTACCGAAGAAGAACGGGGGCTCGCGACTGGGGTCCATGCCCATCTCACGCGCATGGTCGGCATAGTTGCGCCCGACGCAATAGATCCGTCGAACCGGAAAGACCGCCTCAGAACCGTGGATCGGGATGGTGGGCACGACAGGAACTGGAACGACTGAATCCATGTGGGGCTCCCGGGGATTATTTAGCTCTTGGCCCGTGGATGGGCCTTTTCGTAGGTCCGGGCCAACTCCTCCAGCCCCAGGTGAGTGTAACGCTGGGTTGTGCTGAGGCTGGCATGACCCAGCAACTCCTGGATCGCCCGCAGGTCCATGCCATGGTTGAGCAGATGAGTGGCGAAACTGTGCCTGAGGGCATGCGGGCTCACTCGGGATCGGACGGCCGCCGCCTCGAGGGCCGACCGCAGCAAGGCTCGAACACTGGTGGTTGTGAGGCGGCCCCCACGCTGGTTCAGGAAGAGCGCCGGAATGGGCGGGAGGGCCTTCACCATCAGGAAACTGGAGCGGAAGGCCAGATAGGACTCCAGCACTTCGGCAGCCTGGGCGTGATAGGGAACCTGGCGCTCCTTCCGCCCCTTGCCCATCACCCGCAGCGTCCGCTGGTCCATCATGAGGTCCTGAAGATCGAGGCCCACGAGCTCCGAAACCCGCAACCCGGAAGCGTAGAGCAGCTCCAGCAGGCAGGCGAGCCGTGCCGTGGGGAAATCGACCGGCTGGGGAAGGTCCAGCAGGGACCGGCTCTCCCCTTCCGTGAGAAAGGCGGGTAACCGCTTCGGTTGTTTGGGATTCCGCAGACCTGAGGCGGGATTCTTCTCGATTCGCTGGGTCTCCCAGAGCCACTTAAAGAACCCCCGGACGGTCGAGAGGATGCGCGCCTGACTTGCAGGGTCCAGGCCACGGTCACCCAGTTCCAGGGCAAAGCCTCGCAGCGTCCGCGGAGTCACTTCCCACACCAGCCAATGCGCCCGCACCGCATGCTCGAGAAGCTTTTCGAGATCACCCGCTTGCGCGCGGAATGTGTGTGGTGACACGCCTCTCGCTCGCTGTTCGAGTTGAAAGGAGTGGACTGCCTCGCCCAGAGTCCCCCATTCCTTCCCTGTTACCATGCCATCACATCCCCGAATGTCTGGAGTCATTGTGGCGCAGCCCATCGAAACCATTGCCCAGCTTTTCTATCAGGCCGTCCAGCGAAACCTTCCTGATGCCTTGGCCGCCAAGCACAATGGGTCCTACGTTCCCATCTCCCACGTCGAGTTGGTGGCCCTGGTAGAGCGTCTCTGTTTGGCCATGGCCGCTCGCGGGCTCAAAGCCGGGGACCGGGTGGCGATCATGTCCGAAAACCGGCCAGAATGGGCCATTGCAGACTTGGCCTGCGCGCTCCAGGGTCTCCCGGATGTCACCATCTACGCCACCTTGAATCCCCCACAGGCTGCCTACATCCTCAAGGACAGCCAATCCCGCTGGGTGCTCTGCTCCGACCGGACCCAATTGGACAAGGTGCTTGCGCACTGGGACCAGCTGCCCACGCTGGAGACAGCCGTTCTGATGGATGGCGAGCTGCCCGAAGGCACCGGGCACAACCTCGTTCTCTGGTCCACGCTCCAGGAGGAAGGCCAGTCCATGGAGGCCCGCCGCCCAGAGGTCAGAGGCTGGGGTGATCAGCGAAAAGCATCTGACGTCCTCACGCTTATCTACACCTCTGGCACCACCGGCGACCCCAAGGGCGCTGTACTCACCCACGGCAACCTGGCCTCAAATGTCGTCAGTTCCATCGAAGCCGTGAAGATGGAGGAAGGGCACCGCTGCCTCAGCTTCCTTCCCCTTACACACATCTTTGAGCGCATGGCCGGCCAGTTCCTCATGCTTCACATCGGCGCCTCGATCTACTACGCCGAGAGCGTGAATACGGTCCCGGCGGACCTCCTGGAGGTGAGGCCCACAGTCCTTGCCTCGGTGCCACGCATCTACGAGAAGATTTACGGACGCATCTACGATGGTGTGGCCTCCGCCAGCCTCGTCAAGCGCCTGATCTTCCACTGGTCCATGGTCGCGGGCCGCCGCATTGCATCCCAGCTCTACCAGGGGCAGACCCCGAGCGGATGGAACGGGTTCTGCTATGGCATTGCCCGCAAGCTCGTCTTCGACAAGATCTCAGCCAGACTTGGCGGACGCTTGCGCCTTGCCGTCAGTGGCGGCGCACCCCTCGGGGGCAAGATCATGGAGTTCTTCTGGATCGTGGGAGTGCCAATCCTAGAAGGCTACGGCCTCACGGAAACCAGCCCCGTCATCACCATCAACCGCTTCGGCGAAGTTCTTCCGGGCTGCGTGGGGCGCCCCCTCTACAAGGACTGGAACGGCCGCCCCTTCGTGAAGATCGCCGAGGATGGCGAGATCCTGTGCCAGGGCCCGAACATCATGGTGGGTTATTGGAACAACGAGAGGACTACCACTGAGGCCATCGATGCCGATGGGTACTTTCACACCGGTGACATCGGCCACCAGGACGACCAGGGCCGCCTCTACATCACGGACCGCAAGAAAGAGCTCATCGTCACCAGTGGCGGGAAGAAAGTCGCACCTCAGCCCATCGAGAACCTCCTCAAGGGCGACAAGTACATTTCCCAGGCTGTTCTCCTCGGTGACCAACGGAACTTCATCAGCGCGCTCATCGTTCCCAACTTCGACAGCCTGGTGCGCTGGGCTGGCTATAAGAAGCTGCAGTATGCCTCCCATTCGGAGCTCATCCAGAATCCCCTGGTCATCGCCAAGATGGGCAGCCGGGTGGAACGCGTCAACGAACACATGTCGAACTATGAACGCATCAAGAAATTCACCCTTCTGGACCACGAAATGACCCTCGAAGGAGGGCAGTTGACCCCCTCGCTAAAGGTGAAGCGACGGGTCGTGAACCAGATGTATTCCGACCGGATCGAAGAGATGTATAACGTCCCCAAGGGCTGATCCTGGACCCATGGCAAAGGCAGAATCTGGTAGCCTTGACGACTCATCGAGCCTCTGGAGGAACATCGTGCGTGCGTGCATTGCCCTTCTCGTTGTCTTGATATCGGTCGTCGGTTTTGGCTGCAAGCCCCCCCAGACCCTCGCTCCCAACTGGACCACGCTACCCAGTGGGCTTGGCATCGTGGACCTGGTCCCGGGCCAAGGTTCTTCGCCCAAACTCGGCCAGATCTGCGTGATCGAAGCCATGGGCTGGATCGAGGAAGGTGGCAAGCAGGGCCATGTCTTCCTCGACACCCGCAAGCGCGGCTTTCCCAACTCCTTTCCGGTGGGCGTTGGCCGGGTCATCAAGGGTTGGGACGAGGGACTTGGCTCCATGAAGAAGGGCGGAAAGCGGCTGCTGCGGGTCCCACCCAGCCTCGGGTATTCCCCCCGCGAACTGGGTCAG
>JANYAZ010000258.1 GCA_025361045.1 Geothrix sp. | reverse complement strand
CTGGGCCCGATGGAGGGTGGCCACCTCCTGCAGCTCCTGGAGGATGTCGCCGAAGGCCCGCGTTTTTTGGCCGCCGGAGGCCTGCCGGCCGTTGCCGTGCATGGGATCGCAGCTCCACAGCACGGGATGGCCCTCGGCCCGCGCGGTCTCGATCAGGGCCGGCAGCACGCCCTCGGCCCGGCCCGCACCGAACCTCGTGATGAGGGTCAGGCGGCCCGGCGTCCGATTCGGATCCAGTTTGGACAGGACTTGTCGCAACAACTCCGGCGTCATGGCCGCACTCACCTTCAGGCCGATGGGGTTGGCAATGCCCCGGAGGTACTCGAGGTGGGCGCCGTCGAGCTGGCGGGTGCGTTCACCGACCCAGAGGAAGTGGGCTCCCAGGTTGTAGTGACGGCCCTGTTCGGGGACAAAGCGCGTGAGCGCCGTTTCGAAGGGCAGGTGCAGGGCCTCATGGCTGGTGAACAGTTCGCCCGTGCGCAGGTGCTCAGGCAACCCCCCCAGGCGCTGGACGAAGTCCAGAGAGTTCCTCACCTGGTCCAGCGTTTCGAGGTAGTGGCCGGCATCCTCCCGGCTCCAGGACAGGTCCCAGTGCTCGGGATGGTGGAGGTCGGCGAAGCCACCATCCACCAGGGCCCGCAGGTGATTCAGCGTGGCGGCGGCACGGTGGTAGGCCTCCAGCAGACGGCGGGGATCGGCCTCCCGCTGCTCCGCCGGCAGGCCATTGATGAGGTCGCCCCGGTAGACCGGAACCTCCTGGCCATTGACCTGTTCGGTGAGGCCGCTGCGGGGCTTGGCGTACTGGCCGGCGATGCGGCCCAGGTGGATGACCCCGGTGCGACCCCCGTGGGTGATGAGCACGGACATCTGCAGCAGCACGCGCAGCTTGTCCTGGATGATGGCGCCGCGGCAATCCGCGAAGGCCTCCGCACAGTCGCCACCCTGCAGCAGGAAGCGCTTTCCCGCCGCGGCCTCTGCGAGGAGTTTGTGCAGGAAATCGACCTCCTCGGCCACCACCAGGGGCGGCAACTCGCGGAGCTCCGTCAGCACGGTTTCCACGAGGGCGGGATCCCGGTAGACGGGCTGCTGTGCGGCGTGTAGTGACCGCCAGGAATCAGGGGTCCAGGGTTTCATCGCACACCCTCTGTCACAGCTTGCGGGTAGCTGCCCAGGACCTTCAGCGAGGCACAGGCGCTCTGAAGTTCAACGAGGGCCTCGGCCATGAGCGGATCCTCGGCGTGGCCTTCCACATCCAGGAAGAAGGCGTACTCCCAGAGTTTGCGCCGGGTCGGTCGGCTCTGGATGCGGCTCAGGTTGAGACCCCGCCGGGCCAGAGGTTCCAGCAACCGCAGCAGGGCCCCCGGTCCATCCTGGGCCATGGCCAGCAGGGTGGTGCGGTCGCTGCCCGTGGGCTCGGCGGACTTGGGGCCCAGCACCACGAACCGCGTGGCGTTGGCGGCAAGATCCTGGATGCGCGTCTCGGCCACCCGGAGGCCGAAGAGCTCTGCGGCCAGTTCGGAAGCCACGGCGGCCCCCTCGCCATCCTCGCGGGCGAGGCGAGCGGCCTCCGAGGTGGACGGAGCCTCGATGCGGTCGGCCTGGGGGAGATGGGCCTCCAGCCAGCGCCGGCACTGGCCCAGGGCCTGGGGATGGGAGTAGACCCGGCGCACACCCGCCAGCTCCAGGCCCGGCCGCAGCAGGAGCGCCTGGTCCACGGGCAGCAGGATCTCCGCGCAGATGCGCAGCGGGCTGTCGAGAAAGGCATCCAGCGTGGAATCCACCGCCCCTTCGGTGGCGTTCTCCACCGGCACCACGCCGTAGTCGGCGCGGAGCCGCTCCACGGCCTGGAAGACTGCCTGAATGGTGCCCTGGGGCAGGGCCTGGCTGGAGCCACCGAACTGATGCCGGGCCGCCAGGTGGGTGAAGGTGCCTTCGGGCCCGAGGAAAGCCACCCGCAGCGGCTTCTCCAGGCTGAGGCAGGCGCTCATGATCTCCTGGAAGATGGTGCGCACCGCCGCGCCAGGGAAGGGGCCGCCGTTCTCCGCTTCCAGACGGGAGAGGATCTCCCGCTCCCGCTTCGGCGCATGAAAGATGGTTTCGGGAGCGGCCTCCGATTTCAGGCGCCCCACCTCGGCGGCCAAGCCCGCCCTCTGATTGAGGAGGGCCAGCACCTGGTCGTCCACGGCATCAATGGCCTGGCGAAGGCTGCCAAGGGTGTGGGGTTCTGGGGTGGTCATGGGGACTCCTGACAAGCAAAAACCCCCGAGCCGTAAGGTCTCGGGGGCGATGGCGGAAGCGGTTCGGTTCTAGACGCTGCCTACCCTCGCACCCAAGGTGCGAAAGCTAAAGGCGAAGAAGCGGGGGGAGATCAACATGGCAGTGATGACACCTTGCCCGAAGCCGGGGAAATACACAAGCGTTCAGACCCCCAGGTGAGTCATGGCCTCGGCCAGGCAGGCGGCCCACACCTCGTCAGGGGTCTCCTCCAGGAAGAACGCCACCGCATGTCCCGCTGGTCGGGCCTCTGGATGCTGAGACCAGGCCTCGAAGAGGGCATCCAGGGGCGCGGCATTCAGTGGGTTGTGTCTGAACTTGTGGGATTTGCGGATGCGGTCGGGCTCGGGACCACGCAGGCAGACGCCCTCTCGCTTCGTGGCCACAAAGGTGAAAGCCTGCACCCACTTGCCGTCCATCAACTGATTGAAGTGAAAGAACGCGCCGTGGTGGCTGCGCGAATGGTCGAACAACCGGTGCTTTCCGCGCCACTTGGCCGTCCACTGCACGAGGATGGTCGCGAGGCGGACCCGTTCCGATGGATGCTTCAGACAACCCTGGGCATAGGGGAGGAAATCGTCGAGCAAGTCCAAGGTAGAGCCTCCGGTGTCCTTCACCCTACCGCAGCCAAGAATCACGGGTACCCCTCCGGTGGCAGGCACATCCTTCTAAAGATCGCTAACATGAATCAATCCCCGAGCCACTCGATGCCCGAAATCTCCGATCCATCTGACCGCGAACCCGACGCCCAGCGGCCGTGGGTCCTGTCGTTGGCCGTGCTGTTGGTGAGCCTAGGGGCCACGATGTCGGCCTGGGTGACCGCCCGGCAGAACCAGGTCCAGAGGGACCACGGGCGGTTGAACCGGTTCGTGAGTCGAACCGAACAGAGCCTCCGGAATCGCCTGGGCCGCTATGAGGACATCGCCCGAGGTGCCCAGGGCTTCTTTGCGGGTGGGAATACTCCCCTTTCGGTCGATCAGTGGCGAACCTATGTGACCAGCCTCGATCTACCCGGTCGCCATCCCGGTTTGACGAGCCTTGCCTTCATCACCGAGGTCCCACCCCTAGAACTGGATGTGTTTCTGAACAGCCGGGCCCACCTGAGGGGGCGTTACCACCGACCCATCTCCGACCCCCTGCCGCTGCACCAACCGGGTCAGGACCGGGATCATCTGATCATCGAGCTGTGCGAACCCGGAGAGCGCGCCGCCGCGGGCCTCGGTCTGGACGTCGGCACCAGCGCCACGCAGCGCTTGGCCGCCGAGCGGGCCCGCGACACCGGCCAACCTGCGCTTTCGGGGTTGCTCTACTTCACACGACCCACCATGCGAGAGGACGCCGTGGCCCTCTTCGTCCCCGTCTTCGGGGGGGCCTCCAGCAGCCCAGCCCTGCGCCATCAGTCCTTCAGGGGTTGGATCTCCGCCGGCATCCTGATCAAACCCCTGATCGAGGAAGTCCTCCGGGGCGAGGACCAGGGCATTGCCTTCGAAATGGTGGATGCTTTCTCGGCCCAGGGGCCCCAATGGCTCTACGCCACCCCCGACTGGCCCAAAGGTGGCAAGACCGACGCCATCCGGACTCTGGACATTGGCGGGCGCGGGTGGCAGATCCGCTATGCCATCAAACCCGCGTTCTATCAGGCCGAAGGACGCAACCAACCCCTGCTCCTGATGCTGGGGGGGCTCCTGGTCACCCTCTCGCTGACAGCGGTCGTCTGGTCACTTGCGGGTACCCGTCGCCGGGCCATGAACCTGGCCCAAACCATGAACGCCTCCCTGCGCGAAGCACTGGCGAGGAACCGCAGTCACCTGACCTACACGCCCCTGGCGGTCATCGAAACCGATGCCACGTTCAGGGTGAGCGAATGGAACCCTGCTGCTGAACGGATTTTCGGGTTCACGAGGGAGGCGGCCCTGGGACAGGACCCCCTCAGGTTCATCATCCCACCCGAAGGCCAAGAAGAGGTGGCCCCGCGCCGCGAGGCCCTGCTGGCCAGCGCGACCGGCACCCGCGTCACCATGGAGAACCTCACCTCCACTGGCCAGCGAATCCTGTGCGATTGGTACAACACGGCGCTGAGGGACGACCACGGGCGTTTCATCGGGGCCATCTACCTCGCGGATGACGTCACCGATCGCCGTCGTGCCGAAAGCGCCTTGCGCCAGGCACAGAAGTTGGAAAGCCTGGGTGTGCTGGCGGGCGGCATCGCCCACGACTTCAACAACCTGCTCACGGCCATTCTCGGCAACGCCGAGGTGGCTCTGGACCGCATCCCCGATGACCCCGCCCTGCGCAGCGCCATCCAGCGCATCGAGGCCACCACCCAGCGCGGATCGGATCTCGCCCGGCAGCTCCTGGCCTACGCCGGCAAGGCCCACTTCGCCGTCCGGCCCCTGAACCTGAATGCCATCATCCTCGAGATGGGCGACCTGCTCTCCGTGTCCATCTCCAAGAAGGTCATGGTCAAGACCGACCTGGAACCGGGCCTGCCGCCCGTGGACGCCGACAGCGCCCAGTTCCAGCAGGTGGTCATGAACCTCGTGATCAACGCTTCCGAGGCCATCGGGGATCAGCCCGGCCAAGTCATCGTCCGCACACGAAGCGTGGCCTACAGCCGGGCGGACCTTTCTGCCACCTTCCCCGGGCAGGTTCTGGAGCCCGGTCCCTATGTCCGGATCGAGGTCGAAGATGATGGCTGTGGCATGGATGCCGAAACCATCGGCCGCATCTTCGATCCCTTCTTCACCACCAAGTTCACAGGACGCGGACTGGGCCTCTCCGCCATGCTGGGCATCGTCCGCGGGCACCGGGCCGGCATCCGGGTGGAGAGCATCCCGGACGTGGGAACGACCTTCATCCTGCTCTTCCCGGCCTCGGAATCCACGGTCGCCCTGCCCGTGGTCGATCCAGAGCCCTCGCTGCCCATGTCCGGCACCGTGCTGGTGGTGGACGACGAAAGCATCATTCGCGATCTGGCCCGAGGCGCCCTGGAGAATGCAGGCTTTACCGTTCTGGAGGCGCGGGACGGCCTGGAGGCCGTGGAATGTTTTGAGGAGAAACGGGATGGCATCGACCTGGTGCTCCTCGACATGACCATGCCCCGGATGGGCGGCGCCGAGGCCTTCCGTCGCATCCGGAGCCTGGCACCCGCCATCAAGGTGCTCCTGACCAGCGGTTACACCCAGAAGGAGTCCCTGGAGTCCCTGGCGGACCTCCCTCCGGACGGATTCCTGCAGAAGCCGTTCCGGGTCCGTGAGCTGGTCGGAAAGGTGCGGGAGATCCTTCGGGATTCGCAAGGTAAATTCAAAACCAAATAAGCAAAAAAGAATATTTAAAATGCATGCTAAGTCCTTGCGATAACAGCGTCCTGTGCCATGGATCACAAGTGTCCCCAATTAGGTTTTTAGACACAGAAATAAGGGCTTGGACACCGCATGCTGGACGGATCTGGAGGCATTCATGTCCGAGTCCGCTCCTCTGCTGATCAGTGTCGGCAACCTGCCTGCCCCCAACTGGCATGCCACCCACGAGGAGGCCCAGGAACGGCTGACCCGCATGGCCGAGGCCCTGGGCGCCGGGGACTGGAAGGAAGTGGATCGTGGGGCCAAATGGATCTACGAAGTGCTGCGCCCCCATAACGAAGCCGAGGAACGGGAGCTCTTCCCGCTGCTCGAGGAACTGGGCGCCGAAACGCTCCTCCAGCGCCTCCACGAGGACCACCGCCAGATGTGGGATCTGACCCTTCAGCTGCTCACCGAGATCAGCGAAGGCCAGGTGCGCGCGCCGCGGTCTCTTACACTTCTTGGTCAACGCCTGGTGGACCTGATCCGGGAGCACATCGAGGCCGAGGAGTATTTGATGCTGCCTCTGCTCAAGGGCAAATCCCTCTATGCCTCCGACGCCGAGACCCGGGACGGCTACCTCATCCTCGAGAAGAAGCTTGTCGCCCCCGAAACCTGGTCCTTTGTCGTGCAGGCCCCCCAGGTGGCGCGCGGCCGCAAGCCCGGCCAGTTCTTCATGGTGGCCCCCTTTCCCGAGAGCGAGCGCATTCCCCTCACGCTGGCCGGCGGTGATGCCCGGAAGGGCTACATCCACTTCATCATGCAGGAGGTGGGTTCCACCACCCAGGCCATGGGCAAGCTCAGTGCGGGCGACCGGCTCTACGCCGTGGCTGGACCCATGGGTGCTCCCACGGAGCTGGTGGAGGAAGGCACCATCGTGCTGATGGCCGGCGGCTACGGCAGCGCAGCCATCCTGCCCGCCGCCGAGGAACTCCACGCCAAGGGCCGTCGCGTCATCACCATCCTCGGTGGACGCAGCAAGGAGCGGGTGCTCCTGGCGGACGAGCTGGGTGCAGCCTCCTCTGAACTGATCGTCACCACGGACGATGGCAGCCTGGGCCGGAAGGGCCTGGTCACGGAAGCCCTGAAGGACATCATCGCCCGCGAACCAGTCGCCGAAGTCGTGGCGGTGGGTCCCCTGCCCATGATGCGCGCCGTCTCCGACCTCACCAAACCCCACGGCATCTTCACGCTGGTGAGCCTCAACGCCATCATGGTCGATGGCACCGGCATGTGCGGTGGCTGCCGGGTGAGCGTGGGCGGCGAGACCAAGTTCGCCTGCTTCGACGGCCCGGATTTCGACGGCCACAAGGTGGACTTCAACATGCTGCGCAACCGCCAGGACTGGTACAAAACCGAAGAGCAGTGTAATCCGAGCGACTGCAAGATCGGCCGCGTGGCAGCCACCGGCCCTGTGGACTATTCGAAGTACCTGAACGAAGCGGTCACGGACCTGGCGGACTGGAAGACCATGGACCTGGGCGCCATCAAGCCCAGCCAGAAGATGAAGATCCCCCGCCAGGAGATGGCCTGCCAGCCACCGGAACTGCGGGTCTGCAACTTCGATGAAGTGAGCCTGGGCCTCTCGCCCGAGCAGGCCAAGCTGGAAGCGGCCCGCTGCATCATGTGCAAGCATCCCGCCTGCATCGAAGGCTGCCCGGTGAGCATCGACATCCCCGCCTTCCTGCTGCAGATCGTGCAGGACAATCCGCAGGGCGCCGCGCGGGTCATCAAGGAGAGTTCCTCCCTGGGCTCCGTCTGCGGTCGTGTCTGCCCGCAGGAGAAGCAGTGTGAGATCAAGTGCGTGGTGGGCATCAAGGGCGATCCTGTTTCCATCGGCCGCCTGGAGCGCTTCGCCGCCGATTCCATGCTGGGCTCCACGGAGCTCCCTCCCGTGGCGCCTCCCACCGGGAAGAAGGTCGCCGTCATCGGGGCCGGTCCCGCGGGCCTCACCGTGGCGGGCGAACTCGTCAAGAAGGGCCACCAGGTCACGGTCTACGATGCCTTCCACAAGCCCGGCGGCGTGATGCTCTACGGCATCCCCGAGTTCCGCCTGCCCAACGCCATCGTGGATCAGGAAGTGGACAACCTGCGGCGCCTGGGCGTGAAGTTCATCATGAACACCCTGGTGGGCCGCAGCATGACCCTGGAGGACCTCCGCAAAGAGAATGACGCCCTCTTCATGGGCACCGGCGCCGGCCTGCCCAAGATGATGGGCATCCCCGGCGAGGAGTACAAGGGCGTCTACACCGCCAATGAGTTCCTCACCCGCATCAACCTCATGCGCGCCGACCTCTTCCCCCAGTACGGCACCCCGGTGTCCGTGGGGAAGAACGTCATCATCGTGGGCGCCGGGAACACCGCCATGGATGCCGCCCGGGCCGCCCGCCGCATGGGTGCCGAGCACGTCACCATCGTCTACCGCCGCACCGTGAAGGAATCCTCCGCCCGGAAAGAAGAACTGGAACACGCCCATGAAGAGGGCGTCGAGTTCAAGTTCCTCACCACCCCCGTCCAGCTCCACGGCAACGAGAAGGGGTGGATGACCCACGCCGAGTGCGCCGTCATGGAATTGGGCGAACCCGGACCGGACGGCCGCCGCAGTCCCAAGATGACCGACGAGCGGATCATGATCCCCTGCGAGACCCTTGTGGTGGCCCTGGGCTTTGATGTGAACCCCCTTCTCGCCATGACCGACAAGGGCCTGAAGACCCTCAAGGGCGGCGTGGTGGTGGTCGACAACGAGACTGGCGAAACCTCCATCCCGGGGGTCTTTGCCGGCGGCGACGTCATCACTGGCGGCGCCACGGTCATCCTGGCCATGGGCCAGGGCCGTCGAGCGGCGGCGGCCATCCATCAGCGGCTCGTCGGGGACCCCCAGTCGGTGGTCTGACCACCCGACCGTTTGTGACGAAATCGACCGTTCCATCTTGTATGATGTATCAGGCGCGATTTTTGTCCTGATACCCATTGCCGGTCCCCCCCAAGGGGCCCCCGGAAGGAGCCAACCATGACCCCACGCATTGTGAAAACCTTGGATGGGAACGAGGCCACAGCCTCCGTCGCTCACCGCCTCAGCGAAGTCATCGCCATCTATCCCATCACCCCCTCTTCCAACATGGGCGAGTGGGCGGATGAGTGGAGCTCCCAGGGCAAGACCAACATCTGGAAGAGCATCCCCTCGGTCATGGAGATGCAGTCCGAAGGCGGCGCCGCCGGCGCGGTCCACGGTGCGCTCCAGGCCGGCAGCCTCACGACGACCTTCACGGCGTCCCAGGGCCTGCTCCTGATGATCCCCAACATGTACAAGATCGCGGGCGAACTGACGCCTTTCTGCATGCACGTCACGGCCCGCACCCTGGCGGCCCACGCCCTGAGCATCTTCGGCGACCACTCGGACGTGATGTCCTGCCGCATGACCGGCTTCGCCATGCTGTCCTCGGAAAGCGTGCAGCAGGCCCATGATTTCGCGGCCATCTGCCACGCCGCCACCCTGCGCAGCCGTGTGCCCATCCTCCACTTTTTTGACGGCTTCCGCACCAGCCACGAGGTGGCCAAGATCGAGATCCTGAACGACGAGGATCTCCACCACATGGTGCCAGACGAGCTGGTGGCCAGCTTCCGCAAGATGGCCCTCACCCCCGACCATCCGGTGATCCGCGGCACCGCCCAGAACCCCGATACCTTCTTCCAGGCCCGCGAAGCCTGCACCCCCTACTACGAGGCCTTTCCGGCCCTCGTCCAGCAGGAGATGGACCGCTTCGGCGCCCTGGTGGGCCGCCAGTACCGTCTCTATGACTACTTCGGCCACCCCGAGGCCGAGCGCGTGGTCGTCATCATGGGTTCCGGCTGCGACACCACGCATGAATACGTGGAATGGGCCATGAAGCAGGGCGAGAAGGTGGGCGTCCTGAAGGTTCGCCTCTACCGGCCCTTCGCCATCTCCGAGTTCGTCCGCGCCCTGCCCGCCTCCGTAAAGAAGCTGGCCGTCATGGACCGCTGCAAGGAGCCCGGCTCTCCCGCGGATCCCATGCACCTGGACGTGCTCGCCGCCCTGCGCGAGGGTCGCGAAGAGGGGCACACGACACTCGATCCCATGGTCGTGGGCGGCCGCTACGGCCTGTCCTCCAAGGAATTCACCCCCGCCATGGTCAAGGCCATCTACGACAACCTGGCCAAGGACAAGCCGAAGAACCACTTCACCGTCGGCATCATGGACGACATCAGCCACAGCTCGCTGACCTATGACCCCAGCTTCGACGTGGAGCCCGCGGACGTCACCCGCGCCCTCTTCTACGGCCTGGGCGCAGATGGCACCGTGGGCGCCAACAAGAACTCCATCAAGATCATCGCCGAGGAAACCCCCAACTACGGGCAGGGCTACTTCGTCTACGACTCCAAGAAGTCCGGCGCCATCACCATCAGCCACCTGCGCTTCGGGCCCCGCCCCATCAAGAGTGCCTACCTGGTGACCAAGGCCAATTTCATCGCCTGCCACCAGACCAGCTTCCTCGACAAGTACGACATGCTCGAAGCCGCCGGACCCGGCGCCACCTTCCTGCTGAACACGCCCCACGACAAAGACAGCGTATGGGAAACCCTGCCGCAGGAAGTGCAGGAGTCCATCGTCGAGAAGAAGCTCAAGTTCTACGTGATCGACGCCTACGAAGTGGCCAAGAACACCGGCATGGGCGTGCGCATCAACACCATCATGCAGACCTGCTTCTTTGCCATCTCCGGCGTGCTGCCGCGCGAAGAGGCCATCGAGCAGATCAAGAAGGCCATCAAGAAGACCTACGGCAAGAAGGGTGATGCGGTCGTCCAGCAGAACTTCCACGCCGTGGATGAAACCCTGGCCCACCTCTACGAGGTGAAGGTCCCCGCAGTCGTGAGTTCCACCCGCGTCCGGCCGCCCATGGTCTCCACCGCGGCCCCTGACTTCGTCCAGCGCGTCACCGCCGTCATGATGGAAGGCAAAGGTGACCTGCTGCCCGTCAGCGCCTTCCCCATCGACGGCACCTGGCCCGTGGGTACCACCAAGTGGGAGAAGCGCAACATTGCGCTCGAGATTCCCGAGTGGGATGCCGGCATCTGCATCCAGTGCAACAAGTGCGTAATGGTCTGCCCCCACGCCGCCATCCGCGCCAAGGTCTACCAGCCGGCCGAACTGGCCGGCGCCCCCGGCACCTTCAAGGCCGTGGACTACAAGGGCGCCGAATACAAGGGCCAGAAGTACACCATCCAGGTGGCGCCCGAGGACTGCACGGGCTGCACGCTGTGCGTCGAAGTCTGCCCCGCCAAGGACAAGAGCAACCCGAAACACAAGGCCATCGACATGGTCGCCCAGGCTCCGCTGCGCGAAGCCGAAGTGGCCAACTTCGACTTCTTCCTCAACCTCCCTGAAGTGGATCGCACCACGGTCAAGTTGGACATGAAGGGCAGTCAGTTCCTCGAGCCCCTCTTCGAATACAGCGGCGCCTGCTCCGGCTGCGGCGAGACGCCCTACATCAAGCTGCTCACCCAGCTCTTCGGCGACCGCACCCTCATCGCCAACGCCACGGGCTGCTCCAGCATCTACGGCGGCAATCTGCCGACGACGCCCTACACCACCAACAAGGACGGTCGCGGTCCCGCCTGGGCCAACAGCCTCTTCGAGGACAACGCGGAATTCGGTTTGGGCATGCGCCTCTCGGTGGACAAGCACCAGGAGTTCGCTCTGGAGCTGATGCACCGCCTCTCCGCCAAGCTCGGCGATGAACTCATCGCCGGCATTGCCACTGCCGACCAGACCACCGAGGCCGGCATCAAGGTCCAGCGCGAGCGGGTGGAGACCCTCAAGCAGAAGCTGGCCGGCCTCAAGGAACCCGAAGCGAAGATGCTCTGCGACCTGGCCGACTACCTGGTCAACAAGAGCGTCTGGATCGTGGGTGGGGACGGCTGGGCCTACGACATCGGCTACGGCGGTCTCGACCACGTCCTCGCCACCGGCCGCAACGTGAACGTGCTCGTGCTCGACACCGAGGTCTACTCCAACACCGGCGGTCAGGCCTCCAAATCCACGCCCATGGGCGCGGGCGCCAAGTTCGCCATGGCCGGCAAGGCCATGCCCAAAAAGGACATGGCCATGATCGCCATGGCCTACGGCGGCATCGACGTGGCCAAGGTCGCCTTCGGCTTCCGTGACGCCCAGACGGTCAAGGCCTTCCAGGAAGCCGAGTCCTACAACGGACCCAGCCTCATCCTGGCCTACAGCCACTGCATCGCCCACGGCTACGATCTGGCCCATGGCTGCGACCAGCAGAAGCTGGCCGTGGACTGCGGTCACTGGCCGCTGTTCCGCTTCGACCCCCGCCGCCTGGACAAGGGCGAGGCGCCGCTGCAGATGGATTCCACCGCGCCGAAGATCCCCCTGCTCCAGTACGCCCGCAACGAAACCCGCTACCGCATGATTGAGCAGCAGAACCCTGAGCACTTCAAGGTGCTCATGGATCAGGCTCAGCTCGACACCACCAACCGCTATTCCGTCTACGAACAGCTGGCCAAGCTGTCCGTCGTGGCCAAGCACAGCTGAAGGGTGACGACATGAACCTCTCGACCACCTACCTCGGCCTCAAGCTCGCCCACCCCCTGATGGCGGGTGCCTCCCCCATGGTGGATGACATGGGCATGGTCAAGCGCCTGGAAGATGCGGGCGCCTCCGCCATCGTCATGCACTCCCTCTTCGAGGAGCAGATCACCCGCGAAGAGCAGGGCACCATCATGGACATGGCGCTCAGCTCAAACACCAGCGCCGAGGCCCTCTCCTTCTTTCCTGCGCCTGACGAATTCCGCCTGGGCCCGGAAAAGTACCTCGAACAGATCCGCCGCATCAAGGATGCGGTGTCTGTTCCGGTCATCGCTTCCCTCAACGGCACCACGCCCGCCGGTTGGCTGCACTACGGCAAGCTCATGCAGGATGCCGGTGCCGACGCCCTGGAATTGAACGTCTACTACATCCCCACGGACGCGAAGGAATCCGCCACCGCAGTGGAAAAACGCACCCTCGACATCGTCCGCGCGGTGAAGTCCGAAGTGAAGATCCCCGTCGCCGTGAAGCTCTCCCCCTTCTTCTCCGCCCTGGCCCACTTCGCCGTGGAACTGGAAGCCGCGGGCGCGGACGGCCTGGTGCTCTTCAACCGGTTCTTCCAGCCCGATATCAACGTCGAGGAACTCGTCGCTGAGCCCAGCCTGCAGCTGTCCGGCCCCGCTGACCTGCTGCTCCGTCTGCGCTGGCTGGCGGTGCTGCACGGCCACGTCAAGGGCAGCCTCGCCGTCACCGGCGGGGTGCATGATGGCATCGGCGCCCTGAAGGCCGTGATGGCCGGCGCCGACGCCGTCCAGATGGTCTCCGCCCTGCTGATCCACGGTCCCGACCGTCTGGCCCAGACCCGGGCCACCCTTAGTGAGTGGCTCGAAGAGCACGAATACGAGTCCCTGGCCCAGGCCCGGGGCAGCATGAGTCTGGTGAAGTCCCCCAACCCCCAGGCCTTTACCCGCGCCAATTACATGCGGATCCTGAACGGTTGGAAGCCCTGAGCCTCCCTGGAACCACCGAAGACCCCCAAGCCCAGGGGGTCTTCTGCATTGTGCGGCGAATCACAGTCTTTGGATGTGATTGACCTGAAGATCGTCTATTATCGGTAGCAACCTTCCACCCCACTCAACGTAGGTGACCATGCTTCCACTGTCGCAGTCCTCCGGTTACGCGGTTCTGGCGATGAGCTGCCTCGAAGACCCAGGTGGCAAGCCCACCCTGGTGGTCGATGTAGCGGCCCGCACGGGCTTTCCTCGTCCGTACCTTTCCAAGATGATCCACAAGCTCGCCAAGGTGGGTCTGGTGCTGGCCAAGCGTGGCAACAAGGGCGGCGTTGTGCTATCCCTCGCCGCCAAAGAGATCACGCTGGATCTCATCGCTGAAGCCGTGGATGGTTCTGAATGGCGGAACCAGTGTCTGCTTGGTTTCAAGGACTGCTCGGACGAACGGGCCTGCCCCTCCCACACCTTCTGGAAGGCCGAGCGTGACCACATCCACCGTTGCTTGAAGGACATCACCCTGGAAGAGATCCGCACCTTCGAGCAGCAGAGCCGGGGCTGGCGTCTGGCCGATGCCCTGCCCGAGAAGAAGCTCAAACCCCGTGCCAAGAAGGCCGCCAAGCCCGCCGCCAAGAAGCCCGCGGCGCCCAAGAAGACTGCGGTGAAGAAGGCCTGATCAGCAGTCCCGCCCGCTCAGCAGACAGGCCGCCAATGGGCGGCCTGTCTTATTCAGTGAGGCAGATCTGGTACTAATGCACGCTGGCGTGTTCGTGCTCGCACGCCGGGACATGAGGTTCGTTCGCCAAACCATGGGTCTCCCGGAAGTGCTCCACACCCGGATCGGGATTCTGCGCCAGATCAGCCAGGGTCACCGAGCGCAACCGCGCCATGATCTGCTCCAGCGTGTCGTGCCAGAACTCGTGGAGGACACAAGGCGTGTGATCCGAACAACCCAGCAGGCCCATGAGGCAGCGCTTGCGCCAGGCCGAGCCGTCAATGGCCTCCGACAGATCCTCCAGGGTGATCTCCGTCGAAGGCCTGGCCAGGACCACACCGCCGTGGTGTCCCCGGCGGGCCACCACCAGTCCCCTCTTCGCCAGTTTGTGGATCAACTTGGAGAGGTAGGACCGTGGAATGCCTGTGTATTCGGCCACCTCTTCGACCAGCACCGGATGGCCACCCGGTTCCTGGAGGCAACGCAATGCCCGCACTGCATAGCCCGTGGTTTGGGACAGTGGGAGCATCGAAACCTCCATGAAAGAGCATGCCAAAACAGGCCTTATTAATGAAGATCCTCCGGTAATCTAACGCGTCAACCCCCTTGTGATCTGCGTCACTCGGCGGCGTGATGGCATTCCGGGTGGAAAAAACAAAGCCCCCATCGGGGGGCTCAGAAAAGAGACTGGGCTGGACCCGATCAGGCACCTACCTGACGACCACCAGGCTGTGGAGGCCCTGATAGGTGCCCTGGGGGATCGCATTCTTGGATACCAACTCGGTCTTGGACCGGAAGGGCCGCTTGGCGATGATCGCGGCGGCGAAGGTGTCCGAAATGCCGGGGAGCTTCAGCAGCTCCGCTTTGCTGGCGTGGTTGATATCCACCGCCTTGGCCTTGAGCTCCGCGTCAGCCTTGGCCTTGAGCCGATGCCGCTGCTCCCGGACCTTGGCCTTGGCCTCGCGTTCGGCCTGGGAGAGGGTTGGCTTCTTGGTGGGTGTCTCATCCACCTGGGCCGAGACGTGAACACCAGCGAAGGCCACGGCGAAACTGACGACCAGTCTAACTATTTTTCTATTCATGAATTACCTCTTCGCAAAGCATCATTCTCATTCCAATCCCCGCGGAGTGTCAACCGCGGTTCACCATGACAAGGGACCCGTCAGCCACATGGCCTCCGGGTCCCTGCATGATGCGGTGGTGACCTGCGGGGCCCGGCGAACCGGGCCCCTGGGGTCTGGCTACTTGAAGCTCAGGTGAGCCACGCGGATGTCCGCGAGCTTGCCGTTGCCATGGCAGATCAGGCACTGCTCGATGTTGGCGGGAAGAGCGCCGTCAACCGGGCGAGGTGCGTAGAACGAACCGCCGTTGGCGCGGAAGTGAGCGACGGCGACGGGGGTGTCATGGCAGGCGGCACAGGCCGAGGTGATCGGCGAGTTCACCAGGGAACCGGCCTTCGCCTGGGTAACGACGCCGGTGGCGGCCGTGTAGGACCAGCCAGCACCGTAGGCCGTGTTCAGGGCCAAGACGGCGGGGTTGCTGTTGACCGTCCCGGTGAGCGCCGGGTTGAACGCCGGGTTCATGGTGGGGTTGATCCAGGGAGAGATCACCTTGTCCGTGGCGAGCACGGTCTCAGCTCCGGTGACGATGGAGTAGGCCGTGGCCGTGGTCTGGGCGCCGGCGGCGACGCCGGTCCAGAGCAGGTTCGGCAGCGCGTTGGCGCTGGCGCTGGCGGTGAAGTCGAAGGTGCCGGTGACGTGGCAGGCTTCGCAGTTGTTCAGCACGGCCGGGTAGGTCACGTTCCAGTACTTGGGCCCTGCGGTGGCTTCCCAGGAGTACTTGTTCACCCGCTTGGCGGAGGCGTGGATGGCGTGGACGGCATCCTTGATGTTGACGCCCCAACCGCTGTTGATGCGGTTGACGTTGTGGCAGAAATTGCAGGTGGGAACGTCATTGCGCTGGGCCGCGTGGTAGCCGGCATCCGTAAAGATGCCGAGAGCCGCGTGGCAGTCATTGCACTTGGCATTGGTGACGATGGTGCGGCGCGTGGCCGTCGCGGGGCCAGCGGTGGTGCTGCCGACGTTGGTCGGGAAGCCCGCAGGCAGAGCGGCAACCGGCTTCCAGAGGTTGGGAGCGGGAACCGCGAGGCCGCCCTGGCCAGAGGGGCCGGTCCAGAGGCCCGGGCCGGTCCACAGGATGGGCGTGTAGGGATAGGCGGCCAGGTCGGTCTGGGTCAGGGGCTGGGTGGTCTGCAGGCCGTAGGTGTAGCCGATGCCGCCGGTGAGCATGGTGGCACCGGTGGGTACGGCCACGCCCGTCATGGTCAGGGTGTAGTAGCCGGTGGCATCCGGAGCAGAAAGGGTCGTGGTCGCCGTGGCCGCCAGAGCCTGTCCATCCGCCGCCTTGCCATCATTGCGCCAGGCGTTGGGGAAGTAGATGCTCAGCGTGGTGTTCCAGTCGGCCGGGGTGGTGATGCCGTCCTGGGGCAGGCCGAATGCGACGTAGAAGCTGGGGCCGCCGACGTACTTGTCCCAGAAGGTGGGGGTGGCGGCAAAGCTGGTGTAGGCCTGGAAGTCCTTGCGGAGGCCATCTTCCAGGAAGCGGAACAGGAAGACCGGGTGACCGGTGGCATCCAGGGTGAAGCTCTTCAGGTCCCAGGTGGGCTTGTGGGCACCCAGGGGAAGGCTGTTGGTGTAGGCGGCCACGAAGGAGGCGTTGGTGTTGTTGTTGCCCGTGGCCTTGCCCGCACCACTGAGGGCGGTCTGGGACCCGAGGAAGATGTTGCCCGCATTGGGGGCCACGACGGGGGTGTGGGCGGTATCAATGTTGGCCGCCGTGTGGCAGGTGACGCAGAGGTTGTCGTCCAGCTGGGGGCCGCCGAAGGCAATGGTGCCGTGGTTGAGGCCGGTGGCGAAGTTGACCCGGTCGTGGCAGGCGCCGCAGGCCTTGCGGTTGGGCACGTTCTTCCAGTTGTCGCCCTGGGAGGTGCGGGCACCGTCGTGGCACTTGACGCAGTTGCGCTGGTCCTGGGGATAGGTGTGTTCATTGAACAGCACGTTGGCGTAGTTGTAGCCGGTCTTCTTCAGGCCTTCGCCCATGTGCATCCGGTGGATGAACGCGGTGAATTCGCCGGTGGCCTTGCCGTCGATCTTGTAGGTGGCGGTGGTTCCGGCAGGCAAGGCGGGCGGTGCGACGGTGGTGTCCGTCACGACGGATTCCGCATTGCCATACTTGCGCTGATCGGTGTGGCAGACCACACAGTAGCGGGGATCGACGCGGCTGCCGCCGTGCACCACGAGCTCGGTGTGGCACTGGTTGCAGGCGGCCATGTCCACGATGTCGCGGGTGGTGCTGGCAGCAGCGGCCAGGCCCGTGGCGGGGACGAAGTCGTAGATGATGTTGGCGGGGTTCTTGACGGGCACGCCGATGATGCCGGTGTTGGAGGCATCAGGGGTGTTGGAGCCGGTGCCGCGGGCGTTGCCGCCGATCTGGATGCTGACGCGGTGGACCAGGGTGCCGTCGAAGGCCACGTTACCGAGGTCAGCGCGGAACTGGAACTTCGACGCGTCGTAGGTGTAGCCATCAAGGAAGCCCTGGGCCGCCGTGATGTCCCGGAAAAAGGTGTACTTGTAGCTGCCATCGCCGTTGTCCACCAGGGTGCCGACGCTGTCGGTGCTGGGCTTGGCGGGAGCGGCGGCCGCGGTGGTGGTGGGCGTCGAGGTCACGATGTAGTTGACCCAGATGCTGGGGCTGCCGGCAGTGCCAGGCACCAGCTTGCAGAGGCTCAGTGACAGGTTCGAGTAGCCGGCGTAGAGGGCCGTGGAAGACTTCGAAGTGAAGCCCAGGCCAATGACAGGCACGCCGTACTTATCGGTGACCTTGAAGTTCACGACGGGCTTGCCAGCGGCAGCGGAAACCGTGGCGCTGGTGATGGTCCCGGTGAAGGACTGGGCAGCCCATTCGTCGGGGGTCAGGGCAGCGGCGTTGATCATGGCCGCGCCGGAGGGGCCGGTGGGACCCGTGGGGCCGGTGGGACCCGTGGGGCCGGTTCCGCCAGCGGGGCCGGTGGCGCCGGTGGCGCCGGTGGCGCCGTTCTGGCCAGCTTTGCCGTTACAACCGATCAGCACGAGGGCAATCGCCGCGGTGGCGATGAGCCCGCAGAGTTGTTTGAGAGGATGGTGCTTCATGTTCAGTTCTCCTTGAATTGAGGTGGTGAAGCGGTGGAAAAGGGAATGACGACGAACACTTGATTCACTAAGGGAGATGTCGCACCTCCTTTTGTTTCATGAACGGGATGGCCCGTCGTGGGAACTACGGACGGGCGATGTTGGTGCCGTGGCAGAGGGTCTCGTTGAAGCAGCCCGGCGCCGTCCCGGCGGGAGGCGTGATGAGTGGCTTCATGGTCGAATTCGCGCCTGCGGTGTGGCACTTGGCGCACTCGGGGGCGTTCGACACGTCGGTCTTCACGTGGTTGGACAGCAGGAGGGTGGTGCTTACCCAGGGCTTGGCCGGATGCGGCGCCTTGGTATGGCAGGCGCGGCAGGAGATGGCCGGGCCGTTGTCGAAGGTGGAACCGTGGCACTTGGCGCAGCGGGCAAAACCGGCCATCGCGAAGTTATCCGACAAGTTCACCGCCAACTGCGCGCCCTGGCGGCCGTGCTGCAGGGGATCCGCCCAACCAGCCGGGTGGTCGACCCCCTTCGGATGGCAAGTAAAGCAACTGACCTTGGAAATACCACCGGCCAGGGCAGGATCGGTGGTGGAGCCGTGGCAGGTCTGGCACTGCTCAGGCGTCGCGGCGTAACCAGCGTAG
>JANYAZ010000013.1 GCA_025361045.1 Geothrix sp. | reverse complement strand
GCGCTTGGCCAGCCAAAGCATGAAGAAGTATCCGATGGGCAGAGCCAGCAGGGTGCAGATGAATCCGCCGAGGAGGTAGGACTTCAGGACCGGATGGAGCATGGTGGTCATGGTTTCAAAACCGTCCCAGGTGAGAAAACTTCGCCAACCGATCTCATGCCAGTGGACCTCAGCGAGATTCCCCTTGTGAACCGTGCCACGCACCAATCGGCCCACCCACACGCTGGCGGTGGCGATGGGCACCGTCGTCCAAGGGTTGTTGACGAGCATGGCCATGATCATCAGGGGCCGGTGCAGGCGCCGGAAGATGATGCAAAACAGGAACACCATGGCCGTGTGGAGGCCCAGCAGAGGATTCCAGGCGATGGAAAGGCCCAGACAGAAACTCCAGGCCAGTTGCTCGGGGCTCAATTCTGGATGGAGGATGTGAGCCTTAAGACGGTTCCATATCCCCTTCGGCGGGCCCGGCGGAACAGGCGGGGGGATGAATGGCTCAGTGATATCAGTCATGGGGCGAAGTGGTCAAATCCAAGGTCCGGCAGGGCGCGCGGCGCGTTCCCATCATAGACGAGCAAGGGTGCCGCACCCCGGTCTACCGCCCAGCCCACTGGAATGAGGGCTCGCTCAAGCCGCTGTTCCAACTCGGCCTGCGGGAGATCTGAGCCAAAGCAGCGGGAATAGTCCTCGCCGCCCTGCAGGGCATCCCCGTCCAGGTCCGGGGCCACCAGGATGCTGAGTCCCGAGGCGTCCGCCAGGTTACGGAGGTCCCGGCTGAGGCCATCCGACAGGTCCAGACAGGCATGGACCTCGGGCATGGCCGCCAGCTTAAGGCCCAGGCCCAGGTTGGGTCTAGGGTCGAGGTGGGCGGCCAAGTCTGGATCTGGATGCAGCGGATCCCAGCGCTGACCCGCCTGGAGTTTTCTCAGACCTCGCAGGCTTGCACCAGGGCGCTGGTCCACGAAGAGGAGGTCGCCCACCCGCAGGCCGTCCCGCCGCAGCCACCTGGAGGCAAAACCGAAGGCGGTGAGCCCCAGACCAAGGCCCGACGCCCGACCCACAGTGTCTCCACCCAGGACCTGGACATGGGCCTCGCGGGAGGCTGCCGCCAGGCCTTCCATGAACCTGTTGAGCCAGGGACCTTCGATCTCTGCGCCCAGGGCCAAGGTGAGGGTGTATCCAATGGGGCGTGCACCCGAGGCGTCCAGATCCGATAAATTCACCGCCAGCAGTTTGCGAGCCAGCAGGTCTGGGGGATGCCAGTCGAGTCGGAAGTGTTGGCCCGATTCCATCAGGTCCGTCGTCACCAACAGCGTTTGGCCGGGGGGCGTGGCGGGGAGGGCCCCGCAGTCGTCCATGAGGTCTCTGCCACCGGGCAGCAGATCCCGGATCAGGGCAAGAATTCCCGCCTCCATCAGGGGCATGAAAGGACCTCCGTCACAGTTCCAGTCTCCCATGGCTCAGGAGGGCAGGCGATGCTTGGTCCCAGGCCCGGGCGATGCTAGGTTTATTGGGTCCGCCCAAGCAGGGCCCCTCGATGAATCTCAAGGAGACGACCATGGCCATCACAAAAGTCTGGATCGAAGAAGGCTGCATCGTATGCAACGCCTGCGAGGCCGAGTGCCCCGATGTGTTCCACGTCACGGACACCAGCTGCAACATCAACGGCTCGGTCCGCAAGGACGGTGTGGACAGCGAGAACCGCGATGAGATGAGCGAGCTGAACGACGACCTGCACACCTCGATGGAAGCCAGCATCGAAGCTGCCGCCGCGAGCTGCCCGGTGGAAGTCATCAAGTTCGACAAGGTCTAAGCCTCCGAGGCTGAAACGGCTCCGCCGTTTCAGGTACGAAAAGGGCGCCTCGCGGCGCCCTTTTCGTTGTTCCGGTGGCCTATTCCTTCAGCCCGACATTGACTTCGAACTCGCCGGACTCGGTCTTGAAGGGGATGGCGATGCAGGGGACGTCGCCGCTGCGGCTGATCTTGTGGCCCTTGCCGACCACGACGGTGGGGACGGAGATGGATAGGCTGAAACCGTCCTGGATGAGCAGGCGCCTGGCATCACCTACCACGATGTTGCCGATCTCGCCGATGGCGTCCTCCACGCTCTGATCC
This sequence comes from Geothrix sp., assembly GCA_025361045.1. Taxonomy (GTDB): domain Bacteria; phylum Acidobacteriota; class Holophagae; order Holophagales; family Holophagaceae; genus Geothrix. The sequence goes on along the minus strand of JANYAZ010000013.1, from coordinate 2,791 downwards.
AGGGTGGTGATCTCCTCCATGAGCATGTTGCTGGCGATGCGGCAGGCCACGGCGGCTGGAAAGCTGAGGATGATGGAGCCGGACGTATCGCCGGTGATGCCGATGATGGCGGAGATGTCGTAGGTGGTGATGAGGTCTTCCTTCACCGACAGGCCGACCTTTTCTGCGGCGATGCTAGCCATCATCTCCAGGCTGCGGAGGGTGGATTCGATGAAGGGATTGATGAAGGCGACGTTCATGGGACCTCGGGCAATTTGACTGGCTCCTGTTTCGGCCCAAGCTTTCCCCGGCATGACTTCTGTCATTGAGGGACCGGGCCAGTCGCGTCACCATGGACCCCCACCCCCGGAGTGACCCCATGCTCACGCGCCTGCAGGCTGATCTGAAGACCGCCATGTTGGCCAAGGACGCTCCCCGGACCCAGGTGCTTCGCATGGCCCTGACGGCCTATCGAAATGAGGCCGTGGCCAAGGGGCTGGGGCCCCAGGGAACGCTTGAAGAAGGCGATGCCATGGCTGTCTTCAAGCGCCTGGTTAAGTCCCGTGAAGATAGCGTGGCCCAGTTCGAAAAGGTGGGTCAGGCGGACCGGGCAGCCCAGGAACAGTCTGAGATCGAGCTCCTGAAGCCCTACCTGCCCGCCATGCTTGAGGGTCCGGCCCTGGACGCAGCCGTGAAGGCGGCCATCGCCCAGAGTGGGGCCACCGCGAAGAAGGACATGGGCCTGGTCATGAAGGCCCTGCAGGCTGCCCATGGTGGCGCCATCGACGGAAAGGCCGCCAGCACCCTGGTGCAATCGCTTCTCGCCTGAGGCCGGCTCCGGCCTCCTGGGGTACACTCGAAGGTTCGAGGCCCCCATGAAGCAGTCGAAGCTCCTGATCCAGACCCTGCGCGAAACGCCGCGCGACGCCGACGTGGTGAGCCAGCAGCTCATGATGCGGGCAGGGATGATCCAGAAGGTGGCTGCGGGAATCTACAGCTACCTGCCCCTGGCCTTTCGGAGCATCCGCAAGTTCGAGGAGATCGTCCGTGAGGAACTGGCCAAGGATGGCTGCCAGGAACTTCTCATGCCCGCCGTGCTGCCGGCTGAGTTATGGCAGGAGAGTGGCCGCTGGAAGTTCTATGGCGACGAGCTGCTGCGCTTCTGCGACCGCAAGGCCAAGGCCGACCTGGCCGAACGGCGCGCGAAGGGTGAGAAGCCCGATGAACGGGACTTCTACAACTTCTGCCTTGGGCCCACCCACGAGGAAGTGATCACCGACATCGTCCGGAAGAACGTGCGCAGCTACAAACAACTGCCCATGAACCTCTTCCAGATCCAGACCAAGTTCCGGGACGAACGCCGCCCCCGGTTCGGCCTCATGCGGGGCCGCGAGTTCACCATGAAGGATGGCTACTCCTTCCATCCAGATGATGCCTGCGCCGACCGCGAGTACTGGGCCATGTTCAATGCCTACAAGCGCATCTTCTCCCGTCTGGGCGTCAAGTTCCGGCCCGTGGAAGCTGACAGCGGTGCCATCGGGGGCAGCTTCACGCACGAGTTTCATGTCCTGGCCGGCAGCGGTGAGGATGCCATCCTGAGCTGTGATGGGTGTGATTACACGTCGAACATCGAGAAGACGGAGGCTCCGGCCCTGCAGGCCGGAGAGAAGGGAAAGGCCTTCGAGCTGAGAAGAGATCACTTCTGCACCCCCGGGGTCGTCGGCCAGGTGGAGCAGGCCGCGGGGATGAAGGATGCGGAGCATGACGGCATGCCGCTCACCCAGACCAGCAAGTTTTTCCTGTACCGCATCACCTTCGCGGATGGTTCCACCAAACTGGCCGGCGCCATTCTGCGGGGTGACCACGAGGTCAACCCGGTGAAGGTGAAGAACTTCCTCGGTGCCGCCGAGATGGAGCTGATGCCTCTGGATGAGGCCGAAGCCTTAACCGGTGCCAAGACCGGCTTCATGGGCCCCGTGGGGCTCAAAGATGTGCAGATCCTGGTGGACGCCAGCCTGGAAGGCGCGGTCAACCTCACCTGCGGCGCGAACCGCACGGATTACCACCACTTCGGCCTGGATCCCAAGCGGGACCTGCCCGGTTGCACCTTCGCGGACCTGCGCATGGCCGCCGAGCACGACACCTGCACCCGCTGCGGGAAGGGGCAGTACCAGGCCTTCCGAGGCATTGAAGTGGGTCAGGTCTTCAAACTCGGCATCAAGTATTCCAAGTCGATGTCCTGCACCTTCCTCGACGAACAGGGCAAAGAGAACCCCATGGTGATGGGCTGCTACGGCATCGGCATCACGCGTACCGTGGCAGCTGCCATTGAGCAAAACTACGACGCGGATGGCATCATCTGGCCCTGGCCCATCTCGCCCTACCAGGTGCACCTGCTCTGCCTGGATCCTGGCAGCGTGGATGTGGCCGGCGTGGCCACCCAGGTGGAGAAGGATCTCGAAGCCGCTGGTTTCGAGGTCCTGCACGACGACCGGGAGGGCCTGAGTCCTGGCGCCAAGTTCAAGGATGCCGATCTGCTGGGCTTCCCACTGCGCCTCATCGTTGGTGCGAAGGGCCTGAAGGATGGCATCGTGGAGTTGCGCGATCGCCGGAGCAAAGAAGTCGTGAAGCTCAAACCGGAGGCCTCCGTGGCCGAGGTATCGGCGGCGCGGGACCGCATCATGCTGGAACTGGAAACCGCGGGAGGTCGTTGATGGCCGAGGGTCGGGTCCACCTCACCACCTTCATTGAGGGCGTGCTGGTCCATGGCCAGAGCACGCCCTTCGTCTTGCTCGTGCCGTCGCCCCACAGC
>JANYAZ010000310.1 GCA_025361045.1 Geothrix sp. | reverse complement strand
CCATTTCATTTGCAGGGGAGGCGTGCAAATGCTTTTGGCATTGGCACCCATCTCCATTCAAACCCACTCTTAGCCGCCAAGCCCTATTGCACCTGAGCCTTTCCACTTCAACAATCCACCCCCGGCCCTTACGCTCCACCTATTGCAGAGGCGAACCGAAAACGAAAGTGCAAGCTGAACACAATTCCATATATATCAACACAAAGTCTCCCCATCCTTTTGCGAACCCTCTCCAGAGCTGCAACCCTGTAGCTTTTGCGCAATAGGCGTCATTCGCAGGCCATCTTTTGACGCCTTATGCCCACGCCCCTGCCGCATTCGCTGTAAATGCTCCGCCTGCTTCACACGCAATTCCATACTCGGTTTGCCCACTGAAGGTCTCCCATGAACGCCCAAACCCTCGTGCAGAAAGTCTGGAACTTCGCCACGGTCCTGCGGGACGACGGGGTGAGCTACGGCGACTACGTGGAGCAGCTGACCTACCTGCTGTTCCTGAAGATGGCCCAGGAACGGCAGGACCTGGACGCGACCCTGGGTCGGAAGGCATCGGAGCGCATCCCCAAGGCCCTGGCCTGGCCCAGCCTGCTCCGCCTGGATGGCGATGACCTGGAGAACCACTACCGGAAGATCCTGGTGGACCTGGGCCACCAGCCGGGCCTCCTGGGCATCATCTTCCGGAAGGCTCAGAACAAACTGCAGGACCCGGCCAAGCTGAAGCGCCTGGTGATGCTCATCGAGGCGGAGAGCTGGAGCGTCCTCGACGCCGATGTGAAGGGTGAGATCTACGAGGGCCTGCTGGAGCGCAACGCCCGGGATGTGAAGAGCGGCGCGGGCCAGTACTTCACGCCGCGACCCCTCATCAAGGCCATCGTCGAAGTGATGAACCCCGGGCCGAGCCTGGTGGTGGCCGATCCCGCCTGCGGGACGGGGGGCTTTCTCATCGCGGCCCACGACCACATGGCGATGACCGCCAAAGGCAAGCTCACCCCTGATCAGGCGAAGCACCTCAAGGAGAAGGCCCTCAAGGGTGCGGACATCACCACGGAGGTGGCCCGCCTCTGTGCCATGAACCTGCACCTGCACGGCATCGGCGGCGAGGACAGTCTTGTCGAAGGCGGCCGGGATTCCCTGGCCTCGCCCCCGTCCGAGCTGGTGGATATGGTGCTCACCAACCCGCCCTTCGGGAAGAAGAGCAGCATCACGGTGATCGGTGAAGACGGCAAGGCCGGCAAGGAGAGCCTCACCTATGAGCGCAACGACTTCTGGACCACGACCAGCAACAAGCAGCTGAACTTCCTGCAGCATGTCCGCTCCATGCTCAAGCCCGGCAGCGGTCGGGCCGCGGTGGTGGTGCCGGATAACGTGCTGTTCGAGGGTGGGGCTGGCGAGACCATCCGGCGGAAGCTCCTCCACGAGTGCGACGTCCACACCCTGCTGCGCCTGCCCACCGGCATCTTCTACGCCCAGGGCGTGAAGGCGAACGTGCTGTTCTTCGACCGGAAGCCCGGGGCCGCCAAGCCCTGGACCGAGCACCTGTGGATCTACGACCTCCGCACCAACCTCCACTTCACCCTGAAGGAAAACCCTCTGGGCACCGACCACTTGCAGGACTTCATCGCCTGCTACCAGACCAAGGATCGGAAGAAGCGCAAGGAGACCGAACGGTTCCGGGTATTCGACCGGGACGCCCTGCTGGCCCGTGACAAGGCCAATCTGGACCTGTTCTGGATCAAGGATGAGGACCTGGAGGCCAGCGAGAACCTGCCCGCACCCGGGATCCTCGCCCACGAGATTGTGCAAGACCTGGAAGCGGCCTTAGAGGCGTTCTCCAGCGTCGAGGAAGCCCTGGCGAAGGAGTAAAGCTCAGCCCACCACCAGCCACACTGGCCGACGGGCGCCGAGGGCCTCGGTGGCCTTGGTCTTGAGCTGGCTGGGCCTGAGGGCCTCGGTAGCACTTCCAGCATCCACCAGGAGGACCGTCTCGGGATCTGCAGGCTCGGGGAGCTGGACGCTGCGCCAGCTCCCTTCTGCAACCCCTTCCAGGCCAGGCGGGATGGTGAACCGCGCCTCACCCAGAAGGGCATCCGGAGACGTGTTCAGAACGGCCGCCAGGGCAATGAGGGAGATGCCATTGGGGGCCGCCGTCTCACGTTCCCAGGCACTCACCGTGGCCTTACGCACCCGCAGCCGGTCGGCCAGGTCGGACTGGGTCCACCCCCATGCCTTCCGGATGGCCGCAATGCGTTGGCCAAGGCTTCCAGGCCGCGTAAAACCACCATCCACACGGTAGGGTCCCTTCCGAGTCATGGATAAACCCGAGGGGTCAAAAAACAAGGGATTTGACTTTGCGCCCACAGTCTCCCCTCGCTCCGGATCCAGGAGCGAGAACTTAGGCGGCACGCCATGGGGGTCATGGTACGCCATGGCGAGGTCCATGGGAAAGGGAGCGCGTCCGTCGGAATCCGAGCGCACGTGAAATGCCCCTTGTCTCGGCCCCATGAAAGACGATACAAAATCAAACAGTTTGATTTTGAACCTTCCTGGACATCGGACATCCCGGGAAGGTCCTTTCCGGGAGAGACCATGCTCACTGTGCTTGAAGCCGCCAAGCGGGTCCTTGAGGAGGCGGGTCGGCCTCTCTCGGCTCGGGAGATCACGGAGGCAGCGCTGTCCAAGGGATATTGGCAGACCTCCGGATTGACCCCCGATCAGACCGTCCACTCGAGGTTGGCCACGAGCCTGAAGAGCCCTGATTCGCCATTCGTCCGCACCGCCCCCGGACGATTCGGGTTGAAGGGCCAGGCCCCTGCCTATGAGCCGCCGGTCTCTGACGAGCCTCTGGGACTGTTCGAGGATGAAGAACTCGATCCAAGCACAGAGTCGGACACCCTAAGCTTTACGGAGGCTGCCCTCGAGGTCCTCCAGGAAGCCACCCCTCAAGGTCCCATGCATTACCGGGATATCACCCGGATCGCCCTCGAGAAGGGGAAGCTGGCCACTCAGGGCAAGACCCCTGAGGCAACGATGTATGCCCAGATCCTCTCGGAGATCGCACGCTACAAGAAGCGCGGGCTGGACCCCCGGTTCCTCAAACTGGGCCAGGGCTTGGTAGCGCTGACAGGAGCCGCCTCGAGCGTGCCTCCCAAATCGGCCTGGACACCCGAGGATGAGGCACTGCTGAGCAGGATTCGGGGCATCACCCCGGACCAGTTCGAGAAGTTGGTCGCCACACTCTGCTCCCTCGTGTTCGAGGCCAACATCAAGCAGACCCGGATGACTGGCGATGGGGGCATTGATGCCAGGGGAGAGGTCGAGCTGGCAGGCGGCATCAGGTGCGAACTGGTGGCCCAGGCGAAAAGGTATACCCCTGCGAACGTGTCCCGGCCGGATCTGCAGAAATTCCGGGGAAGCATGGGCAGCCAGACGATCGGCGTCTTCATTACCACCGCCGGCTTCAGCCGAGGGGCCGTGCTGGAAGCCCGAAGGGCTAGCGCCCATGGACTCATCGGCCTCATCAATGGACACCAGCTGGTGGGGCTAATGAAGGAGCACGGGCTCAAGCTGGATGGCCAGGGAGACCCGGCCATCGAAGATGAGTTCATCCCAACTCATACCGAAGTTTAACCGGAGGCAGAACGGGCTATACCCGCGCCATTACTCGATTCCACCTTCGGAAGATACCGGGGCAGAATCGATCCCCACGAGGAGTTGACCGGAGTGGCCAGCCCTTCCTCGCCCATCCCAAGGCCCGGATCGGGAAAGTCCAGGGATGTCCGATCGGACCTCTTGCGACGAGTTTTTTGAGAGTTGCGGTGCCCGTGGATCTGTCCCAACCACGGGCAAAATTCGGTAACGTCTTTAGTCTTTTATTTTAAACATTTGTAGCCTATTCCGAGACCATCCAAACATGAGAATTGAGGCGAATTCACCGCCAAGTTACCGCCACATTATCCCAACCCCAAAAGTCGATTGTCAGGACACGAGTGGTGCCGATTCTGGCCAAGCACCGCCCCCAAAAAAGGTGGCTACCCTCTCAGCATGTGCGGCCGCTACACCTTCATCTTCGATGCAAACAGCCTGGCTGAGGCCATGGGGATGGTTCCACCTGGCTACACAATCAAACGCGGCTACAACATCGCCCCAGGCCAATACATCATCTATGTGAAGCCCGAACGGGGCCAGCTGGTGGCAGATGTAGCCCACTGGGGATTGATCCCGGGATGGGTCAAGGATCCCGACGAGTTCTCCAAGCCAATCAACGGCAGGGCAGAGACTTTGGCTGAAAAACCGACGTTCCGAACTGCATTCAAGCGCAAGCGGGTCATCATCCCAGCATCTGGGTTCTATGAGTGGAAAGCGGAGGGCAAGGGGAAACAGCCGTTCTACATCCACCCTACAGATGGCGACATCTTCGCCTTCGCTGGCCTCATGGAGGACTGGCAAGGTCCCAATGGTGAGGTGATGGTCAGTGCCTGCATCATCACCACGGAGCCTAACGAGCTGATGGCAGGGATCCACAATCGCATGCCGGTGATCCTGCCTCGAGGGTCCTGGGACCTATGGCTGGACCCCGCGGCTCAAGTGAAGGTGGTTCAGGCTCTGCTGGTGCCCTATCCTGCGGAACTGATGGCGGCACATCCTGTCAGCGCCGCAGTGGGAAACGTGAGAAACGATGGGCCGGAACTCATCGAACCAGTTGCATAGACCTTTCCTGTCAAATCAAGCGGCCTATCCTTGGTGCCCTGAGGCACCCATGCGCCACCCATTCCAGACCGACACCTTTGACCCTGGTGATCCTGCGCTGATCCTCCGGATCTGCATGGGCCGAAAGCTCCATGAAGGCTTTCACATCGGGTCCAACGCGCATGAGGTGGGTGGGGAGCGGTGGATCCACCTTCACCAGAACTATCCCTACCCATGCCACTACAAGTTCGACACCTGCTTTCATGGTGGTCTTGCATATCATTTGCCTGAGTCATACGGGGCGTGTCCGCATCTGGCTATGAACGCTTTCGTGAAGCTCTGGGAGACGGAGCGCCGGCGCCTGTGGGCACTGGAGCCTATGCCAGAACCTCCTCCCCTAGCGCCTTCGACACGACCAGCACCAGCTCCCAAGGCGAGACAGCCTCGAAAAACACCCATGGACCGTCACATAGCGGCACAAGCGGGCGCCGTGCCGCTGCCAGGGCTAGAGCCTTGGACAGAGTTTGGCCGCATGGGATAGGCTCCCTACACCCAAAAAATCAACCGTCGGTGAACTCGGGGGGGGTTGCCTCCCCGTCGAGCCTACGCGCCACCGACCTATGCTGAGTCGTCCGGTGGCGGGAGCGACGGCACAGGGAGTGTGAACTCAATCACCCCTGGCTGCTAGCTCATTTTGAGGTAGCCCCCCGATCCTTCGCCACGCTCCGGCGGCCGGTGGTGACCTCGCCGGCCAGAGCAACACCACGGTCGGCCAAGCGGCCCTGTTCCCCGCCATGGAGCCAGAGATGGCCCAGGCATCGGAGATCCCCGACCACGAGGAGGGGATGGAGCGGGCCATCGCCAAGGCACAGGC
>JANYAZ010000305.1 GCA_025361045.1 Geothrix sp. | reverse complement strand
AACGGACATCCTGGACGTCTGGATCGATTCCGGCGTGAGCGCCTCCGTGGTGTGCCATTCCCACCCGGAACTTAGCCCCGACGACTATGGGCAGTTCATCTATCTGGAGGGCTCGGATCAGCATCGGGGCTGGTTCCACAGCTCCCTGCTCTTCAACCTCGCCGCCACGGGCACCAAGCCCTACAAGCAGGTGGTCACCCACGGCTTCGTGCTGGACGGCAAGGGCCAGAAGATGTCCAAGAGCCTGGGCAACGTCATCACCCCGGAGGAGATCCTGAAGACGCTTGGCGCCGATATCCTGCGCTGGTTGGCTGCCTCCTGTGACTACAGCGAGGACATCCGCATCTCCAGGGAGATCCTCGACCGCAGCGCCGACGCCTACCGCAAGATCCGCAACACCCTCCGCTTCCTGCTGGGGGCCCTGGCCGATTTCGATCCCGCGAGGGATGCAGTGGCGCCGGCCGAGCTGTCGCCTCTGGACCGCTGGGTCCTGGGCGCCTTCGTCCGCACCGCGACGGAGGCGACAGACGCCTACACCCGCTTCGAGTTCCACCGGGCCACCCAGGCCATCCACGGCTTCTGCCAGTTGGACCTGTCCGGCCGCTATTTCGAGATCATCAAGGATCGCCTCTACTGCGATGCCCTGGATTCTCCCCGTCGACGCAGCTGCCGCCACGCGTGTTGGGAGCTGGTCAAGGGCCTCTGCACCCTGCTGGCCCCGGTCATGAGCTTCACGGCTGACGAAGCCTGGGAGCAGATCCCGGGTTGTTCGGGGAGTGTCCATGAGCAGAGGTTCCCCATGCTCGGCAGCGGAGCTGCCGAGTCAGAAAAAGACAAAGCCTGGGAAAAGCTGTGGGAGGTGCGCGGGGCGGTCCAGGCGGCGATGGAGCCCCATCGGGCGGCCAAGACCATCGGCACCAGCCTGGATGCGGCGGTGCAAATCACGCTCATGGATCAAGCGGAGTGGGAGCTCTTGGACAGCATGGGGGAACCCCTCGACGATCTGCTTGTTGTTTCTTCTCTCGCTCGAATCGCAGATTCGAGTGTCGCCGCCCCCATCATTGCCGTCTCCGCTCATGACGGCCTCAAGTGTCCCCGCTGCTGGAACCACAAGGGCGGCCATGGCCATGGTGAGGATGCGGCCCTCTGCGTCCGCTGTGCCTCGGTGGTGGCCTAGTGCGCCGCCTGGTTTGGCTGCTGCTCCCTGCCACTGCGCTCGTCGCGGACCTCGGTTCCAAGGCCTGGATCCTGCGGACCCTGGGTGAGGGGGAGTCCTTGCCGGTCGTCCGCGGGTTCTTCTACCTGACGCTCGGCTTCAACCGGGGTGCCATCTTCGGCAGCCTCACTTGGCTCCCTGCCACCGCCCGCTCCATCCTGTTCGCTGTGGCAGGAATCGCGGCCCTGGTCTACTTCGGCCGACTTTTCCTGGCTCGGGAGACCGCCACCTGGGAGCGACTGGCCCTGGGGCTGATCCTCGGTGGTGCCTTGGGCAACGGCCTCGACCGGATCTACCGGGGTGCCGTGGTGGACTTCCTCGACTTCGTCTTCGGCACCTGGCACTACTGGACCTTCAACCTTGCCGACAGCTTCATCCTGGTGGGCGCCATCCTCTATGGCCTGCGGATGCTGATGGCACCGAAGGCGGAACCACAGGCAAAAGAAAACTGATCGGACCTACTGCGCCTCAATGGCCTTCAGCAGGACAGGGTCTTTCGGCAACTGGTCCACCGCGGCGAGTCGAGGGACCAGGCGCTTCCAGAAGGGCTCGGCTGCAAAGACCTGTTTGAAGATCGGCAGGGCCTCGTTCAGCTTGCCGCTCGATGCCAAGGCCACGGCCTGCCAGAAGGGCATCTCCCAGATGCCGGGTGCCAGCTTGGCCGCGGCTTCATAGGCGGTCTTGGCCTCGGCCCACTTGCCGGCGGTGACGAAGCCATCGCCCTCGTCCATGAGGCGGTAGGCCCGGCGCAACTGAACCAGACGGCCCAGCTCTTTCAGCGGATCCGGGTTGTCCTCCACCCGCAGGTCGAAGAGACGGTCGTTCCAGGGTTGCCCGGAGGGCTTGCCCTTCACGATGAGGAGGGCCGCGCTCTGCTGGCCGCGGATGTCGCCACCCTCGGCCTGGGCGGCGCGGAGGGCCGCCAGCAGACGATCGGCGAGATCGCCCTTGGCGGTGCGAAAGGCCTTGGCCATGGCGGGCCAGACGGTGGCCTTGTCCATGAGGTTGGCCTCCACCGTGAAGCCCTCTCCCACTTCATGTCCCGCCGCCTGGATGCACTTGGCACCCGTGTGCGCGGCGGCCCGGCCCTGGGCGTCCACCATGGCCACCTGCCGCACCTCCCGATCGGCATCCGCGGAGAGCAGTGCCTTGAGGGCCTCCGGTGCGGACTTGCCCGCTTTCATCAGCGCAAGTCCCAGGGGGCCATAGCTGGGTTCAGTGAAACTCTGCGTGGCCACCGCCCCCACGCCTGGTTCGGCCCAGGGAACAGCCGAACCCACGGAGAACCAGTGGCTCTGGACCGCCACGCCCATGTCCCCAGTGGCGGCATCCCGCGCCACGATGGAATAGGTGTGGATGGGTCGGCGAGGCGGATCACCTGCGCCGATGGGTAGGGCCATGACCGAAAGGAGAGCGAGGAGGGCTAGGCGCACGGTGACTCCAGGAGGGGCGGTGTTGCCACCATTCTAGATCGTTTCAAGGTACCCGGGCCCCTTCAGCGCGGTACGATGGTTCCCATGAATCGTGCCCTGGCTCTCACCTCCTGCCTCTTCTGCATCACCGCATCGGCCCAGGATGCCCATCGAACCGCCGTGGATGCCTGGCACGCGGCGCGGGAGACTCGGCTTGCGGCAGAGGATGGCTGGCTGAGCCTCATCGGCCGAGACTGGCTGAACCCTGGGGAGAATTCCCTTGGTTCGGCACCTGGATCCACGGTGCTGCTGCCCGAATGGGCCGCACCGGCGAAGGCGGGTGTGTTCATCCTGGAGGGCACCACCGTGCGCTTCAAACCGCTCCCGGGCAGCGGCCTGCAGCTCAACGGCAAGCCTGCGATCGAGACCGTGCTGAAGTCGGACGCCGACGGAACGCCGGATGTGCTCATGGCCGGACGGGTGAAGTTCTACCTCATCCGCCGCGGCACTCGCCTGGGTGTTCGCATCAAGGATTCCCAGAACCCCGCGCGCAAGGCCTTCCATGGGGTACCCCGGTACCCGGTGGATCCCGCGTGGCGCGTGGAGGCCGACTTCATTCCTTATGCCACGCCGCAGACGCGCTTGATCCCCACGGTGCTGGGTACCACGGAGCCCATGAGCGCGCCAGGGCTCTTGCGGTTCAAGGTGGGTGGTCGCGAGATCACCCTGGAACCCATGGTGGAGGATCCGGACCATCCGGAGCTCTTCCTGATCTTCAAGGACACCACGAGCGCCCGGGGCACCTATCCGGCCGGACGGTTCCTCTACGCGGACATGCCGAAGAACGGCAAGGTGGTGCTCGACTTCAACCGGGCCATCAATCCCCCCTGCGCTTTCACCCTGTTCGCTACCTGTCCGTTGCCGCCGAAGCAGAACCAGCTGGACATCGAGGTGCGGGCTGGGGAGAAGGATCCGGGACCGCACTGAAGGCGGCTCGCCGAAACGCCAGGAACAGCTTCGGGCGGAATCCGCGACGGCCAAGGCCTGTCCTGTCACACAGCGGGCGCCGCCTGCACCCCTTCAGGACCGCGGGGATGGTCGGGATGAGGGAGCGGCTGTGTGGCTCCTCGGCAGTTCCACCACGAACACGCTCCCCGTGGGTGTGTTCTCCTCCACCCAGATCCGCCCTTCGTGGGCCTCCGCGACCATCTGACAGAAGGCAAGACCAAGACCCGAACCACTGCGAAGGCTTGCCTCTCCCTCTTCCAGGCGGACGAACTTTCCGAAAATAAACTCGCGCATGGCCTCCGGGATGCCCTGGCCCTGATCCCTCACACTAATCCGGACGCCGCTCTCAGAAGAACGGGCCTCGATCCTGGTGTGGCTGCCAGAGGGCGAGTACTTCAACGCATTGTCAATGAGGTTCAGCAGAAGTCTCCGAAGGAATTCCTGGTCGGCCGTTACCTCCAGACCGTCCGGACTGTCCCAGGAGAGCTGGTGGTTCCGGGCCTGGGCCTGGGTTGCGACCTCCTTGAGCAGGTTGGGGAGCCAGCTGCTCAGGGGAATGATGGTCTTGCGGAGCTCCAGCCCGATCTGCTCGGCGCGCCCAAGGTCGAGGATGTTCTGAATCATCCGCCCCATGGACTCAGCCGTCTCCCGGAGCCTGTGCAACTGAGTTACTGAAGTGGGTGTGTGGTCCATCCCGCCGTCCAGAAGCTCCAGCCCCACCTGGATGGCCGAGAGGGGATTCTTCAGGTCGTGCACGATGAACCCAAACAATTGCTCCCGCTGCTTCTGGAGGTCAAGCAGGTTGTCCCGCTCGGCCTGGATTTCCGCCTGGAGCCGCTTGAGCCGCATGAGGCTTCGGATCCTGACGATCAGCTCCCCGGAGAGCACCGGTTTCCGCAGAAAGTCATCTCCCTTGACTTGAAAGGCCAGGGAATGGATATCCGGGCGTTCATCTCCCGTCAGGAAGATCACTGGCAACAAGTCTCCGTTCGGCAGTTCGCGGATGCGGCGGCAAACCTCCAGCCCATCCATGCCGGGCATCTGGATGTCCAGCATGACCAGGTCCGGCTTGAAGTACGGGAGGAGGCCAAGCCCTTGCTCTCCATCTTCGGCGGTTTCGACCTGGTAGTAGCCGCGCTCCAGCATGGCCCGCAGGCTGCGGCGCGTCAGGGCATCATCATCGACGACCAGAATGCGGGCGCCATGATCAGCCCGACGAATGAACACGGGACCTTCTTCCATACCTTAAAACCTCACTATGTTCTTTCGGGATCCCGTTCGGATGCTTTGAGTTTTTGCACGGGCTTCACGAAAAAAGCGTCATTCCTACCCAGGGGCGATTCTTCTGGGACCTGATCATTTCGAATGACCCCCTTTTTTACCAAGGGGTAGGGGGGCGGACTGTTACCTTTGGAAGGCGTGGCCGCAGTCGGGTGTGAGGGGCCGAGGCCCTCCTACCCTTTCACCACCCCATCCACATAGACCCATCGACCGTTCTCCCGGGCGAAGGTGCTGGTCTCGATATGGAGGGTGCGCCGTCCGTTGGACTGCAGGCTGGCATGGAAGGTGACGATGCCCGTTTCGTCTTCCCTCCCGCCCTTCTCCTTGCCGACGATCTTGAGCCCCACGGCCTGAACGGACTTGCAATAGGCGGTGAGCTCCTCACGGTTCTCGTCGGCCCGCTTGGCTTCGGGACGCGTGGCGATGAGGTAGTCCGCCTTGGCCAAAGCGTACGCGGAGAAGCGGGAACGCATCAGCAACTCGGCTGTCTCTGGAACGGCCGTGCCCGCATGGAAGGGGCCGCAGCAACGGTCATAGGGCTTCTTGGAAGTGCAGGGGCAGGGGCGGGACATGGTCAGCCTTTTTGAATCAGCCACGGATGAACACAGATGAACACGGATTGGATGTCACAGGGCCTTATCTGAGTTCATCCGTGTTCATCTGTGGCAATAATTCTGTTCAGCCCTTCATCGGGATATGCAGGCCGATGGTTTCTGCATGATCCCGGGCGCTGTCGTAGCCGGCATCGGCATGTCGAAAGACGCCCATGGCGGGGTCGTTCCAGAGGACGCGGGTGATGCAGCGTTCGGCACGCTCCGTGCCATCGGCCACGATGACCACGCCGCTGTGCTGGCTGTAGCCCATGCCCACGCCGCCGCCATGGTGGAAGCTCACCCAGGAGGCGCCGCCACCCACGGCAGTCATGGCATTGAGCAGGGGCCAGTCGCTGACGGCATCGGAACCATCCTTCATGGCCTCGGTCTCGCGGTTGGGGCTAGCCACACTGCCGCTGTCCAGATGATCACGGCCGATGACGATGGGGGCCTTCACCTTGCCAGTCCGCACGAGCTCGTTGAACTTCAGGCCTGCCAAGTGGCG
>JANYAZ010000256.1 GCA_025361045.1 Geothrix sp. | reverse complement strand
GCCGAGCCCCTGCAGGGGCCGCACGGATTCCGACAGCAGCAGCCAGCCCAGGATGATGGTGGCCACGGGCTGGGTCATCAGGCCCATGGCGCCCAGGTTCGTGGGTACGTGGCCCATACCCCAGGTGATGAACCACCAGGCCAGCACCTGCACGAACACCCCCAGGGCCAGCAACGCCCACCAGGAGCGGGCCGGGAAACCCACGAAGGCTTCGCCCTGGGCCCAGCCCAGGGCGCCGAAGAGCACCATGCAGGTGAGCACCACCCAGAACAGGGCCTCGGGGGCGCTGAGCTCCTGCCGGGCCCGCCCCAGAGCCAGGGTGAAAGCCCCATAGGCGAGCGAGGCCAGGGCGCCCAGCAGTTCGCCCAGCCCCGTGCCCCAGCGGGCGCCCTTGGCCAGGCCCAACACCAGTGCGCCGGCGAGAGCCAGGAGGACCCCCACCCAAAAACGGCGGCGCAGGCGCGCGCCCATCCACAGCACGGACACCACAGCCACCCAGATGGGTGCCAAGGTGACCAGCAGGGTGGCATTGGCAGCACTGGTGAGGTGGAGGGCCGTGTGCCACATCCAGAGGTCCAGGACGAAGCAGACCCCGGCGATCCCGGCCCAGAAGCGGGCCCAGCCGGTCTCCGGGCGGCCCGTGCCTTTCGCCATCCAGGCCACGAAAGGGAGCGCGAAGGCCATGCGGTAGAAGCCGACGGTCAGGGGCCCCGCCGGAGCGGCCCAGCGCACCAGCATGGCGGCGAACCCCAGCAGCGAGGCACCCAAAACCAGTGCGGCGAGGCCCCGCGGATCCGGCGACTGTCTCCTGTGCATGAAACCAGCCTTCCTGAGTGCGCTCAGTCCTCGAGCGTCTCGGCCACCTTGGCCACCAGGGACGAGGCGTCCACCGGCTTGAGCAGGAACCCGGAAATACCCATCTGCTGCATGCGCTGCAGGCTGATGTCGTCGCGATGGGCTGACACCACCAGGATCGGCAGGTCCCGCAAGGCGGCATCTTCACGACAGGCACGGACCAGGCTCTCCCCCGGGCAGTCAGGCATGAGGAAGTCGGCCACGAGCAGATCCACCGGTGTTTCCCGAAGCACCTTCAAGACCTCGAACAAGGAGGTTGGCTCGACCTCCACCACTTCGTGGCCCTTGGCGCGCAGGGCCCCGGCCGAAAAGGCCCGAACCAGGCGGCTGTCATCCACGATGGCGATGCGGGGCATGGCAACTCCTCATCTTTCCATCGTCGCGCAGTACCCCTGGATCAACAATGGCACGGAAGCTAATTGGCCCATCTTGAGACCTGGTCCCACACATCCTCATCGTGACAAGGTCCGTTGAGCAAAATGGCGAACACCCGGACCTGGCCATCCAGGGTCTGGATGAAGCCACAGAGGCCGTTGACGAGGTCCAGGTGGCCCGTCTTGGCTCGCACACGGCGCGTGAGGTTGCCATCCTTTTCCCTCAGCTTCCAGGGTTTCTCGGCCGTGACTTTCAAGGATGTGACGAACTCGGGTCCTGCTTCGAAGTCGTGGTAGGCGCCACGCAGAATGATGGCAAGGGTGCGGGCCGACAGGCGGTTGTCCTTGCTCAGACCTGAGCCATCCGTGATCTGGATGGCCTCTGGCCCCAGGCCGAACGAGGTTTGGTAGAACGCCTGGATGCGCTTGACCCCGCGGGGCCAGGAGCCAGCACCATATTTCCGCACCAGCATCTCGATGGCGAAATTGTTGGACCACTTGTTGATGTCCAACACCATCGAACGCAGGGGAGGCGAGGTCCAACCCAGCAGCTTGCGGGGATTCCCCGGAACCCCACCCCTGCCCTCGATGGTGATGCCCGCTTCCTGGAGAATCCGCTGGATGATGTCCCGGGATTGGCGTTCCGGATCCGCCACCAGTCGACCCGTCTCGTCCCGGTTATGGTTCACCGAGAGGGCCAGCACCGGAGGCAGGGTGTCGACCGTGGTGTTCTGCCAGCCGTCCGGCTCACGCTGGCTGTCAAAGGCGCTCTGGTCCAGGCGGATATTACCGGTCACGCGTTGAAGGCCCATTTTTTTGAGAGCCTGGGCCAGCATCCAAATGCGTTCGCTGACAAAGGAGGGGTCGCCATCCCCCTTGAAGGTGAGATCCCCCTGCACCACGCCGTCTTTCAGATCGCCCCATATTTCGGTCTCGATGGTGAAGTCGGGCTTCAGGGTCTTGAGCAGCGCATAGGTCGATACCACCTTGGTCGTGCTGGCAGGCACCAGAGCCTGGTCATCCAGGTGGCGTTCGAGAACCCGCCCGGTACTGGCGTCCCAGATGCCAGCAGACACCTTGACACCACGGGCTTCCAGACCTTTCGCCCAGCCCTGGAAGTCCTCGGCAGCTAGGGCCATGACCGAGATGAGAAGCACGATCACAGCTTTCAAGAGCACCCTCATTCCTTGGGGGCCACGGGTTTATCGGCTGCATTCCCGGCCTTGGGGAGCCCCCGGAGCTTGCCAGCCTCGTCCGTAATGCCCAGCAGATTCTGTTCGGCCGTAAACTGCCAATCCCGTATCAGGGTCTTGTTCTGGTAGATGTGGATGCTGTTCGACGCGCTCTTGCTGCGAACGCCGACGATGGGTAATCCCTCCGTGTTCCCCGAGGCCCCTGGCCGGACCTGGGTGATGAACTCCCAGTCGCCACTGGGCGTCATCGGGTCCTGATACTTCTGGCGAAGGATCCGGGGACGGACCTTCATCACCTCTTCGAGATCCATGGGATAGCGCCCCATCTTGGCCGAGTAGAGCCGAAAGGCATTGGCGATGGCCTCACCCCGGAAGATGAGCTCCGATTCGTTCTCCCGTTGGACCTCGGCACTCACCAGCGGACCGGCCTTCATCAGCATCAACCCCATCACCACCGCCAAGGCCAAGGCCAAGGCCATGGTGAATCCGCGCTGGGATCGGGTGAAGGACATGTTCGCTCCGGAGACCAGGGTACTACCCCCTCTCACCCTTACGTGTCATGAGCCCGCGAAAAGCTTCCACCACCTTGGGGTCGAATTGGGCGCCTGCTTCGTTCTCCAGCTCCTCCAGGACCTGCCGGTAGCCTTTCGGGCGGCGATACCCCTTGCCACTGGTCATGACCTCATAAGCCTCGATCAAGCCGATGATGCGGCTCCCGATGGGGATGCTGGTCTCGCGCAGGCCCTCAGGGTAGCCATGTCCATCCCATCGCTCGTGGTGGTGACGGATCATCTTCACCACGTCGAAGGGGAACCGCAGGTCCTTGAGGAAGACCGCCGCCAGTTCGGGATGGCTCCGAACCTTCTTCAGCTCCTCGCCGTTCAGCTCGGGCTTGGCCAGCATCTGCGGGTCCAGCATCAGCAGACCCACATCGTGGAGAATCGCCGCAATGCTGACCGCTTCCACTTCCTCAGTGGTGAGTTCGAGTTTCAGGGCCAGGTCCCTGGCGAGCCGCGCCGTGGCCAGGCTATGGGGACGGAGGGTGGGCATCCGGCTTTCACTCGACTGCAGGATGCGGTGGCTGACGGACAAAAAGGCGTGGTGGTACCGCTCATGGAGCCGGGCTTCCTGCATGTGCAGGCCCAGAATGCGACCCAGCTTCTGGATGGCTTCGATCTCTGAGATGGAGAAGGAGTGGTCCTCCTGGCGGAAGACCAGCATCAGGTCGTGGCCCTGCAGCGTCTCATTCAGCAGCAGCGGCATGTAGGTTGAGAAGGCCCCGCTGATCGCGGGGGATTCCGCCATGTCGATGCGGGTGATGAGTCGCAGGTCCTGTTCCCGCACAGCCGGGAGATGGAAGGTGGCATGGGCAAGGATCTGCTGCTGAAGGCCGGGTGACATGGGCAGGGTGCTGTAGGCCAGGATCGGTCGGATCTCCTCGGGATCCTCGATCCAGAGCGCCACCGCCGAGGCCGAGAGGATCTGGCTGAGCAACCCGGCGATCTCCCAGAAGAAGGCCCGTTGCTCGGGTGGCACCATCCCGCGCTTCCGTTCCGAATTCACCGGGGCAGGCGCCACCCAGCCGCTGAGGGTGCGATCCGATTCCCAGGGCAGCGCCGCATAGCCGTCGTGACCGCCAGGAAAGCCATACATCCGCTCCTGCGCCGAGGGACCGGTCGAGGCGATGTACACGCCAGGGGCGCGCATGGGTGCTGAGGGCACGGATACGGAAGGAAGCAGGCGCTCGGCCACGGGGGCCACTTCGTCGATGATGGCGGACGCCGTGGGCAGGCCCTCGGGAACAGGGGCCGGACCGGCGGCAGAGGGATCAGGTGGATCCGGGACATGGACTGAAAGCGGCACATGGTCGGGCCGCGCATGGGTGCCGTAGAGCCGGAATTCCCGAAGCGCCAGTACCAGATCGCCGCAGATGGCCAGCGTGGGGGGTTCGTCCCGTTCCACCTCGAAGGTGCCGCCCTTGATGCGGTCGCGCTGAATCAGCAGCCCGACCCATTCCCCGGCCAGGTAGACGGGGGTGATGAGGTAACGCGGCCACTCGCCTCCCTGGCCGAACGCCGCCAGTTCGGGGGATTCAGAGGCATCGTTCACCACGAAAGCCCGGCGGACCCGTTGGGTGTGGACCAGCAGGGGGTGGCCTTCCGGGATGAAGACGGGAGGCCGTGTACCCCGTGGCCAACCATAGAAACTCACGACCTCAAAGCCGCCCTGCTCCGGCGACCGGAGGTAGAGGGCCCCTTTGGTGCTGCCCACTTCTTCCAGGCAACGGTAAAGCACCTGGGAGCACCGGTTGGCGAGGGCCTCTCCAAGAATCAGGGTGGACATGGACATGGGGGAGGGGTCCTAGGCGGTGTGGGCGGGAGCCCCAATCATGGCAGAGCCGAAGGGGGACGATCCAGTGATTCGGTCGGTCCAGGGTGCGCCTTTTTACCGCTGAGTCATCTATTTTTTAGCCGTATTCAGGGGCAGGCTGCAGGCTGGTCACCTGAAGCTTGCGATCGGCCCAGCGTGTCAACCCCGACAGCTGGCTCCCATGGCCGCACTCGGCGAGGGGAGCGCCCAACCCGTTCAGTCGTGCCACCACCGCCGGCCAGTCCACGGGCAGGGCGATGGAGGCCAGGCCCTCGTCCCAGGCCATGCTTCCCGTCGTGAGCATCCGCCCGTCGAAGTGGGAGATCAAAGGGAAGGCCGGCTCCATGGGTGTGACCTTTGCCATCCGCCGCGCGAGCTCCGGGAGCAACGCCACCATGTGGGGGCCGTGCAGGGGGTGCTTGACGGGCAGCAAACCGACTTTGAAGGCCGAGGGCTGAAGGATCGCCACCAGCTGTTCCAAGTCGGCAGTGGGTCCGGAGATCGTGAACTGTGCCTGGCCATTCCGGTTGGACAGGGCCAACCCCGGATGGGCCAGCAGCGCCTGACGCACCTCCAGCTCCGCCACTCCGATGACAAAGGCCATGCCCATGGCCCGCTCGCCGAAGGCCTCCTGGCTCAGATCCTCCACTGCCGTGAGCAGGTCCAGGGCCGCTTCGAGCGGCACCACGCCCGCCGCCACCAGGACCGAGTAGAAACCCATGCTGTGCCCCGCCGCCGCCACTGGAACCGGCATTCCTGCTTGGCGCCAAGTCCGGAACAGGCCGACGGAGTGGGCCAGGACCGCACAGGGGGCGTGGCGCTGAAACCGCAGGTCCTCCAGGGGGCCGCCCGCCATCAAGTGGCGCAGGGGATATCCCGAATGGATTTCCGCTGCCTCGAGGGTGTCCCTCCAGGCGGCGTGGGCCTCCCAGCCTGCGGCCATGCCCACGGCCTCCGTACCCTGGCCGGGAAAGAGGAGGACAGCTGGCGTGGTCATGGTCATACCTGACAGCATAATTCGGCTACTGTGTCGCAATGGTCAATCAAACGTCCTGGCAGCAGGTGGCCTGGCACGAACGACGCTCCTATTGGGAGTTGTCGGAGGAGGAGCGTCGCGACTTGCGTGAGGCCCTGGAACAGGAATCCGCAAGCCTCGCGCGCCACTCCGATCAGGCTCTGGAGGAGTACGCCAGCTTCGCCGGAACGCTGGAGGGCCAGCTCGTGAACGGCGACGTGCTGGCGACCCTGCTGCCCAGCCTGCGGCGCAACCCCACCCAGGGCTACGAAGCCCTGGAGGATCCCGCCGGTCGGGCCTCCGTGCACCTCAACGCCCTGGGCAAGCGGCTCCGGGACCGCGCCCTGGCCATCGCCCGCCGAGAACCGGTGATCATCTTCATGGGCGGCCAGGCCACAGGCAAGACCACCGGCGCCCTGGCCCTTGGGCCGGCCTTCGGGGCCGTGTTCGATGCACCCCATACCGATCCCGAGGGCGTCTCCTTCCTGCTGGGACGCATTCGCCGCGCCGGTTGCAGTGAGGTCCACCTGGCCTACACCGACCGTGAGCCCGGGGGTTCCCTGAAGGCCATGCTGGCCCGCTCCGAACGCGAGGGGCGCTACGTGCCCCTGGACCGCATGGCCCGGGCCCACGCCTGGGCGCCCTTCACGTTCCTGGGCCTCGCGCCGAGGGTGGGTCGCAGCCTGCAGCTCTACCACGTGCGGGTGGACGAAGAAGGGCCAGGCCGGATGACCGAAGGCCAGGATGCCCTGGCCAGCGTCCGGGCCCGGCCAAAACCTGCTGATTCAGTGGTTGCCTACCAGCTCCAAACCGCTTACCTTTCTCTTCTGAGGAATCCCACCCATGACAGCCAAGCCTATTTCCCGCGAGATGTCCTCGCAGGACTCAATCGAACACTCGACCCCTGGCGACGAAGCGAAGCCGATCATCTCCTTCGCCGATTTTTCGACGCTGTGGCGAAGCGAAGTGCCGAAGGTGGTGCAAGCCCATGAGGAGCACCGGCTGGAGGTCCGGAGGAACCTGGGGCTCGCGTAGGCGGCTGAATTCGCCATGCGAATTCAGTGAGGAAAAGCTCCTGGTCGAATTCGCGCAGCGAATTCCCGACTGAATCTGCGCAGCAGATTCAGCTTTCCCGGTACCCCAGCACCACGAGTAAACACGGGCCATTGGCGATGACGGACAGGCCGAGGGATTCCGCCGTGCGGATGGCCTCGCCGCTCTCGGCACCGGGCTGCATCCAGACATGCTTCACACCCGCCGCGGCGGCTTCGCGAACCACCTGCTCTGTGACGGCCGGCGGCGTGATCACGGAGATGGCTTTCACGGGTACGGGCAGCGCCGCCAGCGAGGGATAGGCCGTCAGCCCCTCCACCTCCGTGGCCCTGGCGTTGATGGGATAGACCTCACGCCCGTGCTGCTGATAGCAG
>JANYAZ010000248.1 GCA_025361045.1 Geothrix sp. | reverse complement strand
CGCACTGGCGGGTGGCGGTGGAGCCCATGACATTGCAGATGGCCAGGGTGCGGGCGCCGCGGGCGGCGGCCTCTTTCATGGCGGCCAGGGTATCGGCGGTCTCACCGCTTTGCGTGATGCCGATGATGAGGGTGCCGGGCTGGATGACAGGTTCGCGGTAGCGGTACTCGCTGGCGTAATCTACTTCGACGGCCACGCGGCTCAGCTGCTCGATGAGGAACTTGCCCACGAGTCCCGCGTGCCAGCTGGTGCCGCAGGCCACGATGTGGATGCGGGTGAGGTCGGCCAGCTCCTGCTCCGTAAAGGGCAGGTCGAGGGGGATGTCCTCGCCGTCCAGCGGCAGCCGGTTCAGCAGCGTATTGGAGAGGGCCTGGGGCTGCTCGAAGATCTCCTTCTGCATGAAGTGCTTGTAGCCCCCCTTCTCGGCCGCCACGGGGTCGTAGGGGATGGTGAGGACCGGTCGCTGCAGCTCGCTCCCATCCAGGCTGAAGATCCGGACCCCCTCACGGGTGAGTTCCACCAGGTCGCCGTCCTCCAGGAAGATCACGCGGCGGGTGTGGGGCAACAGGGGCACCACGTCCGAGGCGAGGAAGGTTTCACCCTCGCCGAGACCGAGCACCATGGGCGGGCCAGTGCGGGCGGCCAGGATCCGGCCGGGGTCCTTGGCGTGCAGACAGGCCAGGGCGTAGATGCCCTTCATGCGACCCACGGCCTCGCGGAAAGCGTCGGGGAAGGTGCGTCCCTGCTTCATGAGGTAGGACACCATCACCGGGAAGCACTCGGTATCCGTTTCGGACTGGAAGGTCTCCCCGGCGGCCTTCAGTTCGGCCCGCAGCTCCAGGAAGTTCTCGAAGATGCCGTTGTGGACTGCCACCACCTGGCCATCCGCACTGCGGTGGGGGTGGGCGTTCTCCTCCGTGGGGCGGCCGTGGGTGGCCCAGCGGGTGTGACCGATGCCCAGGGGCGTCGGATCCGAGAGGTCCACCTTGGCCGCCAGGTTGGCCAGTTTGCCAGAGGCGCGGATGATGTTGAACTCACCGGACCCTGAGGAAAGGGCGAGGCCCGCACTGTCGTAGCCGCGGTACTCGAGGCTGCGCAGGCCGCTCACCAGAATGCCTGCGGCCCCCTGTTGTCCGATGTATCCAACGATTCCGCACATGGAACACTCCCTTGCTTCCTTCCCAACTTAACGGGATGGGGCCCAGGATCCAATGTGGTGGGACCGACACGCCCTGAGGTAGGGGCCCTACCTCAGCTGTGGTAGGGCTAACGCGTCAGCCAGGTCGCCAGGCTCATCCATTGCGGGGTGCCTGCCAGAGCCAAGCGCAGCCAATGGGACACGACGACGAAGAGGCCACCCCAGAGAAAGGCGGGGTGCACGCGTCCGTGGCGGACGCGATCGTAGATGGCGCACCCGATGACGGCCAGGTCGGTGAGACCGAAGTAGGCCAACGGGCCGGCCTTGGCGATGGCATCCAGGGGGATCCGGGAGATGGCCGCCGCGAGGATTCCCAGGCAGGACAGCAGCATGAGCCTCCGGTGGGCCTCCCGGTGCCGGCGCAGCCACAGGCCAGCGCCCACGAGGGATCCGAACACCACCATGTCGCCGAGTGGAACGATCAGGAAGATCAGCGGGGGCGGTCCGGGAGAGCGCCCTAGGCGCGCGGCCGTGATGGCTGTGATGGTGCCCACCACCAGCACCGAGGCCGCCAGGAAGGCTCCGAGGATGCCGAGCTTCCGGTGCAGATCGACGCGATGGGTGGCAACCAGCCAGGTCTGCACCAGGAAGAGGGCGAACCAGCAGGTCATGACCAGACCGTGGAGATGGAGCAGGGGAGACAGCCCCGGTGTGCCGAAGACCAGCTTCAGGTAGTAGGTCTTGGCGAAACCCAGCAGTACGATGGCAACGACGCCCCAGGAGGCGAAGGTGTAGAACCGGTGCTGGCTGTCCAGGGCGAGAGACCGCGATCCATTGGCCATGCAGTGCCTCCGAGCAAGATGATTCCCGGGTGTCGCCGGGCCATGAATTGGAGTGATTGTTGGAACAACAGAATATGCCGCATTCAATTATGTGGGTTAGAATTTTCATGGATTGTTATTAAAAAAATCTTTAAAAACTAAGCAGACCACCACCGTCTCTGGCCAGGGCAAGCCCCGTCCCGGGCCGCCTTGGGGCCGGCCTACCGGTCGATCCAGACCGACTCAGTCCCCGCCCAGCCTGAAGACCCGCCGCAGCTGCTTCTTGAGGCGGCTAGTGACGAAGGGGCCGAGACGCCCCTTCTCCCACAGGATGCGGACGAAGAGGTCCCGCTTCTTCCGGGCTGGCAGCGCCCGGTGGGCGGCGGGGACGAGGCCCAGGGCCCCCTTCTCGCAGGCGGAGATGCAGGCGCCGCAACCGAGGCAAACCGACTCAGCCACGGCGGCAAAGCGGTCCTGCGGGGACGGGAAGGTGTGTCCCTTGGCGAGGCCGATGGCCTTCACGTTGCAGGCGGTGAAGCAGGTGCCGCAATAGTCGCAGAGACCTGGATCGATCACCGCGGTGAACCCGGTCTTCGCGATGCCATCGTGAAACCCCATCTGGACGCCGACCATGAGCTCACAGCAGCAGCGGCAGCAGTTGCAAATGAAGGAAGGCTTCTCGCGGATGTTGTCCGTGACATGGGTGAGGCGGAGTTCCCGGGCCTGGTCGATCACCTCCAGCAGTTCGGTTTCGGACTTGGGTTCCGCGAACCCCCGCCGCGAAAGGAACTGCGCGGCGCTGCCCAGGGAGATGCAGATGCCCTCCATGGGGGCGCCCTTGGCGCAGGTCTTCCCCTGGTGCTCCTTCTTGTGGCGGCAATAGCACAGCCCCACGGCGCCGAAGCCCGCCTCTCGGATGATCTCCCGGGCCCGCTCGTAGGTGGCGATCTCCGAGGTCACGGGGATGTGCTCCTCGTAGGCCAGGGCGCGGGTGAGCTGGGTCTTGCTGCCGAAGAACTCCTTGGCCTGGCTTTCCTCGAGGTACTCGCGCATGAGGCTTGCCAGCCGCTCCACGGGCAGGTCCGACCGGTGCTTCATGAAGGTGAACTCGAAGAAGCCGATGAGCCCTGGCATGAGCAGGTAGTAGGTGGTGCCGGCGTAGGGCATGTCCATGACCAGGCCCTTGTCGGCCATGATTTCCAGCGCGGGTGCCAGCTCCTCCGCCGACAGACCGGTGGCCCGAACGAGTTCGGTCAGAGTGGTCTCCTCCAGCGGGAAGCGCGAGGCCACGAAGGCCTCCTGTTCCGAAAAGAGCAGGCCGAGGATCTCCCGGAGCTTCTCCGAATCCACCAGGCCGATGGGGTACTTGTTCAGCCGGTCGATGAGTGGAACGAGGCTGTTCTTGGTGCCGAGGTGATGTCCCATCCGCGGAGTCTAAGACCGCCAAGCCATGACCGGGCGCACGATCTTCCTGATCACACCGCAGGCGGTGGAGCCATCCGAGTCGCCGGAGTAGATGAAAGCTCAGCCCGGCTATGCCGGACTGAGCGTGGGGGTCCGGGGGTGTTCGCGCAGCGAGACCTCAGATCCTTGCAGCGCATGCGCTGCGAGGGGAACCCCAGGAGAACATCAGGCCAGGCTTCGAATTCTCGCCGCACGGGTGTCGATCTCGGTGATGCGGAAGGCGAAGTTGCCGTCCACCACCACCACCTCGCCCTTGGCGATGAGCTTGCCATTGACGAGCAGTTCCACGGGCGCATCCGCACTGCGGTTCAGCTCGAGAATGGATCCTGGGGTGAGTTTGAGCAGCTCGCCCATCTGCATCTCGGTCTGGCCCATGCGGACCACCACCGGGAGCTGAATATCCAGGAGCAGGTCCAGGTTGCCTGAATCGGTCGGGGGTCCAGAGGCCACCGGCGCCTGGCGCGGGGGTGCCGCCAGGATGGCCGCCACGGAGGCGGGCGAGGGCTCAGGAGCGGCCGCAGGAGCTTCCACCAGGCCAAGCTTGCGCTTGAGCTGCTGGAGCAGGAGGTCGGGGAAGAGGAGGTGGACGGTCGTGCTCAGGGAGTCCTGGGCGGTGGGCAGGGTGATGTCCTGGAAGGCGCCTTGGCCCAGCTGCTCTGCGAAGGCGGCTGCGTCCGGCTGGATGGCCAGGATCTCCACATTGGCGATGGCAAAGGTTTCGCCGGCCAGGTCCGAGAGGGTCTGGTTGGCACTGCCCATGACCTGGTTGAAGGTCTCCGCCAGGGCGTCTTTGGAATCTCCCACCAGTTCGTCTACCGAGGCGCCTTCCCCCCCCAGCATCAGATCCACCAGCATGGTGCCCTCCTTGAGGGGGAGGGTGAAGAAGAGGGTTCCGTTGAGTCCCTTCTGGTAGTTGGCCTTGACCAGGATCCCGGTGCCCTCATGCAAGGCCGCGATGGCCGTGGTCTCAAGCAGCTCCCCTGGAGCCGACTTCATCTGGAACTCGCGGCCGGTAAGCATGGAGAACACGGAGGCCATGCTCTCGGCGAAGGCGCCGCCGACTTTTTGGAAGAATTCAGTGTCTCGGGTATCCATGATTCACCCCTCCGACCGGCTGCCGGTCACTTGGAACACGCGTTTCCCGTTGGGATTCAGGGCCACCAGGCCCAGGAAACGTGGAATGCCGTCCACGCAGAGATCCAGTTCCGCATCGAACCGCTTGGTCAGCGGGATGAGGTCACCGGCCTTCAGCTGCAGCACCTCCTCCATGCTGAGGCTGGTGCCGCGGATCTCGGCCGCGGCCTCCATGCCGCAGCGCTTGAGGCTCGTCATGAGGAGGCGGGCCTCCTCGAAGGTGGAGGACTTCTTGTAGCCCGTGAACATTTCCTGGTCGAACTTGCTGGAGATGGGTTCGAGGATGATGCTCGGAATTGCCAGGTTGATCATGCCGCTCACCGGACCCATCTTCACTTCGAAGACCACCAGCAGCACCACCTCGTTGGGGGCCACGATCTGGATGAGCTGGGGGCTGGTCTCGCGGGCCTGGATGCGGAAGTCCAGATCCACGATGCCACGCCAGGATTCGCGCATGTCCTCCAGCAGCAGCTTGAGGATGCCGTCGAAGATGCTCTGCTCGATGTCGGTCATGGTGCGGAGGTTCTTCAGCGGCTCGCCAGGACCACCCAGCATCTTGTCGATGATGGGGAACACCAGGGTGGGGTTCACTTCAAGCGCCAAGGCGCCTTCCAGCGGCTTGATGGAGATGGCGTTGAAGCAGGTGGGATCGGGCACCGACAGCAGGAATTCCTGGTAGCTGAGCTGTTCGACGCTCACCAGGTTCACTTCGGTGATGGTCCGCAGGTAGGCGCTCAGGGAACTGGAGAAGTTGCGGGCGAACCGGTCGTGCATGAAGTGGAGCGAGCGCATCTGCTCGCGGCTCACCCGATCGGGACGGCGGAAGTTGTAGAGGGTGACCTTGCGCTGAACTTGGGCTTTTTTTGCCTGGACCGGAGCTGCACCCCGGTCCCCACCCGCTCCGCCCGAAGCCTTCCCGGCCGGTTTGGTGTGGGACTTAAGTAGTGCGTCTACTTCCTCTTGGCTTAGGATTTTGGCCATGGATTACCCTTCAATGTGCTTCTCCAGGAGCTTACCCCGGAGTCGCAACATGGCCTTGGTATGCAATTGGGATACCCGGGACTCGGTGATGTTCAGAAGGGTCCCGATTTCCTTCATGGTCAGCTCATCGAAGTAGTAGAGCTGAACCACGAATTTCTCCTTCTTGGGCAGTACTTCCATGGCATCGCGAAGGATCTCCTTGATTTCCGAGGCCTGGAACGTCTGGCTGGGATCCTCTGCGTCCGGGTCCGGGACGAAGCTGATGAGGCTTTCGCCCTCGCCGTCCTCGCCCACCTCGACGAAGGTGCCCAGGGTCACGCCCTTCAGGTCATCCAGGTTCTTGTGCAGCTCTTCAAGGGGGATGCCCAGATGGACGGCCACTTCCTCATCCGTGGCAGCCCGCCCCATCTGCTGCTCGAGCGCGTGGTAGGCGCCTTCGATGTCCTTCTTCTTGCGACGCAGGCTGCGCGGCACCCAGTCGAGGTCCCGCAGCCCGTCGAGAATGGCGCCCTTGATGCGCAGCTCGGCATAGGTCTTGAATTTGATGTTCCGCGCCGGTTCGAACTTCTCGATGGCATCCATCAGGCCGAGGATGCCGCTGTTGATGAGGTCGTCCAGCTCCACGTGGGAAGGGAGGCGGGCGGCGATGCGGTGGGCCACGAACTTCACCAGGGGCACGTAGTCCTTGATGATTTGCTCACGGTTGTCCCGGTCGAAGGGTTCCGGTGGCTCGACGGATTCGGTGGCCTGAGCCTGGGGTGGTTGGATCGGCTGGTAGGTGGGTGGGGGCTTGCCGTAGGCCTTGGCTGCTGCAAGCGCAGCCCAGGGGCGGAGGGCGGCGGGGGCCAGTTCCACAGCCCGCAGCGCCTCGCCACTGAGGGGCAGGCCAGGATCGGCGGGTGGGTCCGGAAGCGGGGGCATTCGTCAGGTCCTATTGGGGGTCGTCGGAGGCAAGGTGCCTCCAGAATGACGCAAAGCCGTCGGGCTGCAAGGATACTTGGCCCAGCAGTTGGCGGGCGAGGGCCTGGAAGGCCTGGGTGGCCGGGCTCCGGGGAAAGAGTTCCACCACACCCCGCTGCTGCCGCACTGCCTGCAGGATGTGGGGGTCATTGGGGATCATGCCCAGTACCTTGAGCTGTTTGCCCAGGAAGCGCTCCGTGGCTGCCTGCAGCTGCTCGATGGTCTCCTGAGCCTCCTCCACGTTCTGTCCATTGTTGATGAGCAGCCACAGGGGCTTGGTGGCTTCCCGCAGGTGCAGCACCTTCACCATGGCGTAGGCATCCACCAGGCTGGTGGGTTCCGGAGTGGTCACCAGGATCACCTCCTGGGCGGCCATGAGCAGCTTCAGGACCGAATCGTGGATGCCGGCGGCGGTATCGATCAGCAGCCAGTCCGCCGTTTCGGCCACCCGCTGCAGGCCCTGCACCAGACGCAGTTCGCTCATGGTGTCGAGGCGGGTCAGTTCCTGGATGCCGCTGCTGGCGGGGATGATGCGGATGCCCATGGGGCCTTCCAGTAGGATCTCCTCGATGACCTTTTCGCCGCGCAGGACGTGCTCCAGCGTGAACTTGGGCGACAGGCCCAGCAGAATGTCGAGGTTGGCCAGGCCGAAGTCGGCGTCCATGACCACCACGCGCTGACCCTGCTGGGCCAGGGACAGGGCCAGGCCGGCCACAACGTTGGTCTTGCCGACCCCGCCCTTGCCCGAGGTGATGGCCACCACACGGGCGGCGAAGAGGGGCGACTCGGGCTGCTGGCCCTGGGCCAGGGTGCGGAGCCGGGATGCCTGGTCGCTGCTCATTCGGCCTCCTTCATGGTCGCAGGGAGGATGAGGTCGGCCACACGCCGGCTGGTGGCCAGTTCGAGGGCCTCCGGCACTTCTTGGCCGGTGCCCAGGTAGCTGAGGGGTCGCTTGACCCGGGCCAGGGTGCTGAGGATGGGGCCATAGGTGGAGGTTTCGTCGAGTTTGGTGAAGAGCAGCCGCGTGGGATGCAAGGGCTCGTACCGCGCGGCAATCTCCGTCAGGTCGCGCGGCTTGGTGGTGGCCGATAGCACCAGGTGCGTTTCGACCTCTGGCAGCTCGTCCATCAAGCCCCGCAGCTGGTTGAGGGTGTCCGTGTCCTTGGGGCTGTGGCCCGGCGTGTCGATGAGTACCAGGGCGCGATCCTGGTAGAAGCGCAGGGCGCTGCGCAGGTCTTCCACCGTGAGGGCCACGTGCAGGGGCACCTGCAGGATCTGGGCGTACTGCTGGAGCTGGTCCACGGCGCCCATGCGGTAGGTGTCCAGGGTGAGCAGGGCCACTTTCTGTTTCAAGTGGAGCTGGGCGTAGGCCGCCAGCTTGGCCAGGGTGGTGGTCTTGCCCACCCCGGTGGGTCCCACCAGGGCGGCCACACGCATCTTGCCCGGCTCCAGCTGGATGGGCGGTGCCACGGGAATGAAATCCGCGATGACGCGACGCAGGAAGAGCCGCGCCCGTTCGGGATCCACGGTCCCCATGGTGGCATCGCCGTCCTGGTCGGTCAGGGCCCGCTGGGCGTACTCACAGAGCCGCAGGGCGATGAGGGGCTCCACATCGTTCGCGACGAGGTCGCCGTAGAGTTCCAGCAGGCTGGGCGGCAGGTGCAGCTGGGCGGGGGGCATGCCCTGGCGCTGGATGCGGCTGAGCAGCGCCTTCATCTGATCCAGTTCCTTCAGGATCGAGGCGTTGCGTGCGTCATTGTCTTTGAGCGCGGCCACAGCCCCCTTGATCTCCAGCAGTTCCCGCCGCAGGGGCTGGAGGTCCATGTGCGGTGCGGGGGGAGGCGCCGGCTGGGCTGAATCGCGGTGGGAGCGGCGGAGGGCCACGGGTGTGTCCAGGGGGGCGCGCAGTCCGTAGGTGAGGGGTGGGACGCCCGCCGCCAAGGGTGGAATGCCGGCCTGAGCCTCATCCACCGCGGCCGTCACTTCGATGATGGATTCCTCCCCCATGCCCAAGGCTGCGGGGCGCCGCCGGGTGCGGGTGGACAGGATGAAGGCCTCTTCGCCCATGTCCTTTTTCACGACGTCGAGGGCGTCCTGCATGGATCCGGCTTCGAAGGTTTTCACGCGCATGGTCCATCCTTCATGAGACGGTTCCCAGGTTCACGACGCGAACATCCATGGGGACTTCGCTGTGGCTCAGCACCACCAGGTGGGGCAAGGCGCGTTCGAGCAGGCGCCGGAGGTGGGGACGCACCACGGGGTTGGTGAGCAACACGGGCTGGGCCCCTGGCAGCAGGGCCGCGATGCCGTTGGCGATGCGAGAGAGCAGCTCCTGGGTGCGGCCTGGCTCCAGGGCCAGGAAGCTGCCCCGGTCGGTCTGTTCGATGCCGCCCTGGAGGGTCTGTTCGAGGGTGGGATCCAACACCAGGACGCCCAATTCGCCGTTGTCGGACAGGTGGGGACTGGTGAGCACCCGGCCCATGGCCTGGCGCACGTATTCGGTGGTGAAGCCGATGTCCTTGGTCATGGTGGCGGCATCGGCCGTGGCTTCGAGGATGCGCGCCAGGTCCCGGACGGGCACCCTTTCGCGGAGGAGGTTGTGCATCACCTTCTGGAGGGTGGTGACGCTGATGACGTTGGGGATGAGATCGTCCACCAGCCGTGGGGTGGTCTCCTTGAGGGTGTCCAGCAGGTGCTGGACTTCGGGTCGTCCCAGCATTTCCGGCGCATGCTGCTTGATGAGTTCGGAGAGATGGGTGGTCAGGACCGTGGCGGGCTCCACCACCGTATAACCGAGCATCTGCGCGCGATCCCGCTGGGAATCAGGGATCCAATAGGCCGGCAGGCCGAAGGCAGGCTCGGAGGTGGGTGTGCCCGCGAGGTCTTCCGTGGCGGTGCCTGGGTTCATGGCCAGGAACTGGGCGGGCTGGATCTCCGCCCGGGCGATCTCCTCGCCCCGGAGCAGGATGCGGTAGGTGTGCGGTGGCAGCTGCAGGTTGTCCCGAATGCGGACGGGAGGCACGACGATGCCCAGATCCTGGGCCATTTGCCGGCGCACGGCCTTGATCCGCTCCAGGACCGTGCCGCCCTGGTTCACATCCAGCAGGGGGATGAGGCTGTAGCCCACCTCCAGGCCCAGGGGATCGACCTTGAGCAGGCCTTCCACGCGGTCCGCGCTCTCCGCAGCAGCGGACTTGGCCTTTTCAGCTGCAGCCAGATCGGCCACGGCGGTGGGAGTGGCCTTGGGCAGCTTCCAG
This sequence comes from Geothrix sp., assembly GCA_025361045.1. Taxonomy (GTDB): domain Bacteria; phylum Acidobacteriota; class Holophagae; order Holophagales; family Holophagaceae; genus Geothrix. The sequence continues at coordinate 530 of JANYAZ010000248.1, read as the reverse complement.
GCCGCGTAGGCCATGACGCCGAAAATGGCGGCCATGACCCAGAAGGGAAAGAGGGGCAGGCCGGGTACGGCCCCGAAGAGGAAGAGGACCGAGGCCGCAATGGTCAGGGGTCGGTGGTCGGCGCCGAGCTGGCCCAGGACCTCGCTGCCCAGCCCCGAGGCGTCACTGCCACTGCGGGTGGTGAGGATGGCGCCGCCCACACTGATGAGCAGGCTGGGGATCACCGTCACCAGACCGTCGCCCACGGTCAGCAGGGTATAGACTTCCAGCGCCTGCATGACCGGCAGGTTGTAGCGCACCACCCCCAGGATGATGCCCGCCACAATGTTGACGGCCAGGATGATCAAGGCGGCGACGGCATCCCGCTGGGTGAACTTCACCGCGCCATCCATGGCGCCGTAGAACCCGGCCTCCTCCTGGAGGTCCTTGCGGCGCCTGCGGGCCTCGATTTCGTCGATGTAGCCCGCATTCAGATCGGCATCGATGGCCATCTGCTTGCCGGGCATGGCGTCCAGGGTGAACCGGGCCGT
>JANYAZ010000229.1 GCA_025361045.1 Geothrix sp. | reverse complement strand
CCATGGCTTCGTTGAGTACCAATGGCCGAAGCCGGTGGCTGGAGGGGGGACGACCAAGGAACTGTTCGTGAAGCTTTCCTATGTGAAGAAATTCGAGCCCTGGGGCTGGGTGATCGGCTCCGGGATCTACATCGACGATGTGGATGCCCTCTTCCGTCAGCACGCCAAAAGCACGGGAACCCTGGCCATCCTGGGGACGCTGGGTCTCCTGGCCATCTCCCTGTTCGTGCGACGGAGCATCTTCCGGGACTTCGGTGGCGAACCGCAGGCGGCCGAGGCCTATACCTCGCGGATCGCAGAAGGCGACCTCACAGAGGAAATCCCCCTCAGAATCGGGGACACCAGCAGCATCCTCTTCGTGCTCAGTCGCATGCAGAAGAACCTCCGGGAGATGCTGGGCGGGGTCTCGCAGAATGCCTTCAAGATCCAGCACAGCATCGAAAGCCTTTCCTCTCAATCCAACGAGATCAACCTGGCCACGCAGCTCCAGGCCGGCGTGATTGAACAGACCCGGTCGGCCATCACGGAAGTCTCCTCAACCGTGGTAACCGTGAATCAGCTGGCCCAGGAAACCGTCGATCGCTCCCAGGGCGTCGTCAACCTTGCACAGGAGGGTGCCAAGGTCGCGGAAGAGGTTACAGAAGGCATGCGGGCGATCTCAGACACCATCACCGCTTCCTCCACCCAGGTGACCCGGCTCGTCGAACGGACCCGCGAGATCGAGTCGATGGCCACCGTCATCAAGGACATCGCTGATCAGACGAACCTGCTGGCCCTCAATGCGGCCATCGAGGCAGCCCATGCGGGTCACCTCGGCAAAGGCTTTGCCGTGGTTGCCGACGAGGTCAGGAAACTGTCGGAGCGCACTGGGCGGGCTACCGGCGAGATCAGTCAGACCCTGCAGGCCATTCAGGCTGACACCGAGAAACTGGTCCAGGGCATGGAGACCGCCGCGCCCTTGATCGAATCGGGGGTGCTAAGGGCAAGCGACGCCGCCGACTCGCTTCGGGCCATCGAACAGGAGGCGGAGGCGACCCTCGGGAAGATGGGCGATCTGGCCCAGGCAACGGGGACCCAGTCCCGACGCATCGAGGAGATCGTGGGCAATGTCCGGGACGTGATGTCGGCCTCGGCGAAGACCGAATCGGTGATCGACCATTCCCTGGCCACGGCTTCGGAATTGGGTGTGGCCGCCAACGAGCTGTTCGGCATGGTGAAGCGGTTCCAGATCGGTGAGCTACAGGCTTCGGACGACCTGTCCGGTCACACCGATTCGGTGGTAAGGCCCCTCATGGAATGGTCCTCCGCACTGCAGATCGGTCACGCCGAGATCGACCGCCAGCACCAGAAGCTGATCGAAATCGCCAATCGGCTGAATGCGGCCATGCAGGCAGGCCAGGGGCGCAGCATCTCGGGGGTCATCCTCCATGAACTGGTGGACTACACCGTGACCCACTTCGGCTTCGAAGAGGGTCTCATGCATACCCACGGCTACTCCGATCGGGAGAAGCATCTGGAAGAACACCGCAAGCTCATCCAGAGCGTCACAGACTTCAAGCAGCAGTTCGATTCGGGCCAAGCCTCCGTCTCCATCGAGCTCATGGGCTTCATCCGTGACTGGCTCGTGAATCACATCCTGAAGGTGGACAGGGCCCTGGCCAGGGAACTCGCCTCCCGCGGATTGGCCTGACCACATCCAACTGAATCACATCCCCAAGGGGTCGTACGGCAAGTCCATGGACCCCCTCCATACTCCGAAGAGGCGCGTGCGGGTCCAATCCGCCGCATCGGGACGAAGGCGACGCAGGCGGCGGGACAGGAACCAGACGCTCCCATCCTTCATGCGGAGCTCGTCATAGGGCGCCATTCGCACCCTGGCCATATCCTCCGGCGCGACCCTGCCTGGAAACACCGTCCAGGCCCAGCGGGCCGAGGCCAGACCATCCGCCCAGGCCCGGCTCTCCAGAAGGGCGGGATCCATGACCACCCTGAGCCCGGCGATGCCGGCCCGGCCATGGATGAAGCCGTCAAAGCGAATCAGTTCGGTGCCCTTGCGGACGAAAGGTCCCGTACCCGGTACCTGCCACTTGGCCAAGAGCTCGGGCAGGTCTTCCTGCCGACGCGTGAACCGCAGGTCCAGGGTGGCGGCATCGATCACGCGGACCTCGCCTCCGAGCGCCTGGGTCCCTGGCCTGAGGGTCGTTCCAACCCGCTCGGCATCCAGGGTGGCGCCATCCTGCAACCGCCAGCCGGAACGGACCTGGATCCGCCACCGCCGTCCGTGGCGGCTGGTCTGCAGGCTGGAGGCGAGCTGCCCCACCCACCCGCCTTCAGGGCCTCTCTCGATCAACGGAAGGTCCGATTGGGCCGACAGGAGCGCCTCCAGACCAGGCCCCGCCGGCATCAGGACCTCCAGGCGGGCCGCATCTTCACCGAATTCGGGTCGGGCCTGGATGAAGCGCTCGCGCCCATCGGCGAGTGCCACCGGCACCAGGCCATCCTGGTACAGGAGCCAGCCCCCCACGCCCAGGGCAGCCAGGAGCAGGGCGGCGACAAGGCTGAGGCGCCTGCGCATGTCAGGCCGTCCTCAACAGGTGGGCCAACGGCTCGATGCGACCGAGGGCCTCCTCGATGTCGGCCATGGCCAGATCGCGATGGGGGATGAACCGGACCGCCGGACCCACTGGCAGGACCCGGATGCCCACGGATTCCAGAGCCACCAGGGCCGCCGTCGAATCCGGCACGGGCACCAGCAGGATGTTGGTCTCCGGCGCTGGCGCGGCGATGCCGAAGCCGCGCAGGCCCTCTGCCAGGCGCCGGGTCTTGGCGTGGTCCTCCTCGATTCGCGGGAGGTAATCCAGCGCCACCAGGCCGGCAGCACCCACCACACCGCCCTGACGCACGCCGCCGCCCAGCATCTTGCGCAGGCGCCGGCCTTCGCCGATGAGCGACTTCGAGCCGGCGAGCAGCGAACCCATGGGCGCACCCAGCCCCTTGCTGAGGCAGACCTGCACGGTGTCCACACCGGCCGTCAGCTCCGAAGGAGGAAGCCCCAGGGTTGTCGCGGCATGCCAGAGGCGCGCGCCATCCAGATGCACCGACAGCTTGGCGGCCTTGGCCGCGGCTACCAGGGCGCGATGTTCTGCCACGGGTGTCACGGTGCCTCCAGCGAAATTGTGCGTGTTCTCCAGGCAGAGCAGCGTGGTGCGCAGCGTGTAGTAAGGACCAGGCGACCCGGCGGCCTTGGTCACCTGCGCGGGCGTGGGCCGTCCGGGGCCGCCCTCCCAGGCCAGGGCCTCGGGCATGCCACCCGCCAGCCAGGCGCCCGTACCCAACTCGGAGCCAAGCACATGGGCCTGGACCGGGGCCAGGAACCGATCGCCCCGCCTCAGGTGGAGCATCAACGCGATGAGGTTGCCCATGCATCCAGAGGGCACCCACAGGGCCGCCTCCAGACCCAGCAGCTCGGTCACCCGTTCCTCAAGGCGCGCCAGTGTCGGATCGCGCTCCAGCACGTCATCGCCCACCTCGGCGGAGGCCATGGCCGCGCGCATCTCGGCGGAAGGCTGGGTGACGGTGTCGGAGCGGAGGTCGATGGATCGCATGTTGGAATTCAACCACGGACCAAGTTCGCAGGTTGACAAAACAAGTTTGCAATACAAACTTGTTTTGTGAGAAAAAACGAAAACTTCTCAAAAGCCATTCTCGATCTCGACCGCATGGTTCACGAGCCTGCGCGTCTGGCCATTCTCACGGTGCTGGCCTCGGCGGAGGAGGTGGCCTTCCTCTTCCTGCAGCGGATCACGGGAATGAGCAAAGGCAACCTCTCCACCCACACACAGAAGCTGGAGGCGGCGGGCTATCTCGATACCGTGAAGGCCTTCCAGGGGCGCATCCCGGTCACCAGCTTCCGCATCACCGAGGACGGGCGCCTGGCCCTGAAGGCCTATCACAAACAGCTGCGGGCCCTGCTGCCCGAGGAGGGGAAACGATGAGTGGGGTCGACATCCAGAGGCTGGAAGCGCTCACCCACAACTATGCGGAATTCGATTCCCGGAAGAGCGGCCTGGCCACGGCCCTGGGCGGGGTGATGGCCCTGATCGTGGGTCTGAACCTAATCCACCCCATCAGGGTGCTCGCGGGTCCCTGGTGGCACATCCAAGCGGCCCTGGTCTTTCTCATGCCTGTCCTGTGGCTTCCCCTGAAGCAGATCCTCTTCCGCCGCCTCTACCGCGGGCTGGGCCCTGTGAAGGCCATCCCTGACTTGGCGCAGGAACGGGCGAAGTGGCGCTGGAGCTTCTCCATCGCCATGGTCCTCATGACTTTCCAGACCCTGGCCCTCCTGGGTTTCGTAAGCGGCTTCGCAGGCGTTCTCCGCCAGCCGGAAACCATCCGCCTGTTGTCGACGAGGCTGCCCGGGGTTTGGCAGTCCTGGCTGTGGGTCGCGGCCCTCCCCTGGCTCTACCTGGTGTTAGCACCCTGGTGGATCAAGGGGGTGGAGGAGGCCCGGGCCTATCTAATTTCTCTCGGGCCAAAGCTCAATCCTCATTCTGTTCTCCTTCATCCACGAAGGCGCGAACGTCAGCAGGGCAACCAAGGCCTGGATGATCCCGGTCTTCATGCTGATCCAACTCGGCGTCTTCGTCTGGGCCATCCGCACGATTCGGAGAGGCCTGCAGGAGCATAGGGAATTCCAGTCACTGCTCCGCTCCCTCCCTCGGGAATCCTGACGGCTCTGGCACACTGTCTCTTTGCGCTGGAGTTGTTGATGAACCTGCTGCACGCCATCCTCCTGGGACTCATCCAGGGCCTGACGGAGTTCCTGCCGGTCTCGTCCACGGCGCACCTCACGCTGGCCGAACATCTGATGTTCGGGGGGCGCCCCATGCCCCTGGCTTTCGACGTGCTGCTGCATGTGGGTACCTTGCTGGCCCTGATGATCTACTTCCGTCGCGAGCTGGTGCAGGTGGTCATGGGTTGTTTCGGGATGGACAGGGAGGGTGGCCGTCTGGCGCTTTGGCTGTTCGTGGCGATGATCCCCACGGCCATCTTCGGGCTGGCCACCCGAGGCGTTAAAGAGGCGGCCAAGGAACACCTGTGGGTCTATGGCCTGGGTTTGCTCCTGACCGCCGCGTTCCTCTTTCTGGCCAACCGCCTCAGCCAGGGGCGAGTGAACCTGCATGATCAGGATCTGGCGGGGCGCGACCTCCAGGACCTGCGCCCCATGGACGCGCTGGCCGTGGGCACCATCCAGGGTCTTGGTGGTGGGTTTGGCCTGTCCCGCTCGGGCTCGACCATTGCCATCGGCGTATTTCGGGGCCTGAAGCTCCCGGCCTCGGCGAGATTCAGTTTCCTGCTTGGAATGCCCACCATCGCGGCCGCCGCAGTAGTGGAACTCCGGGGACTCCTGAAGCCCCTGCTGAGGCACCTCCCCCTCCCACCCGAGTTGGCCTTCCCCACAGGATCCCTGTCGCCGGTGCTGCTTTGCACCGCGGGGATCCTCGCAGCCGGGATCTCCGGTTACCTGGCCATCGGGTTGCTGGACCGCTTCACCCGGAAGCCGCGCCTCAACGGCTTTGCCTTCTACTGTTTGGGCATGGGTCTGGTGCTGCTCGCCCTCGGCACCACCGGGGTTCTCGGCCACCGCTGAAGTCCTGAGGCGTCCCGTTCGCCGGTCCGCCGGCCCCGTTCACCGATGGAGCCTTTGGTCGTTTCACCTGGATCCTAGACTGAGGTCTTCCACCCGGAGGTTCTGGTGATCCAACTGAACGAGGTCCATAAATCCTTCACCGTGAAGGATCGCAAGACCCGAACCACGAAGCGCATTGACGCCGTGCGCGGCATCTCGCTCACCGTGAAACCCGGGGAGATCTACGGGCTGCTGGGCCCCAACGGGGCCGGCAAGTCCACCACCCTGCGCATGATCGCTGGCCTGATGGACCCGGACGCCGGGACGATCGATGTCTGCGGTTTCGACACCCGGCAAAAGCCCGAATCCGTGCGGGGCTGCCTGGGCTACCTCAGCACCGACATGGGGGTCTACACCCGTTTCACCCCCCGGGAGCTGCTCCGTCTCTTCGGAGAATTCCAGGACGTGGATCCCGTCATCGCCGAACGCCGGGGCCTGCACCTGCTGGAGAAGCTCCAGCTGGCGGATTTCGCCGACGTGAAAATGGAAGGGTTCTCTTCGGGTCAGAAGCAGAAGGTCAGCATCGCGCGGGCCCTGCTCCACGATCCGAAGGTGGTGATCTTCGATGAGCCCACCACCGGCCTCGATGTGCTCACGGCCAAGACCGTGCTCGACCTGCTCCGCATCATGCGCGAAGAGGGCCGCACCGTGATCGTGTCCACCCACGTCATGCCCATGGTGGAAGACATCTGCGATCGCGTGGGCATCATCTTCGACGGCAAGCTGCACGGCGATGCCCCGCCCCGGGACATCCTGCAGGCCAGACATGCCAAGACCCTGGACGAGGTCTTCTTCCAACTCGCGGCTGAATCCGAGGGAGGCAACTGATGCGCGGCGCCCTGCTTATCGCCAAGAAAGAGTTCCTCGAACTGTCGAAAGACCGCAAGACCATGTTCTTCGCCTTCGTCCTGCCGTTCCTGCTCTACCCCGCCATTTTCGGGATGATGGCCAAGATGGGGAAGCGGGACGAGGTACAGAACCAGAACAAGGCTAGCCGAGTCTATGTCTCGGATCCTTCCGGGACCCTCGACGGGCTGCTGGCCTCCGACCCCAAGCACTTCGAGCGAGTGGTGAAACCCGAGGGCGACCTGAAGCAGGCCATTCGGGACCAGAAGCTGGAGATGGCCCTTGAGGTGGCTCCCAATGCCGCTGCCGCCCTCCAGAAACAGGAGACCTTCACGCTGACCGCCACCATGGACGAGAGCGAGCGGGCCTCCGAGCTGGCGCTCAAGCGACTGAAGGAGGTGCTCAAGGATCAGGAGAAGTCCTGGGTTCAGGGCCGCCTCCAGAACCTGGGAGCCTCCTCCCAGCTGGCCGAGCCGGTGAAGCTGGAGGTCAACAACGCCGCGGATCTGGCCCTGGAAGTCGGCAAGGCCATGGGCAAGTTCCTGCCCTACCTGCTGATGATCATGATGTACACCGGTGCCATGCAGCACGGCATCTACGCCACGGCGGGTGAAAAGGAACGCCAGACCCTGCTCAGCCTCATGGCCACTCGGCTGCCGCGCAATCAGATCATCCTTGGCAAGCTGCTCTACATCTTCTGCATGGGCGTCATCGCCGCCCTGCTCAATCTCCTGAGCATGGCCATCTCCATCGCCTTCATGGGCGGTGGATCCGCCAACTCCATGCAGGCCATGTCGGCCATTGCCAACCCCGTGACCCTGGGCCTCACCTTCCTGATCATGGTGCCCCTGGGCCTCTTCTTCTCGAATTTCATCCTGCTGATGGGCATTCAGGCCAAGAACACCATCGAGGCCGGCAGCGCCATCACACCCGGCATCTTCCTGGTGGTGTTCCTGGGGGTCTTCACCATGGCCCCGGGCGTGGACAAGATGGCCTTCCTCTCCTACGTGCCGGTGGTGAATGTCTGCATCGCCCTCCGGAAAATGTTCAGCCAGCAGCCGAACTGGGTCGAATATGCCATCGCCTTCACCATGACCGTGGGCCTGGCGGGCCTCATGACCCTGGTCTCGACCCGGGTCCTGAATCAGGAGAAGGCGCTCTTCAAGATGTGATCCTTGGCCGTATCGCCATGCGGACTCGGATTTGCGGGAGAAACCCTGTCACTCTATAGTTTCTCCAACGCTTCCCGAGGATCCCGCATGGCGACGAAGGCCAAGACCGAACCCGCATCCAAGGCCACACCGGCACCTTTCCAGGCAGCACCTTCCCCGCTGGCAGCAGCCTTGACCAAGGCCGTGAAGCTCGTGGATTCGGGCAAGTTCCCCGAGGCCGCCAAGGCCCTCGAAACACTCAGGGACGACGCCCAGACCGCTGGCGAATGGTCCATGAAGCGCCGGGCCCAGGTCTACCTTGCCTTGGCGAACGCCAAGCTCCATCCCCCCAAGGCTGTGGCTGCCGACCCCGTCACTGAGATCCAGGCCTGTCTCAACCGCCACGAATCGGATGAAGCCCTCAAGCTCAGCGAGAAGGCCATCAAGAGCCACCCAGCCAAGGGTTCCCTCCACTACCTGCGCGCCGTCGCCTTCGCCCAGACCGAGAATACCGAAGCCGCTGCCGACAGCCTGAAGAAGGCCGTCGAACTGGACGCCGACTTCGTCTTCCAGTGGCACATGGAACCCGATTTCAACGCCATCCGCAAATCGCCCCTGTTCGCCTTCACCGAAGGCCACTGAGCTCAGGGATCTTCGCGCCATGGTCGGCGAACCGGGCCTCGATGCCGACAAGCCATTGCGGGTGGTGGCCTTGGGCGGGGGCACTGGCTTGGCAGCCCTGCTCCGCTCCCTCAAACGGGAAGCAGGCCGCGGCCGAGATCCCTGGAAGCTGACGGGCATTGTCACCGTGTCCGACAACGGTGGCTCGTCCGGGCGCCTGCGGGATGAGCTGGGCGGCATTCCACCCGGGGATCTCCGCAACTGCCTCGCGGCCCTCACCCTGGAAGACTCGGCGCTCTCCGATCTGCTGAACTACCGCTTTCGCGGTGAGGGCAGCCTGGCTGGACACTCCCTGGGCAACCTGATGCTTTGGGCCCTTGCGGACCTCACGGGTGACTGGGTGCGGGCCATCCGGCAACTATCAAGTGTGCTGGTGACCTTGGGACGGCTGTTCCCTTCCACTGTGGTGCCCGTCACCCTCTGCGCCGAGGACATGGCGGGGCGCATCTATGTGGGCGAGACGGCCGTAGGCTCCTGCCCACCTCCCCTTGCCCGGCTCTGGTTGGAGCCCCGGGATGCCGAACCACTCCCCGAGGCCGTGCTGGCCCTGCTTCGGTCCGACCTGGTCATTCTCTCCCCGGGCAGCCTCTACACCTCCACCATCTCGAACCTCCTGATCCAGGAACTCCAGGAAGCCGTGGAATCCTCCCGATCCCCGGTGATCTACGTCGCGAACCTCATGACCGAACCAGGTGAGACCGCCGGTCTGGACCTTCAGACCCATGTGGCAGCCATTTCTGCGTTTGGACGAACGAGAATCTCGGCCATCATCGCCAATGCAGCTCCCCTTCAGCCCGACATGCTGGCCCGCTACCAGGTAGAGGGCGGCGAACCCCTTTTGACCGAAGCCGATTCGATCCTTGGCATCCCGGTCTACCGGTTCCCCCTTCTGGATCCCGAGGCACCCATGGCGCGGCATCACCCCGACCTACTAAATCGGGCCATTCGCGAGGTCCTTCCCCGGCTTTGAGCCCCTATTGAAACCCCAGGGCATGCCGATACGAAGGATGGTGCCGGGGCTCAGAGTTGTATTTTTTGGATGAAACTTTTTTTATGACAACTAACGGAGTAGGCTTGTCTTCGCAGGAGGCGGCAAGTGGCGCTTAGTGGTGATCTGGCGACCATGGGCCTGGAGGACATCTTCCAGTGGCTGGCCGTGGGCAAGAAGACCGGCGTCCTGGAGCTCAAGGGGTCCCTGCACACCAAGCGGGTGGCCTTCCACGAAGGCCGCATCACCAGCATCTGGTCCTCCGACCCGCGGGAATACCTGGGTCAGTACCTGCTGGCCTTCAATCGGATCACTGAGGAGCAGCTGCGGGACGCCCTGGCCACCCAGGAGGACGAGCAAAAGCTGCTGGGCCGAATCCTCATCAATCGGCAGCTGGTCACTGAGGCTGAGATCCGCCGCATCGTTCAGCTGAAGGTGGAAGAGAGCATCTTCGATACCTTCCTCTGGAATGTAGGCAGCTTTGAATTCCATGACGGCGCGGCCTCCCATCAGAGATCCATGCTGCTCAGCCTGGATGTCACGGGCATTGTGCTGGAAGGTGCGCGGCGCCTGGATGACTGGAAACGCATCCGGAAGGTCATCAAGGGTGGCGATGCCGTGCTTTCCGCCATCTCAGAAGCCATCGCCGAACGGCTGCCCCTGGCCTCGGAAGACGCCGACATCCTGGCTCGTCTCGATGGGTTCAAGCGCGTGGACCAGCTGGTTCTGGACATGCGGATGCCGGAGTACAAGATCAACAAGCTGCTTTTCGACCTCCACGAGAAGGGCCTAGTCCGGATCGTGAGTGCGGGGGGCAGTCTGGGCGAGAATCCGAGTCTGCAGTTGCAGCGGGCCCGGGCCCTGGTGGAGAAGCAGAAGCTTCAGGAGGCCCAGGAAGAACTCCGGCGCATCCTCAAGGACCAACCCCGGCACCTGGATGCGAACAAGATGATGGCCGTCGTCCAGGATCTCCTCGAGGAAAAGAAACTGGATCAGGAGCTCATTCCTGAACTGGCCGTGAGCCTGGATGAGTTGATGACCACCAACCTCGGCCCCAACGAGGCGTTCCTGGCCAGCCGCGTGAACGGCCTCTGGACCATCCGGGACATCCTTTCCATCGCACCCTTCGAACCGAACGAGTGCCTGGGCATCTTCTCCAAGCTGCTGAAGCGTGGGATTCTCAAGGCCACGAAACCCGCCCAGGGAGGCGATCAGCTGGGAGCCCAGCGCTGATTCCTCCCGCTTCCGGAGGTCTCATGCGCATCATCCTCACCCTGCTGTTGATCGCCCTGCCCCTCGCGGCGGCGAAGAAGCCGACGTCCGCCCAGCTTCAGGCTCAAGTGAAGCGGCTCACCGAGGAACGCGACGATTTGAAGCAGCGCCTGGCCGCCACCGAGGACCTGCAAAAAGAGGTCGCCAGCGCCAAGAAAACGCGGGATCAGGCCAAAACCGAGATGGAAGCTGCGCGCAGGGAGGCAGATCAGCTTCGGGCCTCCCTCAAAGAGAATCAGGGGGGCAGTGACGCCATCCTGAAGGAACTCCAGGATGCCAAGCAGGCGGCCGCCGAAGCCAGCACCGAGGCCCGACGCCTGAAGGCAGAGAACGAGGAACTCCAGAACAAGGCTGCGGCGATTCCTGGTGAAGGTGATCTGGTGCAACTCAGCGAGGATCTCCAGCCCGCCCGTTCCATCAACTTGAACCGGGCGACCCCCCGACTCAAGGCCTCCCGTTTCTTCGCTGGCCGGCCCAAGGGTGTGGTGGTCGTCCATGTGCTGATCAGCGAGAAAGGCGATGTGTTGGCCGCTCGACTGATCCAGGGACTTCCCGGCGACACTCCTGACGCCAAGGAGGCTGGCGAGGCCTGCGTGGAGGCTGCCAAGCATCTCGTCTTCGATCCGGCCACCTCCAAGGATGGGAAGACGAGGTTCAAGGTCTGGCAGGGCGTGGGGTTCTATCTGGACTGAGCCGTCCTTTCACCAAAAGGACTGGGCTCGCCCAAACCCCACCGGGCCTCGTACCACACCTTCTCCAGGCAGAGCCCTTGTGGCGGTGCCGTGAGACCCGCGCGTCTCCGGTCCCGTGCCTGCAGAGCTGCAAGGATGGACCTGGCTTCACGCCTCCCCCGACCCACCTCCACCAGGGTGCCAGCCATGATGCGGACCTGGTGCATGAGGAAGCTGCTGCCCTCAAAGACCAGGTCCTTGCCGCCTTCCACGGGAAGAATGCGGATGTCGTGAATGGTTCGGACAGGTGTCTTCGCCACGCATTCCGAACAACGGAAGGTGGTGAAGTCCTGGGTGCCAAGCAGGGGCCGGGCCGCGGCCACCATGGCTTCCAGATCCAGGGGAATCGACTGGTGAACCTGCCAGCGAAAAGCCGCCTGCAACGGATCCGCTGCGGGTCCGAGACCCAGTCGATAGACATAGCGCTTGGCCACCGCGTGTTGCCGGGGGAAGAACCCCTCCGGTGCGTGCTGGACCGCCATGACGCGAATGTCTGAAGGCAGGTGGGCGTTCAGAGCGGCCAGCAGTCGGTAGGAATCCCAATCCTTCGTCACACGGATGAGGACCCCCTGGGCCCGTGCATGTACGCCGGCGTCGGTACGCCCGGTGCCCTGGGGCATGGGTGCCACCGGATCGAAGGCCTGGAGTGCCCTCCAGAGTTCTCCTTGACCGGTCCGGAGGGAGGTCTGGATCTGCCAGCCATGGAAGTCGGCCCCGGCATAGGCCACGGTCAGGAAAAAGGGGTGAGGCATCGCTCCATCATAGGCCGTGGCAGGACTGGACGCCCCAAGGGGTTCGGGATCCCACGTTCTACGGGGATCTATGCGATCCATGGGACTTACATTCAAGCATTTCCGGGCTTTTCGTTGTTCCATGGACGTCCAGATCCCCCATTGGAGCCACTCTCCATTTTTAAAAAAAAGAAAAACCTTGACCGTGCTGCGTCTGCGGCGTAGCTTCTTGGCAGTTTAGGAAACATAGGATTCATGGGCCTTTTGGGGCCAGTAATGTTCTAAAACCCAGCAAATACGGTCGTCTCCCGATGGGGACGATTTCGTTTCTCTCAACCCGGGGACACAGTCCCCCAAATTTGGAGGTTCTCATGAACAAGGCTGAACTGGTCAGTGCCGTCGCCGACAAGGCCGGCATCACCAAAGCCCAGGCCGCTGCGGCCCTGGATCAGGTGGTCGGTGGCATCGCTGCTGCCCTGCGCGCAGGCGACAAGGTCACTCTGGTAGGCTTCGGCACGTTCTCCGTTGCCAGCCGTGGTGCCCGCACGGGTCGCAATCCCCGTGACAACAAGCCCATCAAGATTGCCGCCAAGAAGGTCGCCAAGTTCAAGCCCGGGAAGGCCCTGGCTGATTCAGTCAACGGCAAGGGCGGCAAGAAGCGCAAGTAGGATCTACCCGTCCGGAGAGCCTCCGGATTCCAGGATCAGCGGGGCCTGTTTCGACAGGCCCCGTGTTTTATCAACACTGTTTTTTTGGCCGTTAACCCCTCGTTTACCAATGAAACAACAGAATCAAGCTGACAGGAGATCTTCGTCCCATCGGCGTTGGAAAATCCCCATTCTGCTGACTGTCAGCGGGTTGCTTCCCTGCCGTTACGCTATTCAGGCTCTCCAACCGGCGTTCCGATGAAGTGGCAACTGACGAGGTTCCCATGTCCGACGACGCGGCAGGCCCCAAGAAAAGCCCCCTGAAGCTGATCATCATCATCGTGGCCGCCTTGGCCGTCGTGGGTGGTGGTGGGTTCGGCACCATGCTGTTCCTGAAGAAGCGCGCAGCCGCCAAAACCGCCGAGGCAGAGAAAGTCAAGGCCGAGGCCCAGGCTGCGGAAGCCGCCCCGGGAGCCGAGGGCGCCGCCCACGGTGCAGAAGAGTCCGAGGACTGCGGGGATACCGGAGAGAAAAAGGAAGGCGGCGGACACGGCGGGGCCGAAGCCGCTCCCGTCATGGTCCTGACCCGCACCGTGAACCTGATGGGCCCCCGGAGGAATGCGTTCCTCCGCTGCGAACTGAACATCCTGTTCTGCGACACCGAGCTGGGCAAGCTGGTGTCCGGAGACAAGCCCTCGCCCGAACGGAGCCTCATCCAGTCCATCGTGCTCGGCACCCTGTCGGGCAAGAGTGTGGAGGAAGCCTCGGATGCCGAATCCCGGGAGGCCCTTGCCAAAGAGATGAAGGACAAGCTGAACGAACAGTTCAAGCCCCACCCTCCTAAACCAGGTGAGAAAGAAGACCCGAAGCACAAGAAGCCCAAGCGGCCCATCAAGAGCGTGCTCATCGTGGACTGGGCCATTCAGCAATGATCAGCCGTCTGGCACGGCCGTTGCGGTGGCAGGATCCTGGGTCCATGCTTTGACAGGACTGCGGGGAGAGATATGGCCAAGCGGGGAGAACGGATCGAAAGCGACCGCGTGCTCAGTTTCGAGCAGGTGGTGGCCGAGGTCATGCCCTTCATCGACACGCCTCTCAGAATGGAGATCCAACTGGGCCAGGCACGCATGACCATCCGTGACCTGCTGGACCTGGAACCCGGATCCCTGGTCGAGCTCAAGAAGAGTGCCGGTGAGCCCATGGACGTGCTCTGCAAGGACCGTGTCCTCCTTCGCGGCGAGGTCACCGTGCTGGAGGACAGCCTGGGTCTGCGGGTCACCGAGATCGTCGACTCCGACCGCAGGGTCTGATGTTCTCTGGGGGTTCCTCGCTGCGCGCCTCCAGGTGACGCTTGCTGCGCTTGCTCCCGCTCGCAAACTCGCGGACCTGACATTAGATCCAAGGCAACGCATGCGTTGCCTTTGGGGGCCTCCCCCCGGGGCCCCGTGCTCAGCCCGGCGTAGCCGGCCTTCGCGGGATCCTCTCCTTCCTATGGCATCCTGGGAGTTCCCATGGATGTCACCCACCCCAGCGTTGCACCGCTTGCCCTCTGCCTGGGTGGGATGGATCCGTCCGGTGGTGCGGGTCTGCTGAGGGATGCCGTGACGATGTCAGAACTGGGCTGCCAGTCCATGGCGGTGAGCCTGGCCGAAACCCTGCAGAACGGCCTGGCCTGTACCCGGATAGAGCCTCCCAGCATGGATGCCGTCCACCGCATCGAAAGCCTCGCGCCCCACCTTACGGGCCGCTGGGGCGTGAAGCTGAGCCTTTGCGCCCTCGAAGCGACCGCCTTCCGTCGTCTCTGTGCCGCCCTGAGACACTTGGCCCCGCCTCTGCGCATCTGGGATCCCATTCTTGCGCCCAGTGCTGGCGTGGGTCTCCACGATGGCGAGGACCTTCGCCGCATGGCCGCAGACCTGCTGCCCATGGGTGGCTGGGTGGTCAGCCCCAACCGTGGTGAGGCCGCCGCCTTCGCGGGATTGCCTCCCGAAGCGATCCGTTCCGCCTCCGTTGAAGTCCTGGCCACCCCCTGGCTGGAGGCCGGTGCGTCGGCCGTCTGGCTCAAAGGGGGTCATGCCCCTGGTGATCAGGTCCAGGATGCCTGGATCACACAGAGAGGTATTCAACCGTTGGAGGCCACTCCCAGGCTCGCAGGTGAGCGCCGCGGGACTGGCTGCCTCCTGTCAGCCACCTGGCTGGGCTTGCGCCTTCAAGGCCGGGACGACTTGGGCGCGGCCCTGGAGGCGGCCCGAAGGCTTCGGGCCCGATGGGATCAGGCCCACTCACCTGGAGGCATCGGCCGAGCCATGTTCATGCCCCTTTCCGCCCTGCAGGAGACACCGTGACGGGGAGCGAAGGACGAGGTTTCATCCTGCGCTCAGCACCGGATGGCCCCTGGGCCGGGTGGGCCGGATCCAGGTTCCTGGAAGAGGGTCTGGCCTCGGTTCATGCGGCCCCGGGCAGGGCCCTGGCTCGGCTGATGAATCTGGTGTCACTCCTCCCTGGGGGCTTCGGCCTCATTTGGGACCATCCCCCGGCCTGGATGCAGGCGCTGCCATCAGAATCACGACAGGGCTGGTGGGAGGCCATCACCGCCGTCCCCAGCCTGAGCCTGCATCTGGAGCCCGACATCGCTCAGCAACTGCCCGGAGGGGCCTTCCGGGGCTGGGTGCACGCGTCGGGAATGCCCGAGGGGAGCCTTGGGGAACACTGGCGGCAGGGCGTGATCGGATGGGTCCCCCGTGCTGGAACGGAATGGCACCTGCCCGATCTTGGCGTGGCGGCCCACGGCGACGAGGTGCCTCCCGGCTGGCTGTGGGGTGAGGTGACCCTGGTGCTTGGCGCGCTGCCCGCCCTCGCTTCGGGAGAAGCTCTGGTCGCCGCCATGTCCGAAGCGCAGGGGGCCGCTGAGCGGGGCCTTGCCCAGCGCCTAGCCTCGGGTGCCTGGGTGGACCTGCCCTTTTCACGCAAAGCCGTGGGCTGGCGACTCTCCCTGGCTGGAGGCACGGAATTCCTGCGGTCCGGTGGAACTTGGCCCCCGGCCCTCGGCCAGCTGAGGGCCCTCAAGGCCCTGTTGCAGGAACGCCTGCGCACGCCCATCCACCTCGGTGCCTGTTCCGACCTCCAGGTAGCCGCCCAGCTCGGTCGCCAGGCCCTGCGGGAGGGCCACCCCTGGCGAGCCAGCCTCCCCCTTCCCCCGGCACCGGGAGCCTTCACGCCAGGCCTGGCCGCCGACCCGAGGGATCCCGTTCCGTTGGAGGCCCGCAGCATGCAGCCCTCCGCCTGGCCCGACACCCTGGACCATCCCCCCGTGACCCTCCTGCGGGTCCCCGCCGTCCCGCCCGAGGCCGGGGCGCAGACCCTGCTTGGCCAAATCGAAGCTTCACCCGCCCTGCGTTGGCTGCCTCCCGACCTGCCACCCCCAGGACCCTTCGATCCGGATCGTCCCTGGGCTCCTGCCGCAGCTTTCCCCTTCCCTGCGGATCCCGGCAACGGGATCCAGCGAGGGCTCTTCGAGAACCTGGACTGATAAGGTCTAGGTGAGGAACCATCATGTCCGCGACACATATTGAACAGCGATCCAGAGTGCGCATTGCACTGCTCGCCATCGTGGCGGGTATCGTCATCCTGGGCCTGAAGTACCTGTCCTATGTGCTCTCGGGTTCGGTGGCCCTGAAATCCGATGCCATCGAAAGCATCGTGAATGTGGTCGCGGCCGTATTCGCGCTGGGGGCCGTAATCTTCTCCGGCAAGCCCGCGGATAAGGAACACCCCTACGGCCATGGCAAGATCGAACACTTCAGCGCAGCCTTCGAAGGCGGGCTCATCTCCCTGGCCGCCGTGTTCATCCTGCTCGAAGCCGCCAAAGGGTTGATCTATGGTGTGGAACTGAAGGATCTGGGCAAAGGACTGGCGGTCAACCTCCTGGCCGGCGCGCTCAATGGTCTGCTGGGCTGGTTCCTCCTGACCCAAGGCCGCAAGAAACGCTCGAAAGCCCTGGAGGCCGACGGCCACCACATCCTCTCCGATTTCTGGACCACCATCGGCATCGCGGTCGGCCTGTTGGCCGTCAAGCTCACCGGCATCAAGTGGTTCGATCCCGTCATGGCGGCGGTGGTCGGCCTGCTGCTGGCCCGCACGGGTTTCCGGCTGGTGAAGGAGTCCTCCCAGGCCCTCCTGGATGTGGAGGATCCCGACGTGCTCGGCAAGGTGCTGGAGGCCATGAACACCGTCCGGACCTGGGACATCATTGCGGTCCATGAGTTGAGAACCTTCCGCAGTGGCCGCTACACGCACGTGGACGTCCACATCGTGGTGCCCGAGTTCTATCCGGTGCGGCTGGCCCATGATCTATGCGAGGACTTCGGGAAGAAGGCTCTCGAGGACGGGAACATCGAAGGCGAGGTCCACACCCACGTGGATCCCTGCGGGCGAATCTACTGCGACCGCTGCCCAGCGGAGTCCTGCGCCATCCGCGTCGCTCCCAAGACCACCGATGCGACCTTCAACCTGGAAGAAGCCATTGCCGCGGGACCAGCCTGATCAAGGCTAGGCCGCTTGATGCCTCAGCGCATCGATGGCGGCCATGAGGGCCTGGGCATCGCTGGCGGCGTGCAGGTTCTGGCGGAAACCATGGCCGCCGGGCACGCCCTTGGTGAACCAGGCACCGATCTTCTTGATCTTGTGGAGGGCCTCGCGGGGTTCGAGCAGGTCCAGCAGGATCTGGAACAGCCGCAGGGTGGCGTCAATGCGGATCTCGGTGGTCACCACGAAGTCAGGGTCCAGGATCTGCCGAAACAGGAAGGGGTTGTAGAGCGCACCCCGGCCGATCATCACCGCTGCACAGCCGGTCTCCTGCACCATGCGGAAGGCGTCCTCCCGCACGTTCACGTCGCCGTTGCCAATGATGGGGTACGAGGTGCCCGCGTCCACCGCCCGGGCGATGATGCTCCAGTCGGCGTGGCCCTCGTACTGCTGAGCGCGGGTGCGGGGATGGATGGCCAGGGCCTGCACGCCGGCCGCCTCGAACATGCGCAGAAAATCCAGGAACTCGCCGCGGTCCTTCTGCGAGGCATCCCACCCTGCGCGCATCTTCACCGTCACCGGCACCTTCACGGCCTTCACCATGGAGGTGACGCAGCGCTCGGCCAGCTTGATGTCGCGCAGCAACGCCGAGCCCGCGCCGCCCTTGGTGACGTTGCTGGCCGGACAGCCCATGTTCAGGTCCACGAGGTCCGCGCCGGCCGCTTCGCAGAGCTCCGCACCTTCGGCCAGCGCCTCGGGACGACCCCCGGAGATCTGCATGGAGAGCGGTCGCTCCCCCGTGGCCGCCATCATCTTCTCCGCCTTCACCGCATGCCGGATCAGCGCCTCGCTGCTGATCATTTCCGACACCACCAGGCCCACGCCGCCGATCTCCCGGATGAACTTGCGGAAGGGCTGGTCGGTGATTTCATGGAGCGGCGCCATGACCAGACGGTTGGGGATCTCGACATCGCGGATGTGGAAGGGGGAATGTGGGAACGTCACGGTAGGGCTTTCATACGACCTTCCAGTCTAGCCGGGGGCTCCAGATTTGGCCTTCGGCCAAATCTGGAGTGAGGGAGGCTGGCGCCTCCCAACTAAAGGAAGTCCGAAACGCGAAGCGTTTCTAACTCGGAATTTGGCGCAGCCAAATTTCGAGCCCAGCCACTACCTCCGTGCCGGCGGCTCCTGGAGATTGGCGAGAAACTCATCGTTCGTCTTGGCCTTCCCCAGCCGGTCCACGAGCAGTTCCATGCTCTCGCTGGGTCCGCTGGCGCCGAGGATCTTGCGCAGCACCCAGATCTTGGCGAGCTTGGTGGCGTCAATGAGCAGGTCCTCCTTGCGGGTGCCGGACTTCTGGATGTCCATGGCGGGGAAGATGCGCTTGTCGCTGAGCTTGCGGTCCAGCACGATCTCGCTGTTGCCGGTGCCCTTGAACTCCTCGAAGATCACGTCGTCCATGCGG
>JANYAZ010000183.1 GCA_025361045.1 Geothrix sp. | reverse complement strand
CTTGATGATGGGTCTGCCATGGGGGCAGGTGTTCGGCACTTCGCAAGCCAGGAGGTCCTGGATCAGCCGCAGGGCCAGGTCGGGGGGCAGGGCGTGGTGTTTTTTGATGGCGGCGCGGCAGGCGAGCTCGGCATTCAGGTCGCGGCGGAAGGTGTCGAGGTCCACGCGACCCTCCTGCTCCAACCGGGCCAGCAGGTCCTCGAGCAGGGCCTGGGGATCGCGGTCGACGAGAAAGTCCGGCAGACCCCGAATCACCAGGGCGTCGGCGCCAAAGGGTTCGGCCTCTACTCCGGCGACTTCCAACTCAGACAGGAAGGGCGCGAGCCGAGCCAGGGCCTCGGGACCCAGCTGCACCACCTGGGGCGGCATCAGGGGTTGGATGGCGGGAGCGTGCCGACGCAGGAAGAGCCGCTCAAACAGCACCCGCTCGTGAGCCACGTGCTGATCAACGATCCACAGCTCTGGACCCGCCACCCCCACGATCTCCGCCAGCAGGTAGGTCTGCTCGAAGGCCCCCAGGTAACGGATGTCCGGGCCGGGGGCCATGCCCTCTGCCACGCCTGAGATTGCAGGCTCATAGGTGTAGACCTCATCCAGCGAACGGGACGGAAAGGCCTCGGCCAGGGCCTGATAGCTGCCCAGGGCCCCGCCGGAATGATCTGACCAAAGCCGCGGATGCTGCTGCGCCGCCCGGCGGGAGGGATCCAGATCGAACTCGGCCTGCAGGGGTTTCGGCGGCAGCTCCAGCACCGAGGCCAACCCGCCTCGGAGCTTGGCCCAGGCCTCCTCCGCGCCACCGCGCACCCAGGCGAAGATGCGCTGCGGTTCGCGGAAGCGAACTTCGGCCTTGGTAGGATGCACGTTCACATCCACCGCTTCGGGTGGCAGTTCCAGGAAGAGCACCGCCGCCGGATACGAGCCCTTGGCGAAGGTGCCGGACCAGGCCTCGGACAGTGCCGCCAGCAGCAGGCGGTCCCGTACGGCGCGGCCGTTCACGAAGAGGTAGAGGTGGTTGCGATCGCGGAAGCTGAGGTCCGGTGGCGACACGAAACCCTGGAGGCGCCAGGGCAGTTCCCCATTCACGAAAGGGACCAGGCGGCCCAGCTTCTCGCCGAGCAGCGGCACCAGACGCTGGCCTGCATCCTCTATGGGGGGCAAGACCAGAGGCGTGCCGCGATCGGAGCGGACCGTCCAGTGCACGCCGGGAGAACTGAGGGCCAGCCGCGCCACGACTCCCCAGAGCTGGGCGTGCTCGGTGTCCGTGGATTTGAGGAAGCGGCGCCGCGCCGGCAACTGGGCGAAGAGATCCCGCACGGTCACCGTGGTGCCGCGACGGCGGGAGATCGGCGCGACCTCCTTGATGATGCCGAATTCGCAGCGGAGGCGATGCCCGGCGCCTTCCGACTCGGCGCTGCTGAGGTCGAAGCGGCTCACGGCAGCGATGCTGGGCAGGGCCTCACCGCGAAAACCGAAGGTGGCCAAGTGTCCCAGGTCATCCGCCGTGCGCACCTTGCTCGTGGCGTGACGCTCCAAGGCCAGGTAGAGATCATCCCGGGCCATGCCCGAGCCATCATCCGCCACTTCCAGCAGGCGCTTCCCGCCTTCCTCCCAGGCCACTTCGATGCGACGGGCCCCGGCATCCAGCGCATTTTCCACCAGCTCCTTCAACACGGAGGAGGGCCGCTCCACGACCTCGCCCGCGGCGATCTGGTTGGCCACCTGGTCGGGCAGAATGCGAATGCGGGACATGGGTAAGACGCTATCAGCTATCGGTGGTCGGCCGTCAGCCCTGCTGGCCCTCGGGCGCGGACAGGGCCGAGGGCTGCCAGCCCCCGATGGCCAGGTGGGCGAAGTAGGCCAGCAGGAAGGTCCCCGCGCTGATCCCATGGGCCCAGGCCAGGCCGCTGTGCCAGGCCGGTTGGGTCACCACCTGAATGGCGTAGCCACTGAGCACCATGGGGGCGATGAGGAAGGCCGCCCCAAGGCCCGTCCGCCGTCCTTCCAGGGTCCGGCCCAGCCTCGGCCACAGATGCCCGCGCACCATCATGCCCAGGGTGAAGACCAGGAAGGGCGCCACCAGGATATGCAGATGCTGGGTCAGGCCGAGCCAGGGATGGGGCTCCAGCCCAAACTCGCCCACCCGAGCCCCGAACCAGCGCAGGAGACCGTTCATCATGCCGGTCCCCGCCGTGGCGAGGGCAGCGAGGTGCAAGCTCCAGCGTTCCAGCGGACTCATTTCGCCTCCCGGTAGAGCACCTGGTGGAGGGCCAGACAGCGACGGGCGGCATCGGTCATGGCATGGGCCGTGAGGGTGGCACCGGAGAGCGGATGGATGGCGCCCTTGAGGCTGAGCTGCGGATCCAGGCCCTTGCCTTCGAACTGCTTCACCCAGGCCTCCTTCGCCATGTATTCCGCGGGCTCGCGGAAGGCCACGGCCTCCACGCGGAGGATGCGGCCCTCCGATGAGATCGCCACCAGCAGGGTTTCATTCAGGGTGCGCACCCGGTGGGTGTCGAAGAAGCCGACGCCCACCAGTACGCCCTGCTTCCGGGCCTCGTAGGCCACGGTCCAGCTCCCCGGCAGCTCCACCTGGGCGAGACCCTTCACGCGCCCGGCTTGGGTCTCATTGAGCACATGCTCCTTCCGCGTGAACTGGGCCCCGGGAAAAGCCAGCGCCAGCGCCTCCTGCGTGGTCGGCAGGGCCGCGAAAAGTGGCAGGGACAGGGTGAGGGGGGCCAGGATGCGGATCATACGGAACTCCAAAGTGGATGTGATCTCGCGGGAATCAGGAGCGGCCGCTCCGCGCGCGGGGCGCCAGAGCGACCGAAGGATCCCGGTTTCTAGAAGTAGAAACCGAGGCCGAGGTTGAACTGGCTGCGGCCGGTCCGGGCGCGGTTCTCGATCTGGTTCCAGTCAGCCTTTACCGCCACATTGGGAATGGGCTTGTAGCTGACGCCGCAGGTCTTCACGGTCACATCGTTGGCCAGGTCGGCGGTGACGCCACTGACCACCTGCTGCTGGGAATTCAGGTGCTCGTAGCGGACGAAGGGAATGAGCGCCTGCTTGCCGGATCCACGGAGCACATCGTAGCCCGCCTCCAAATAGCCGCCGAACTGGCGAGTGCCGGTCTGGAATCCATCGCTGGTGGCGGGAAGGGCCCCCACGCCGGCTTCGGAGTTGGTGACCCGGGAGAAGAGACCGCGCAGCTGCAGGCCCTGGGCCCGGTACTCCACATGGGTTTCCCACAGGGTGGTGACGAGGGGCTCGGCCCCGTCCACGGGATTGGAGTTGCCGCGGTAGAGGCTGAAGCCGAGGGTGGTCCCGGGCATGGGCGCCCAGTCCAGGCGCCCGGTCCAGGCCAGGCTGTTGGCCTGGGCCTCTTTGCCGAACTGGCGCCCGCCCTTGATGCTCGCGCCGGTGAAGCCCTCGTGGCCAGTCTCCGCGTCGGGATTGGCGTTCATGCCGTTCACGAGGAACAGGCGGTAGCTCAGGTTACCCGCCAGCTCGCCATGGACGCCCACACCGTTCTCATGCCAGGTGCTGGGGATGATGCGGCGCTCCACGAGGGGACGCTGGGATCCCAGAAAGGCCGGGGGCTCATGCATCTCATTCATGAAGCCCACGGGCAGAAGCATCATGCCGGCCCGCACATTGACGGCCTTGTGGATGAGGAAGTCCAGGTAGGCGAACTCGACCTTGGCCTCGCCGGCCTTGGACTCGTCCGAGTAGCCGCCGTGCTCAAACTCCACCTCGGAATTGAAGATGATGTGCTCGTTGAACTTGTAGCCGGTGTAGAGCACGAGGCGGAGCGCGTCGAGGCCTGTCTCCCGGGGCGCCTTCGCCCCGTTCTGGAGCTTGGAGTCGAAGTTCTGGTAGAGGAACTCGCCATAGCCGCCGACGCTGAGGCCCGAGGGCACCGCGTAGACCTTGCTGGCGGCAGGCGCCAGACCGAACCGACCTTCCTCTGTGGCCGCTGGCGCGGCGGTACCCGTCCTCTGAGCTTCCAGTTCCTGGGACATGGCGTTCAGGCGGCGCTCCAGGTCCGCGATCCTCTGGTTGTTATCCGGCTTCTCCTGGGCGAAGCTTGGGGCCGCGAGCAGCGCGCACATGAGGGGGGTGAGAAGGCGGTTCATCGGGACTCCCTTGGAACCAGGGTGGGATGGAAGGCTTGGAAGGCCCGGGTCATCCGGACACTTCCATCGTTCAACAAAAACGCCGCCGCCACCTCGTGGCGCTCGGCCCAGACCAGGCCCGCTTCGGGCCCCATCACGTAGAGCGCGGTGGACAGCACGTCCGCGGTCAGGGCTTCTGTCGCCACGACCGCCGTGGCGCCCCAGGCGGCACACCTTTCACCGCTGCGGGGATCAAGGATGTGCGGGCCCCGCTCAGAGGTGCCGCTGCTGGAAAGCGAGGCGTTCCACAGGTCCAGCTTCACGCGCCGCTGATTGCGGTGCTGTGGATCGGCAATGGACACTGGGCGGGGTGGTCCCCAGGCGAGGATCTGGCCGCCAAAGTCCAACCAACCCGCGGACATGCCGGTGCTCCTGCGCATGCGGTCCAGGGCATAGCCCTTGAGAAATCCGCCCTCTTCCAGGCCCGCCTTCGAATCGGCCAAGCGGGCGGTTCTCGCTTCCGCATTCAGCTCGAGCAGGCCCGCCCCTGACGCTTTCCGGGCCTCTGCGAGTTCCTCCGGCGCGGGCATCCGGCCACCGCCACGCATGTCCCAGGCTTGGAGCAGCGCCATGAGCACAGGATCGAAGGTACCTTCGGTGCACAGGTTCCAGGCCTTCATCTGGCCGAGCAGGCTGAGCCACTCTTCCCCCAGCCGCACGGGACGCCCCTGAGCCGCATTCAGCCGGCTCCATAAAGAGTCCGGATTCCAGGTTGAGCACTCCGCCTCGATCCGGGCGCACTCGGACAGGGCCGCCTCGGACCCCACCAGCGCGTCTTCACCCTGCAGGTGCAGCCGGAGCTCCGTGCCCATGGCCAGGACCTTGCGGTCCACCACGGGGCCCTGCACTTGCCCGGACAGGAGAGCAGGGAAGAGGAGGGTGAGGGCGGTTTTCAACATTATGAGATTAAGTCTCAGTATTTTTTAATTCACATTCAACCTCTTTTTGAGAACCTATCTCACAATGAGATCTTCGTCACAGGCTGGGCACACTTTAGGCATGTCCTCCCGACTCCTCCTGCCCGGCCTCGCGCTTCTGCCCGCCCTGATCCAAGCGACGCCCCGCATCCAGTCCCCGGATGCCGCCTGGATCACGTTCACGACGGCGCACTACCGCATCCATTGCCCCAAGGCCTTCGAGCCCTTTGGTCGGGAGGTCGCGGGGCGTGTCGAGGGCGTCCATGCGCAGTATCTGGGGCTGGTGGGCTTCGCCTACGAGAAGCCCATCGATATCCTGATCCTGGATCCCGTGATGGAGGCCAACGGCATGGCCTTGCCGCTCTTTCAGCGGCCCCACGTGGTGCTCTGGAAGACGGAACCAGAGGCGGATTCCGTCATCGGCCACCACCGCGGCTGGGCCGAGCTGCTGGTCACCCACGAACTGGGCCACATGCACCATCTGCTGCGTCCGGTACGAAAGCCCAACCTGTGGCAACGGTGGACGGCGGCCGTGGGGCCACTGGCGCAAAAATCACCCCGCTGGGTCACCGAAGGCTACGCCACGCTCATCGAAGGGAAGCTGACGGGCAGTGGTCGTCCCCACAGTGCCATTCGCGCCTCGGTGCTGCGTCAGTGGGCCATCGAAGGGAAGCTTCCCACCTACGAGGCGCTGAGCACCACAGATGGCTTCCTGGGGGGCAGCATGGCCTACCTGGGCGGCAGCGCCTACCTCGAGTGGCTGGAGACGCGCTCCCATGACCCAAAGGTGTTCCAGAGCCTGTGGACCCGCATGGCCGGCAAGCGTGATTTCAATGCCTGCTTCCAGGCCACCTTCGGATTCGGTGCAAAGGAAGGCTACCAGCGCTTCTGCGCAGAGTTGACCCACACGGCCCTGGAACTTGAACGCCGCGCCAAGGCTGAGGGCTTGGGCGATGACCCGCAGGGCGCGGCCCAGGAAGGGCTGCGTGAAGGTGAGCTCATCACCCAACTGAAGGGCTGGGCCACGGACCTGGCCCTGAGCCCGGACGGGACCAGGCTCCTGGCCCGCGTGCTGGATCCCAAAAAGCCGGGCCTCTACGTGTGGGATCTGAACGCCAAGGCGCCGAAACCTGCGGCGAAGGACGCCGATGAGCCAGTCGATCACGCGCCGCTGGCGCCCGTCCTGCCGCCCACCCGCCGTCTGGGACGCATCCACGGTGCACTGCCCTGGAAGCCGGTCTGGACGTCTTCCCAAACCATCGGCTACCAGCTGCGGCTGCCGAACGCGGAGGGCGTCCTCCAGGCCCGGTCTCGCCAATGGACCCTGGGCGGGGCGACCACGCCGGCCCTTCCGCCTGCCAAGAGCACCCTCGCCTGGAAGGAAGTGGGCGGCATCTGGAACCTGGTGGATGGTACCGGGAGGCCCCTGACCCGCACCCTGGCCGCGGCCTGGAACCCGGTGGCTTCGCCCGATGGCAAGTGGATCTACTACACCCAGCTCACCGCCTCGGGCCTGCAGATCCGCAAGCTCGACGCCACCCTGCCGCCCCTGGAGCCGAAGCCACTGCCTATGGATCCTTCGCCCCTGGTGCAGGACCAGGTGCTGCCGAAGCAGGACGAGCCCAGCCCCCTGCCTGCGCCCACCGCCGTCGAAGCCCAGCCCTACCGCATCCGGACCAGCCACGATGTCTTCTCGCTGATCGGGTACAGCAGCACGCCCTCGGGCAACAGCTACCAGGTTGGCCTTGGGGGCAACGACCTCCTGAACCGGTTGAACTGGCAGGTGCTGGCGGGGCTCGGCAATGCCGCCGGGCCCCGCGGAGGCATGCTGGGCCTGGCCTGGCGGGGCTGGCGTTGGGCACCCACCCTGCAGGTGTTCTCCACGCTGGATCGCCCCTCCTACCAGGACCATCTCGCCACACGGGGGTTCGACCGGGACCGCCGTGGTGCCGAGTTGGCGCTGGAGTACGTCGATCAGGGTCGGCCCGGATTCACCCTGCGCCCCGTGGCCGCGTTTGAGCGCGTCCTTCCCGTAGACGGAGAGGGCTTCCCCCGGGCCCTCGCCGGAGCAGAAGCCACCCTGGGAAGCCGGTGGAGCCTGGATCGCCAGGGCCTGCGCGCTTCCACCGCGCTGCGGGAATTCAGCGGACGCACGGGCGGCCAGGCCTGGTCCCTCTCCCGGCTGTCGCTCACCGCTGGATGGATCAATCCCTGGGCCCCGATCACCCTCTCCGCCGAGTCCGGTCGCATCGGGGGCGATCCCTCCGCCTACGACCTGTTCCACCTGGGCGGCGTGCCCACCTCGCTGCTACCGACCTCGCTGGACGGCAATCGGGTGATCCAGGCGGCCCTGCCCGCCTACACCGCCATGGGCAACCGGCTCCAGCGCCTGCGGGGAGAACTGGGACTCGGCCTCTTCCAGGCCTATGTGGAGCATGTGGCCGTCTGGCAGGGCACCGCGCCACGACCTTCTGCGCAGCGCGTGGTGGGCCTGGAACTGGATAGTCGCAACCTCGGCCTGCCCATGGACGTGCTGCGTCGGCTCACGGGCAACCTCTCGTTCACCCTGGGGATCCACCGCCCCCTGGATGGCCTCATGAAGGACCGCACGGTGGGGACCCTCAGCGTGATCGTGCGACCCTGATCTTTCGCCAAGGTCCTCATGTCCTTCCTGATCGCACTTGTCATCATCGCTCTGATCCAGTGGTTCCATCTGCGGCTCCTACGGCTGGAAGCACCCCGGCGTGCGCTCCCCTGGCTGCCATTGGCCCTCGTCCTCCTGCACCTGCCCCTGATCCTCTTCGCCGTCATGCGGGCAGTGGGCTTCAGTGGTCTGGGCACGCTGCCGCTCCTGAGAACGCTGGCCCGGGTGGGTTTCTACTTCCAGGCCTTCACGGTGCTTCACCTCATCATCGCCGTGCTGGCGGAAGGGACCTGGCGGATCAGCCACCTCGGCGCTCCGACCGGCACGGAAGCTGAGGAGGAGACACCGGAGGACTCCGGACGTCGCGCCTTTCTCCGGACGGCGGCCCTCGCCAGCACGGGTGGCGCGGCGGCGCTGAGCTTCGGTGGCGCCAGACAGGCCTATGGGGATCCCGACATTTCCCGCAGGAGCTTCTCCTTCGCCGACCTTCCCCCTGGTCTGGACGGCCTTCGCATCGCCCACCTCAGCGATCTGCACGCCGGTCCGCTCGTGAGTGTGGCCACCCTGCGGCGCTGGCGGGATCTGACTGAGCGTGAAGGTCCCGACCTGGTGCTGTTCACGGGTGACCTGGTGGACAGCCGGCCGGAGGAATTGGAACCCATGCTCGAGGCCTTCCGGGGCTTCGCTCCGCCCCTTGGCCGCTTCGCCGTGCTGGGCAACCACGACTTCTTCGACGACCCTCGGCCCATCTGGCGGGATCTGGAAGCGGCGGGAATCCGCTGCCTGGAAAACGCCTCGGCCCTGGTCCAACGGGGGGGCGCCACCCTTGCCATCCTGGGGCTCCAGGACCCCATGGCCCGCAACGGTCGTTTCCGGCGCATGGTGTTCGGCCCCGGACCCAGGCCCGCGGAAGCCGCCCGGGACCTGCCGGCAGAGGCCTTTCGCATCTGCATGAACCACCGGCCCAGCGAGTGGGAACAGGCCCTGGCGGCTGGGGCCCGGCTCACGCTGTCCGGGCACACGCACGGAGGCCAGATCAACCCCATCCCAGGTTTCTGCAGCGCCAAGCTCATCGGGCCCCGAACCGCCGGCCTCTACCGGGAAGGAGACGATCTGCTTTATGTCAGCCGCGGGCTGGGCGTCGTGGGTCTGCCCCTGCGCATCGCCGCACCGCCGGAGATCGGGATCTTCACCTTGAGGCGCGGCTAGCGGCCCCTATCAACAGAGCCTCAGGTGCCCGGGGGCTTTCGAAGGGCCAGTTGGACTTGGGCAAGGGCATCGGTCGCAGCCCCTGGCGCTTCCGGAGGAGGCGCGAGCGCGGTCTTGGCGATGCCTGGCAGGGCCTCCAGGCCCCGCGCGAAAGCGGCACACACCCAGCACATCCACAGGTGCAGTCGGATGCCCAGACGACGGGACACTGGCAGGGTGCCTTCCGCGTACTCCGTGAGGTCGGTTTGGACGTCGTGGCAGGACGGCAGCAGCTTCATGGGCGACCTCCCAGGACATGGGTCCGCAACCGCGCCTGCAGCAGCACCCGCGCGCGGTGCAGGCGTTGGCGAACGGTGCCGGGCGACAGCTGGAGATGCCGGGCGATGTCATCGGTCTCCCAGTCCTCGAGATCCTTCAGCACGAACACGATGCGGTGCGAGTCGGGCAATTCATCCAGGGCCCGGGTCAGGCACTCCCGCATTTCCTGCTGTTCCACGAGCGAATGCGCCTGGGCCTCGACCTGCCACTCCGGCAGACGCTCGGACTCCAGGTGGTGGCCCCGATCATCGAAGGGACCGAGGGTGAGGAACTCAGAGCGCTCCATGTCGTGGATCCTCACGCGACTTCGACGCACCATCAACGCCGCGTTCAGACAGACCTTATAGCCCCAGCTGCTGAAGCGGCTGCGCCCTTCAAATCTGGGTAGATCTCGGTGGATGCTCATGAGGGCGTCCTGAAGCGCGTCCTGGGTATCGGCGGTGTTGCCCAGGATGCGGTGGATCCCGTTATGGAAGAGAGAAAGGTGGGGCGTGACGAGCGCGCCGAAGGCGTCCGAGTCGCCTTCGGCGGCGCGTTGAATGAGCTCGGTCTCGGTCGGGGGGGATTCGGTCATGCCGCTGCCAGTGTCGGCGGCGGCATTCCATGGGGCAAGCTACTTCTTGGCGGTGGCCTTCCTGGTGGGTTTCGCAATGGCCTTGGAAGGCGCCGCGGGCTCCTCGAAGAAACCCACCAGCAGCAAATCCAACTCCACCTGGCGCTTCAGGCTGATCTTCGCCGCCACACTCTCGGCACCCACCCCGAAGTCGAGCCGGTCCAGGGGCAGGGTGGCCCGGTACGACCAGGTGCGGACATCGGCGCCGTTCATCCCTTCTGCGGCCACAAAGGCAAGGTCGAGATCCTTGATGACGCCGTGCATGGCCAGAGTCCCACGCACGACCACTCGATCACCCTCACGGCGCACTTCCCGCGAGGTGAAGGTGATTTTTGGATGCTTGGCCACGTCGAAGAAATCGGCCGTCCGGAGATGCTCGTCGCGGGATCCGTTGGCCGTGTTGATGGATTTCGCGTCGATGTCGATGCGGATCTTTGCCCCTTCGAGCGTGGCGGGATCGCCCTGGATGTCGGCCTTGTAGCGGGTGAACCGCCCCGGCACATCAAAGAGCAGGGTCGAGGCCTTGAACCCGATGACCGTGTGGTTGTCATCCACGCGGAAGACCTTGGTCTGGGCCATGAGGGGGATGGCCAGCAGGAGGGCTGGCAGGAGCAGGCGGCAACGCATGGGGGCCTCGTGGGCTAGGTGGGCGTTTGGAATCCCGCGATGGCACCATCGCGGCGAAGGTCTCTGAGGAGGTTCAAGATCGCGTCGAGATCAGGCAGGTTCAAGGATGCGGCGGCTTCGGCCAGGGGCCGCGTTCGGGCCTGCACCAGGAGTGCGGCGGTGGCCGGCGTCAGCTCCAGCAGTTGGGCCTCCCCTTCCTCATTCCGAAAGGCGACGAGGTGGGTGGGACGCGCCTCCGGGATGGGTGCCGCTTCCGTCACGCGATGCACGGCATGGCTGTACGACACGATCTGGGTGGCCCCATCCAGGACGACAAGGTCCGCTGGACCGGGCTCCGCATGAAGCCCTTCGGGTGGGTCCGAATCGGGGAACCGGGCGACCAGGACCTCCAGGATTTCGGCATGGGCCAGCTCCAGCAGGAAGGGCCAACGGTCCTGGCCCCAGCTTGAGGCGGCCAGCCACCCCAGAAAGGTCGGGGCGATGTCCCGGTAGTGGCCGCTCCGCAGGAGGCGCGCATCCAGGAAGGCCTGAACGCAGGGGGCCCAGGCCCCGACTTCCTCCAGCAGCGCCTTCAGCACGGGGAACATGGTCTCAAGGGGTTCGATGAGGCTCATCCGAGCCAGCTCCCGATAGGTCAGCATCGCTGGCGCCTGCTCCCGGAAGGATTGCTGGTCCGCGCCGGACAACCCATGGCGTCGCGCCACGCGACCTGGGTCCGCCTCCAGAGCGGCCTCATCGGCATCGAGCACCAGGGAAGCCATGGCCTGCTGAAGGTGAAGGGTTCTGGATTCACCCATGACGAACCCCCGTCATGACCAGCGCCGCGTCGTAGGCATGCTGGATGCGCGCCCGTTCCGCCAACAGCACGTCCAAGTCGGGGATGTGGTTGTCCCGCTCCAGCAGCACCGGGACGGGTCGTCCCAGCCGTGCCAGGGTCCACTGCATCAGGTCAATGACAGGGTCAATGACCTCCGCCCCGTGCGTGTCCACAGTGAGGTCGCCGAATTTCTTGTGACCGGCAATGTGGAGTTGCGCCACTCGGTCCAGGGGCATGCCGGACAGCCATTCCTTCGGATCGAATCCGAAGTTGAGGGCGTTGACGTACACATTGTTGACGTCGAGCAGCCAGCCCACATCCGCTCCCTCCAGCACGGCCGTGATGAAGTCCGCTTCGTCCATTTCCGGCGCGCCCAGCTCGGCATAGTAGGTGATGTTCTCCAGCAGCAGTGGCACGGGGAGCCTGGACTGCAGCTCGCGGGCCCGGGCAATCGTGTGCCGTACCGCCTCCCGCGTGAAGGGCAGCGGCAGCAGCTCGTGGAGGCAGTTCGCATCGACGCTGGTGAAGCAGAGGTGCTCGGAATGCCAGGGGGTTCCGGTGCGGACCAGGAATTCCCCAAGGTCGCGGAGGTACTCTTCATCCCAGGCGTCGAAGCCACCCACGGAGATGGTGAGGCCATGGGTGAGCACGGGATCCCGATCGAGGAT
The DNA here is from genome assembly GCA_025361045.1 of Geothrix sp. GTDB lineage: Bacteria > Acidobacteriota > Holophagae > Holophagales > Holophagaceae > Geothrix. The sequence goes on along the minus strand of JANYAZ010000183.1, from coordinate 1,137 downwards.
GGCGCAGGCCAGCCGGTGCTGGCGGCCGCCGTCCCCGACCACGTTCTCAGGGCAGGTTTCCCAGAAGGGCACGCCATGATCCTGCAGCTGCGCGACCTGCTCGAGGTGCGGCCGGCGAAGCCCGACCCCCACACCGGTAAACCTGTCCTGAGTCATGGCCTGCTCCCGTCGACTACTTCTTTTCCTTGCCGCAGGAACCTTCCTTCTTGTCCTTGCCGCAGGAACCTTCTTTCTTGTCCTTGCCGCAGGAGCCGTCCTTCTTCGCCTTCTTGTCCTTGCTGCCGCAGGAACCCTTGCCGCAGGAACCATCCTTGGCCTTGGCGTCCTTCGCCTTGGCGGGGGCCTTGGCCTCCTCCTTGCCCTCCTTGGCACCACACTCACCGGCCTGGGTCAGGGCGGCTTCGGCACCGAAGGCCTGAACTGGCGTGGCTCCGACCGTGGTGGAGCCACCGGCCATGAGAGACCCGGCAGTGAAGAGGGTGGCGGCACCGATCAACTTCGTGAACATGAATCCTCCGTGCGGGCGAAACCGCAGCAGGGGCCGCACGGCGGCCCCGTTGATGGAACAGGCCAAGGTCATCCCGGATAAACCGGATCAGAACCGTAGTGCTGTTGTTACCCCTTTCGGTGCGACCTTGATGGCCATTGTGACATTTTTTTATTTCTATGATTCGAAGCGCATGTCATCGCGGTTTGAAGGTCTTGGGCACGATCCGGCCCGGTGTCGCCAACGCGCCACCAGGCGGTAGCCCCCTTCGCGTATGTTCTCTGGAACATGGGCCAGCAAGGTACCCAGCAGGTGCCACCCCGGACCCATCCGGTGAAGCAAGTGGATCACGGCTCTCGACTGCGTCAGCAGATCCCCTTCAGCCGTCAACACCACGAGGCTATCGGGCAGTCCGCCCTGTGCTTCGGGAGGGACCAGCTTCGCGAAAGTCTCGCCGCCGAGCGGTGCAAAGCGGATGCGGCGGGTCGAATCATGTCTTGCCACGAACCGGACCATCCGATCGCAGAAGCCGCAGTCGCCATCGTAAAAGAGGCGCGTCACCCCTTGATAAGCACCCACAGCCCCACTCCAATGAACGCACACCCGGCGATCCACTTGATGGCCGCCTCGGGGATGTACTTGAAGAGCAC
>JANYAZ010000173.1 GCA_025361045.1 Geothrix sp. | reverse complement strand
ACGGTGGCGGGCCTCATCGTCCTCGTGCCGGGCCTGCGCCTGGTGGTGTCCATGAACGAGCTGGCCACGGGCAACCTCGTCGCCGGCACCGCCCGCCTGGTGGACACGGCCATGACCTTCCTGTCCCTGGGGTTCGGCGTGGCCCTGGGCCAGCGGCTTGCCGTGTCCATGCTCGACCGCGCCCTGCAGGGCACGCCCCTGCCCCTGCCCGCCTGGACCATCCTGCCCACGCTGCTGCTGGCCACCTCGGCCTTCGTGGTGATCTTCAAGGCACGGCCGCGGGACCTGCCCTGGATCTTCGCGGCCTGCGTGCTGGCCTTCTTCGGCACGCGCCAAGGCGCCGTGCTGCTGGGGCCCCCGTTCGGCGTGGGCCTCGGCGCCTTCGCCCTGGGTCTGGGCAGCAACCTCTTCACTCGCTTCACCCGGCGCCCATCGGTGGTCACGTTGCTGCCGGGCCTGATGGTGCTGGTACCCGGGGGACTCGGTTTCAAAGGCCTGGAGTTCATCATCCAGAAGCAGCTGGTGATGGGTCTTGATACGGCCTTCCAGGCCCTCTTCGTGGCCATCGCGCTGCTGACGGGGCTGCTGCTGGCCCATGCGGCCGTGCAGCCCCGAACAGCGCTGTAGTCTCAGGTCCTTTTACTTCCCGGGGGTGCGGGTCTCCCAGTCGCCACGCTCAAGGGGTTTCATGGGCTTGAGGCCAGCCTTGGTCAGGGTCTCATTCAGGGAACCGAGGTCCCGCTGCAGCGCGGATTCGAAGGCCTGGGTGGCCGCGACGATGTCCTTGCGAACGGCCTCCATCCGGTCCAGCTGGGAACGGCTGGGACGTCCGCGGTAGCCCGTGACGGCGCCATAGACCTCGCTCAGTTTTTCCCGCAGCCGATCCTCGCCCGCGAGCCCTTCAACCTCTTTCACGGGAACGAGTTTCCCTCGGGTCGTCTCGGCCTGGGCGGCCAGCGCTTCCAGACGCGCCTTCAGCGCGGCATCCGCCGAGCCAGCGGCCCGCACCTTGGCCTCATCCCGCAGCTCGCAGACGCGATCCACGGTGTAGGCCAGATCCTCGATCATCCCGTAGAGGCGCATGGCCGCATCGAACCGGGCCTGGCGATCGGCGGGTGTGAACGGAGAGGCAGGATCCGCCTGCAGGACCAGGGGCGCGGTGAGCACCTCCTTGCCCTTGATCAGGCGCACCGTGTAGGTGCCTTCCAGAACCTGAGGCCCGACGAAGGACCCGAAGTTGGGGGTGGCGCCCTTGGCGACGCGGGGAGCCTTGATCATGCGATCCCAGGTGATGCGGTTAAGACCCTTGGCCTTGCTGCCCGAGATGGCCTGCAGCAGCTTCCCTTTGCCATCCAGGATCTCGATCCGCAGGTCGCCGAAGAGGTGGCGCTTGCGCTGCCAATAGGCGATCACGGCGCCGGAGGGGCGATCCTCCCCGGTGAACTCCAGGTCTCCGTCCACCCAGCCATCGGAGTTCATCTCCTGGGCCTGGAAGGGGCGCGTGGGCAGCAGGGCCACGTCGCGGCCGATGACGTCGGGCGTGATGGCCCGCAGCGAGGTGAGGTCATCCACGATCCAGATGCCCCGGCCGTGGGTGGCGAGGATCAGGTCATGCTCGCGGGGATGCACGACGATGTCCCGTACCGGCACGGGCGGGAAGTCGCCCCCCTTGAAGGCCGCCCAGTGGGCCCCGCTGTCCACACTGAGGAACAGGCCTGATTCGGTGCCCAGGTAGAGCAGGCCCGCCCGCACCGGATCCTGGCGGATGACATGGGCGAAGCCCTTGAGCTCGGGCGTGGTCAGGGAGGTCCAGGACTGGCCAAAATCCTCGGTACGGTAGACCCGGGTGACCATGTCGCCGCGGGTGTGGCCGTCGAAAGCCACGAAGGCCGTGCCCTCCGCGTGGGTGCTGGCTTCGACCCAGGAGACGGTGGTGTTCGCAGGCACGCCGGGGACCTGCTTGATGAGGTTGGCCCAGGTCTTGCCGCCGTCCCTGGTGAGCTGCAGGTTCCCGTCGTCCGTCCCCACCCAGATGACCTTGCCGTTCTTCGGGCTTTCACTGATGGAGAGGATGGTGCAGTGATTCTCAGCGGAGCTGTTGTCCAGGATCAGACCGCCACTCTCCTCCTGCTTCTGCTTCTCGGGATCATTCGTGGTGAGATCCGGGCTGAGGCGCTCCCAGGAATCGCCCTTGTCCTTGGAGCGGAAGAGATACTGTCCGCCCACGTAGAGCACGCCCTTCTGGTTCGGGCTGAGGTGGATGGGCGTGTTCCAGTTGAAGCGGAACTTCGGCTCGCCGGCCGACTCGCGGGGCTTGATATCCCGGCTGGTCATGGTGCGCAGATGCACGCGGCCCAGTTCGCCACCCTGGGACTCGGCATAGGCGTAGTCGGGATCCGTGGGATCGCCGAAAGCCCAGAAACCATCGCCACCGTAGATGTTCTTCCAGTGCCGGTTGGATAGGTTCACGCTGCCGTAGCCCATCCACGTGCTGTTGTCCTGCAGGCCGCCGAAGAGCCGGTAGGGGCGCCCTTCATCCGCACTCACGTGGTAGAACTGGCCCAGAGGCAGGTTCTTGTGGTACCGCCAGGCATTGCCGCGATCTTCGGTCACGAAGAAGCCGCCGTCGTCGCCGAGGTAGATGGTGTCGGTGAGGTCGGGATGGATCCAGATGGCGTGGTGGTCGCCGTGGGTGCTGCGCCCCAGTTGGCTGAAGGTCTTGCCGCCATCCTCACTGAGCGCCATGTTGTAGCCCATCTTGTAAAGCCGATCAGGATTCTTGGGATCCACCGTCATGGCCCCGAAGTAGAAGGGGCGGGCCAACACCTTGGGGCCCTTGAAACGCCAGGCCCAGGTCTTGCCGCCATCCTCGCTCCGGTAGAGCGCCCCCTCCTGCGATTCCACCGCCGTGTAGACGATGCTGGGGTTACTGGGGGCCACCGCGACGACGATGCGCCCCAGAACGCCACCCGGGAGGCCGCTGTTGGCATCCCCGGTTAGCCGCTTCCAGGACTCGCCCCCGTCCTCCGAGCGGTACAGACCACTGCCGGAACCGCCGGAGCGGAAGCTCCATCCCGTGCGGCGGTAGTCCCACATGGCCGCGAAGAGCACCTTCGGGTGCTTGGGATCCATCGAGAGGCCCGAGCAGCCGGTGTTCTCATCCACGAAGAGCATGCGCTTCCAAGTGGTGCCGCCATCGGTGGTTTTGTAGAGGCCGCGCTCTCCTCCTGCAGCCCATAGGCGGCCCATGGCCGCGACATAGACCGTCTTCGAATCGGTCGGATCGATCTCGACGGCCGCGATGCGCTCCGAATCCGGCAGGCCCATGCGGACCCAGTTGTCCCCGCCATCGGTGGTTTTGTAGATGCCATCCCCCACGGAAACGCTGTTGCGCACCCATGGCTCGCCGGTACCCACCCAGATCGTGTTGGATTCCTTGGGATCGATGCGCACAGCACCGATGCTCTGGTTGTACTTGTCGAACACGGGTTTGAAGGTGGTGCCGCCGTTGCTGGTCTTCCAGAGGCCGCCGCTGGCGGCGCCCACAAACAGCGTGACGCGGCCCTTCTCCAGGATTCCGTCCAGCGCGGAGATGCGCCCGCTCATGGATGCCGGGCCGAGATTGCGGGCCCGCAATCCAGAGAGGGCATCGGCCTCCAGGATCGGCGCCGGGGCCTGGGCCAGCAGGGCCGGCACGACGGTGAGGGCAAGGAGGGTGCGGAACAGGGCGACCATGGAACCTCCGGAACAGGTATTCAAGAACACTGCGGTCCCGAAAGGCTCAGGGACCGGCATGGATTAGGTGTATGTCACTTCTTGGGCGCGGGGGGATCTTCCTTCTTGGGAGCCTCGGGCGTGGGCTGCTTGGCGGGCATGGCAAAACGACTGTCGGCGATGGGCACGTTAAGTTCCACCTTCTCGATGACCACCTTTTGTTTCTGGGGCATGCCCTTGGCCCCGCTCTCCATGGCGTGGGCGATCATGAGCCCACCCACTTCCTTGTAGTCACCCATGGTGGTTTCCGCCTCGATCTCCGTGTCGCGGACCTTGCGCTTGCTGGCCTGCTTCACTTCCAGGTAGCTGTCGACATCCAGGAAAAGGGTGCGGGTATCGCCATTCTTGAGGGTGAGCTTGAGCTTGAAGGTATCGCTGCCCTCCACGGGCTCCCGGCCCTGCAGTTCCACCTTGTGGCCCTTCTCCTTCCAATCGACCAGGGGGCCATCCATGTCCGCCTGAACCTCCATCTCGCGCAGTTCATCGGGGGTCATGGGCTCCGCATCCTTCTTGGCGCTCTGCTGGAAGGGGTTGATGGACCAGCCGGTCTTGCCATCGAAGGCCTGGATCATCTGGTTGCCCTGGATGTTCACGTCCACGCGGATGCAGGCAGGACGCTTCGCCTCGATGACGATGGGAAAGTCCATGGGCCCGTTCGACATCTTGGCGGTGATCCGCATGGTAGTCACGGCCTTCATCCTGCCGAGGCCACCCTTGGCCTCGTAGTACTTGGTCAGGACCTGATCCACGGTCGGCGCCTGGGCCACAAGGGCCGGAGCCACAAGCAAGAAGGATAGAAGTCGGGTTCGGAGCATGGAGGCACCTTCCAGAAAGGGCTGCGGTGGAGTGAGTGGAACCCAGGTTCCCAGCACCCGCGCCCCAGCTCAAGCCCTTGGTTGGAAAAAGGGGATCCCAGGCTGTGACGGCTCTCCTGCTGGCCCCTGCGCCGTGGTGCCAGAGCCGGCGCCATGGCCGCAAACCTCCACCGCGATGACTGGGGGCGTTTTGACCCATCCCGGGTCAATCCAGGGAACCTGCCTGGACTCAGCTGGTTGATTGCGTGGCGGCGGAGTACCTCTGGGTCGTTGTCAATCCACATACTGTTTATGATTGTTTTTTTCATGTTCCTCATTGCCAGCATTAGCCCTTTGGTAGAAGTGTTGGCCCCGTGATTGCAATGTTGTTCCCCACTTCCTCACCCGGACGGGGGTGCTGTGAGCTGGCCCCCGTTTGCCACGTTCCGAGTCGCATCAACGCCATGGAGTTGTTGCATGCCGAGTTCAAATCCCGCCAGCTTCCAGGTTCCCTTCCTTGTCGCACCCATGCCATCCGATGGTGGCTCATGAAACCCCACTTGCACCGAGGCTCCACGCACCAGTGGCTCGACGACAGCTGTGGCTGCGCCATGGGGGCGCTCTTCACGGGCGTGGGCCTGTTCGCCTCAGCAACCTACTACGGCTGGCAGTACTGGCGTGGCCTGGCCCTCTCAACCACGGTGTTCAGAGTGTTCCTCGCCACCTTCCTGGCAGCCAGTGCCGGGAAGGTCATCGGCATTCTGCGCTACCGAATGGGCCGAAGACCTTCGGCCTCCCCTCTGCTGCCCCACCCCCTTGATCCACTGCCCAAAGGAGAATGACCATGGCCGGAACCTGGAAGCAACTCCCCTCGAACTGCACCCGGAACCTGGGGCTCACCTTGGTGCGCTGCGCGCAACTGGGGCAGACCATCCGGACCGCCTGTGTGGGCTGGGCCAACCAGGTCGAGCAATCCTGTGCGCAATGGGCAGACCACGGCCACTCCGAGTGTTCCGCCTGGTCGGATCACGGCCACAACCAGTGCTGCACGTGGTGGCCCTGCTCCTGGTTCTGTGATGCCTTCTACTGGGTGGCCAACGTGCTGTGCGACGCCTTCTACTGGATCGCCAACGTGGTGTGCGTCATCTTCACCACCATCGTGAAGGTCATTTGCGTGCTGGTCTCGATCATCGTCGAGGTCTTCTGCATACTCTGGAGCATCATCACGATCTTCTTCTGCCTCTCCTATGCGAATGGGGGTACCGCCCTGCTGCTGACCGACGGCTCGGTGCTGATGCAGGAGTGCGTGGGTGGATACGGCACACGGCGCTGGTGGAAGCTGGTTCCCGATAGCACCGGCAGCTACTTTAATGGCTCCTGGCTGCGGGCTCACGATGCCAATGTGGGGCGGAAGTACTTCGGGTCCGCGGTCCTCGCCGATGGTCGGGTGCTGGTTTGCGGTGGCGAGTACTCGGATGCCAGCGGCGCGAACGCGCAGGATGAATCGAACACCTGCGAGATCTATGATCCTGTTGCCGACACCTGGACCGTGCTCAATCCACCCGTGAACTCCGTTGGGACCTCCTGGACCCAGATCGGGGATGCCGCCTGCTCCCTGCTCGCCGACGGGACCTTCCTGATGGGCAACTCCAATGACCAGCAGACGGCTTTCTTCAATTCGGCCACGAACAGCTGGACGCTGGCCGGCAACAAGAACAACTTGTCTTCGGAAGAAAGCTGGGTCCTGCTGCCGGACAACACCGTCATCACGCCCAACTGCTCGGGACACCCGGCGGCGGAAAAGTACCTGCCCGCCACCCAGGCCTGGATGGTGGACCGCAGCATCCCCGCAGCCTCCGACATTGTCGAAAACGCCTCGATTGAGACGGGACCTGGCGTCCTGCTCCCCGATGGCCGGGCCTTCTGGGTGGGGGCCACGGGCAAGACTGTGCTTTACACGCCACCGGCCATTTCGAATACCCAAGGGACCTGGACGGCCGGACCGAACCTGCCGCAGGCCGGAACTCAGCAGCAGGGGGCGAAGGATGGCCCAGGCTGCCTGCTGGTCAACGGCAACGTCCTGTTCGGGATCGCCCCCGTGGATGGTTCGAAAGGCAACTACCTCTCGCCCACGAGTTTTTTCGAATTCGACGGGACCAATGCCAATCGGGTGAACGATCCGCCGAACAGCAATCACCCCACCTACGTAGGCCGCATGCTGCTGCTGCCCACCGGCGACGTCATGTTCATGCGGGAGGACGATTCGAGTTTCTACGCCTACACCGATTACGGCAAACCTCAGGACATCTGGCGGCCCGTAATCCAAGCCTGCCCTGGCACCATCCAGATCGGGCACACCATCCAGATTTCAGGCCTGCTGTTCAATGGCTGGTCCCAGGCCGTGGGCTATGGCGACGACTCGTCCGCCGCGACCAACTACCCACTGGTGCGAATCCGGAATCGGCAGACCGGGCATGTGGCCTACTGCCGCACCTTCAACCACACCACCGTCGATGCGAATGGGAACACCATCACCTCCATGGGCGTCGCAACCGGGGCCGCCGTCATAACCACCCACGTGGCCGTCCCCGCCCACGTGGAACTGGGCGACTCGGACCTCTTCGTGGTGGCCAACGGAATCGAGTCCCTTCCATTCCGGGTGGACCTCGTGCAACGACGAAAGGGCTGAAGCGTTGCCGACTCTTGTCAGACCCCCATGGCGTCCTATATTGAGCCAGGCCTCAAGGCTTAGAAGGAGTTGAGTATGAACAAGGTGGGCATGTTTGCCCTGACCATCGCGTTGACCGGATCAGTCGCCCTCTTCGCCCAGAGCAAGGAAGAGAAGAGCAGGGCCAAGGCCAAGGACACGGTGGACCGGGTCCGCGAGGCCGATCCGCCCAAAGTGAAAGAACGCCAGAAGGACGACACGGCGCAAAAGCGGGCTGATGAGGCCAATGCCCAGGAGCGGGCCCATCAGAAAGAGGTCGCCAAGAAGTACCCCGCGAAGGGCAAAGAAGTGCCCCTCAAGTAACTCAAGACACGATCGGTTTCCGGGCTTCCCACCCCCGCTTCCCCGCGGGGGTTATTTCGTCCTGCGCGTCCCTCGCCTGGGCATCCGAAGGAAGGTGCTTCGGGCGTGATAGGCTCCTGGCACTTCGAGGAAGGACTCTCCGGTGATCTGCATTCGCCCGTTCTTGCTGCTGTCCGGCCTGGTGCTGGCATCGTCACCTCTGCTGGCCGATGGTCTTCAGAAGCGGACCGAAGGCGACTTACTGGCGGTCGCAGGCACCGAGCGGCAAGTCGCCGTCCTGGACAAGGCGATCCGGGAGGGCTTGGCCTTCCCCCTGGGGAGGAACCTCGCCACCTACCTGACCGATTACCGCGAAGCCTATCTCCGGCTGCCCTCAGCCTGGTGAACGAGGTCGCGGGTGACGGGAATGCCGCCCTGCCGGAGCGGCACCGCAGGCTGAAGCAGATCCTGGGCACGCTTGCCTTCGGGGGCGGCCCTGCCCACAGCGAGGCCGGGGCCCCAGAACCCATCGCCCTGGCCGCAGTGAGCAAGGCCATGACCGGGTGGGCCTTGAGGCAGGGCCTCATGCGCACGATGGTTTTCGGTGAGCACTTGGCCAATGAATATGCCGTGTGTCTCCAGAAACCCGCGGGACTCGAGGGACTTCGAGCCTTGCAGAAGCGACTCCAGGCGAAGTGAGTCGCTTCGGCCTGGACCGCAAGAAGTTGGAGGCCGCCAGCCGCGCGCGCCTTGCGGACCTCGAGAAGGAGCTCGGCGAACTGAATGAAGAGCTCTCCCGGCTGCGGGCCCAGTGGGAGAAGGAGAAGAAGGTGATCGAAGGGGCCCGCACGATCCAGAAACGGCTGGACGACCTGCGCATCGAGCTGGAGCAGGCCAAGACCAAGGGCGAATACGAGCGCGCCTCCCGCCTGGAATACGGCGAGATCCCGGCCCTGGAGAAGCAGCTGGTGGCAGCCTTCCCCAGGGAGAGCGCCATGCTGCGCCTGGAGGTGGGTGAGGCCGATATCGCCGCCATCGTCAGTCGCTGGACCGGAATTCCCATGAACCGCATCCTCGAAGGCGAGGTGGAGAAACTGCTAAAAATGGAGGCCCGCCTGCGCGAGCGCGTGGTGGGCCAGGATCCCGCCCTGACCGCCATCGCCGATGCCCTGAGGCGAAACCGCGCGGGCCTGGATGATCCCAAGCGTCCCATCGGCAGTTTCCTGTTCCTCGGCCCCACGGGTGTGGGCAAGACCGAGGTGGCGCGGGCCCTGGCGGAGTTCCTCTTCGACGACGAGAACGCCCTGGTCCGCATCGACATGAGCGAATTCACCCACGAGGCCGATGCCACGCGCCTCATCGGTGCCGCGCCTGGCTATGTGGGCTACGAAGAAGGTGGACGCCTCACCGAGGCCATCCGCCGCCGTCCCTACGCCGTGATCCTGCTGGACGAAATGGAGAAGGCGCACCCCCGAACCTTCGATATCTTCCTGCAGGTGCTGGAGGATGGTCGCCTCACGGACGGCCAGGGACGGACTGTTGATTTCCGCAACACCGTGGTGCTCATGACCACCAACCTGGGCAGCCAGGCCATCTTCGATGCCGGGGGCGATCCCTCGAAAGCTGAAGCCGCCGTCCAGGCCGCCCTGCATGCCCACTTCCGCCCTGAGTTCTTGAACCGCCTCGATGAGGTGGTGATCTTCCGCTCCCTTAGCCGCGAGGACATGGTCTTCGTGGCCCGCATCCAACCCAAGCGGGTGGAGACGCTGCTCCAGGCCCAGCGGCTGGCGTTGGAGGCCCCCGAGGCAGCCCTGGATTGGCTGGCCTCAGAGGGTTTCGACCCCTCTACGGGGCCCGCCCCCTCAAGCGTCTCATCCAGCAGGTCGTCGTCAATCCCCTCTCCCGCCTGGTCCTCCATGGCCACCTCAAGCCGGGCGGACTGGCCCGCCTGTCCGTCCGGGATGGGCAGCTCCTGGTGGAGGCTGAGGCCGTTCAGTAATCGCCGGTCCAGGATTCGAAACTTGCCCCGGACCCATTCCGGTCCGATGAGAGTCGCGTACCCGGAGTTTGCGTGCCCCTCCCCTCCCCCATCCCCATCCTCATCGTGGACGACGAGGCGGACCTTCGAAACCTGCTCGTGGAGGCCCTGGCGGACCAGGGCTATGCCGCGGTGGGGGCGGACGGCGGGGCCCAGGCCTTGGCGCGTGTGCGGGAGCAGCATTTCCCCGTGATCTTTACCGACCTGAACATGCCCGGCGGGCTGTCGGGTTTGGAGCTGTTGCGCGCCATCCGCGAGGAAGATCCCCGGAGCATGGGGATTCTCATGACCGGGTACGCCACCACGGAATCCGCCATCCAGGCCCTGAAACGTGGGGCCTACGATTTCATCCAGAAACCTTTCAAATTGGCGGAGATCGAAGCCAGTCTGGAGCGGGCGCTGGAGCACTACCGCCTGCGGCGGGAAAACGAGGAGTACCAGAAGAACCTGGAACAGATGGTGGATGCCCGTACCAAGGAGATTCTCGGGCTGAAAAATGACATCGAGCGCCTCTTCGAGGGCTTCGTCAACGCCTCCGTGACGGCCATCGAGGCCCGGGACCCCAGCACGTCTGGTCATTCCAGCCGAGTGGCCGACCTCACGGTCAGCCTGGCGGAAGCCGTGAACACGACCCCCAACGGCCCGTACGGAAACCTCTATTTCAATCCGCTCCAGATCCGTGAAATCCGTTACGCCAGCCTGCTGCACGACTTCGGGAAGGTGGGTGTCCGCGAGCAGGTGCTGGTGAAAGCCAAGAAGATCGAAGGGGAACACCTGGAGAGCATCTACCAGCGCCTGCACCAGCGCACCCTGGAATCCATGCGGGACCGCATGCTGGACGCCTGGAGCAAGGGCAACACCTTCGACCATGGCGCCTTGGCAAGTCTCCTAAGGCAGCAGGAGGAGGAGACCCGGGGCCTCATGGACCTGGTCCGGCGCAGCAATGAACCCACCGTTCTGCCAGAAAAAGTGGCCCTCGAACTGGAGCAATTGGAGGATCTCACGTACCAGCACTGGTCGGGGGACCGCCGGACCCTCATCGAACGCCAGGACATCGACCTGCTGAAGATCACCAAAGGCAGCCTCTCCGATCAGGAGCGGGACGAGATCCAGAACCACGTGACCTACACCTACCGGTTCCTCAGCCAGATCCCCTGGACCTCGGAACTCGCAGGCGTTCCCGAGATCGCCTGGGCCCACCACGAGCGACTGAATGGCAAGGGCTACCCCCGGCAACTCAAAGACCCGGACATCCCCGTCCAGAGCAAGCTCATGGCCGTCTCGGACGTCTACGATGCCCTCACCGCCGCCGATCGGCCCTACAAGGCCGCCGTCAGCGTGGAACGCAGCCTCCAGATCCTGGAACAGGAGGCCAAGGTGAACCTGCTGGACACCGAGGTGCTGCGGATCTTCCTGGAGGCGCGGATCTACGAGCGGACCATTCCCCAGGGGCGGGTTCCATGATTCAGCAGCCCATTCTCATCGTCGATGACGAACCCGACGTCCGCGAGACGCTGCTGGAAGCCCTGCAGGAACAGGGCTACACCGCCGAAGCGGTGGCCAGCGGCGAGGCCGCCCTGGAACGCATGGCCCAGCGATCTTTCCCCGTCGTCCTCACGGACCTCCACATGCCCGGCGGGCAGACCGGCCTCGATCTCATCGGTGCAATCCGGCATCACTTCCCGGATACCCTCTGCGTGCTCATCACGGCCTACGCCACCCTTGATACCAGCATCGAGGCACTGAAGCGCGGCGCCTACGACCTGATCCAGAAGCCCTTCCGCCTGGCCGAGATGGAAGTCGTGCTCAACCGCGCCCTGGACCACGCCAGCCTGCTCCAAAAGCTCCATGAGTACCAGGAGGAGCTGGAAACGCGCATCCTGAGCCGCACCCGTGATCTCCAGGAGGCCCAGCAGGAGGCTCTGGCCCTGTGCGACCTCGGACTCCAGGCCCTCGAAGCCCCCTCTTTCAACGAGGCACTCGGTCCCCTGCTGGACCACCTGGCCGCCCGCTGGGCCCCGCACGGCCTGGCCTGCTACCGGCGCAGCAAAGACGGGAACTTGTACAGCGTGGTGGCCCGTGGCCACCTCCCTCTGCCCGCGCGGCTCGATCGACCCCTGGCCGGGCCGCTGACGGCGCCGGGGCTCGGCTACTTTGAAGAACACCTGCTGCCCCTGGGGAATGCCGGGTGGATCTACCTTGGCTTCGAAAGCCGCTCCGCCTTCGTGGAAAACGATCCGGGGTTCCTCCTCCTCTCCCGGCAACTGGAACTCGTCCTCCGGGTAAGGTGACGGGATGACCCGCGCGCAGCAACTCCTCTGGACCGGCTTCCGAGGCCTCGACCCGGCCGAGGTGGACCTGCCCTTCAGCCCCGGGGGGATCATTCTCTTCGCCCGGAACCTCGATCCGGACCCGGAGCGCGGACCGGCCCGCTGCCGGGCCCTCATCGATGGGCTCCAGGCCCGCTTCGGGGCCGAGCTGCCCCTGGCGGTGGCCCTGGATCAGGAAGGTGGCCCCGTGAGCCGGCTCCGCCCCTGGACCGGCCCCACCCCGCCGCTGCGCCAGCTCTGGACGGGGGGGGGTGCCAAGGCCTGCTCGGCCTGGGGTGTGCTGTGGGGCGAGGGCCTGCGGATGCTCGGTTTCAATGTGGACTTCGCGCCCGTGCTGGACCTCTGGGATGGCCATCCCGACGCGGGCATCGGAGATCGGGCTGCCAGTGGGCTGCCCGCCGAAGCCGCCGCCGCCGCCGGGGCCTTTCTGCACGGCCTCGAATCCACAGGCGTGCGGGGCTGCCTCAAGCACTTCCCCGGATTGGGCGGCACCACCCTGGATAGCCATCAGGGGCTACCGTCCTTGCCACAAGCAGCTCAGGTGGAGCGCAATGCGGCGGCCTTCATTCCCCTCGCCCATCCCGATCGCCTGGTCATGGTGGCGCACCTGCGCACACCCGCAAGCCAGCCCCTGCCCGCGAGCCTCCACCGGGATTCGGTGGTGGACAATCCCTGGGGCATCCAGGGCCGGTTTCTCCCCGATGATCTGGAGATGGGTGGCTGCGCCGATTGGAGCTGGGAGGATCGGACCCGACTCGCCCTCGAAGCGGGCCACCAGTGGCTGCTGGTCTGCCAGACGCCCGAAGGCTGGACCGCCTGTTCAGAGGCGGCCGCACGGCTGCCGGAATTCCTTTGGGCCCCGGCCCTGGCGGCCACCCGATCCATGCGGCGCCATCTCCCGGCGGCCACGCCTTTCAATGCCCAAACCTGGAAGGGTTGGCTGGCGCGGCTGCAAACTGCCGCGAAGGAGGCCTGATGGCGGGGAGAATCCTCATCGTCGACGACAACGCCATGATCCGCAGCGAGATCAAGGCCGTCCTCATGAAGGACGGCACCTTTGCCCATTTCATGGAGGCCTCGGACGGCCTCACGGCCTTCAAGACCATCATGGAGCAGCCCCCGGACCTGGTGCTCTGCGACCTGGTCATGCCCGGCTTTGACGGCCTCAAGTTCCTGGGGCTCAAGGCCAGTCGCAAGGAGCTGGAGCAGATCCCGGTCATCATCCTCACCGCCGAGGACGATCTGGACCGCAAGGCCGAGATCCTCGAGCGCGGCGCCTCCGACTACGTGACGAAGCCGTTCCACGAGAAGGAGCTGCTGGCCCGCGTGCGCATCCACACCAAGCTAAAGCTCCTCCAGGATGAGCTGCGCGAAAAGAACGTCCAGCTCGAGACCCTTTCCGTCACCGACGTCCTGACGGGCCTGGCCAACCGCCGAAGGCTCATGGCACGCCTGGAGGAGGAGGTGGCCCGGGCCCGCCGCTACAAGACGCCGCTGTCCGTCGTGATGATCGACATCGACCACTTCAAGCAGGTGAACGACACCCACGGGCATGCCATGGGCGATGAAGTCCTTCGCAACATCGGCGCCCTGCTCAAGGCCAACGTGCGTACCACCGATTTGGCCGCCCGCTACGGCGGCGAAGAGCTGACCCTGGTCCTGACCCACACGGACCTCGCTTCGGCGGCGCTGGTGGCCGAGAACCTCCGCCAGAAATTCTCCGAATTGGAGCATCAGCTGGATGGCGTCACTCTGAAGAAGACCGCCAGCATGGGGGTCGCCTCCCGGGATGGCCAAGGCGATGTCCCCCACGCCGAAGAGCTGCTGAAACATGCCGATGAGGCCCTCTACCGGGCCAAGCAGAACGGACGGAATCGGGTGGAGGTGGCAGGGTAGGTTTCAGTCCTCAGTCCTCAGTAACTGATCCCGGATGCGCCGCCTGACGGCGCGATGATGATTAATACCAATCTGCATTCAAAAATAGAGATTCACCACGGAGACACGGAACCCACGGAGGTGGCACGGAGGCCTCCGTGCCCCACCCATCCAGCTTCGCGGGCGCGACGCGCCCAGGGGCCGCAAGCGGCCCCGCCAGCTGTTGCGGGCGGGATCCGCGCGATCGCGTGGCCGTCCGCCCGCAACCG
>JANYAZ010000172.1 GCA_025361045.1 Geothrix sp. | reverse complement strand
TGCCCGCGTCCGTCCACCACCCCCGGAAGATGCCAAAGCTCATTTGGTCCCTGGCGATGTAGGCATTGTTCACGTCGGTGATCTCCATCTCGCCCCGGCCCGATGGCTTCACGGTGCGGATGATATCGAAGACAGCTGCGTCATAAAAATAGATGCCCGTCACCGACAGGTTGGATTTCGGCATCTTCGGCTTTTCCTCGATGCTCAGGACCCTGCCATCCTTCACGTCAGCGACGCCGTAGCGCTGCGGATCGTCCACTGGCTTGAGCAGGATGCGAGCCCCTTTTCCCTGGTTCTCAAAGGCTTCCACCTCGGGCTTCAGGCTGTCCTGGAAGATGTTGTCCCCCAGGATCACGCAGAGGGACGAGCCCCCGGCAAAGTTCTCCGCCAAGCCCAGGGCCTGGGCGATGCCACCCGCCTCGTCCTGGACCTTGTAGGTGAACCGGCAGCCGAAGTCCTTGCCTGACCCCATCAGGGCCACCACGTCGCCCATATGCTCGGTCCCGGTAACGATAAGGATCTCCTCAATACCAGCCTCTCGAAGCTTCCAGAGCGGATGCCAGATCATGGGGGCCTGTCCCACCGGTAGCAGGTGCTTATTCGTCACCTTGGTCAGGGGGAAGAGGCGGGACCCCGTGCCTCCGGCAAGCACAACACCTTTCATAACGGTCTACTCCTTCTCCATAATGGGGGAATCGTAGTTATCTTCAAACAGCCGTTCCCGGAGCCAATTCTGGTTCTGCCACCCCCAGGCTCCCAGCCCCGACAATAGAGTGACCAGCAGAATGATGATGGCTCTCGCTGGCCTGCTCTTGTCGATGGGAAGGTTTCCAGCATCGAGAACGTTCAGTATCGGAATATCGTTCTTGGCTTCGAGCAGTGCCTGTTCACGATTAATGGCCAAAGTGAGCACAAGTTGGCGACGGAGGTTGAGTTCGGCCTCCAGCCGGGCCCCTCGCAGGCGCACAGAAGGATCGGCGCTCACCTGATAATTTCGACTGGATTCCAGAAAGGCCCGAAAAGCCTCCTCAGCCTGATCCATCTCGCGCCGCGCCTCGGCCAACCGCAACTCTGCGAATGCAGCCTTTTCGCCGCCCCGTGTACGGCCATGCTCAATTTGGAATCTATTTAGCTGTTCCGTCGCATGGCGAACAATTATCTGCGACAACTCGGGCGACTTGGTTTCTGCACTGATGGTAATGACCTTGGTCTTGGGGTCACGGGAGGCTGTCAAAATCCCATCCAGGGCTTTTACAGCCCGGTCCATGTTTTTTTCTTCAAGGTAAGCGTAGAGGGTTTCCCGACGCGGCCGGTCGGCACCGAATCGCCAGGAGCGAACATGGAAGCGAAATTCCGTATTAAGCACGCTCTCCTTGATCCAGCGGCTTTGAAGAATATCCACAAAGTTGGCATCCAGACCTTCGCCCATGGGCATGCCGACCCCAAGGGCAGCAACTGTGGCAGCGAGATTGCCTAATCCTCCGGCTTGCTTTGTCTCGACCGGCAGCAGCTGCGCCTGAGACCTGTAGTAATTCGGCATTAATATGGCCATTCCAGCTGAAAGCAACCCCGCTGCAAAGGCCCACAGGATGGGCTTCACCAGGCTTGCTCTGAGATCGAAGGTAGGAGTGGCAGAGGATCGCGGCATATGTCTCATAGACTACCAGACTCTCGGGTGAACATCGGATCCTCACCCAGTGCCTGCGGTAGAAAACCGAGGAGGGCCACATCAGTAGCCCTTGAAAAAATTCAAAAACTAGGGCGCAATCCTAAAAGATTGCGCCCTAGTGTTGCGAAGCAAAAATCAATTGAGTGTGAATGGAATCCATTGAGTTTGGATTGTGCCACTCATACTTGTTCTCACCTCAATGGCGATGATGTAATTACCAGCAGGTATCGATGCGGGCAGAGTCCAGGAGGACATGGGGCTGAATGCCTGAACCAAACTGAAGGTGTTACCACCATCACTACTGATATGGAAGGCATACAGGTAACCCGAAGAACCTTGGCCTGCGGCATTAAATGTGACGAGCGTACCAGCCAATTGAGGACTAGGCAGCGAGGTTGTGACAATAAGCCCTGTCGGCGGCGGTGGGTCGATCCTGTACCCGATCCATTGAGTTTGGATCGCACCAATCATGCTTGTTCTTACTTCAACAGCGATGACATAGTTTCCGGCGGCTGTAGAGGCGGGTAGGGTCCAGGAAGCAGTGGAGCTGAAGGGCTGAACCAAGGTAAACGTGGCACCCCCATTGCTGCTCAGGTGGAACGCATAGAGATAACCAGAGGATCCCAACCCCAAAGCATTGAAGGTGACAGCGGTTCCGGCTGTTTGAGGGCTGGGGAGAGTGGTCCCGACGACCAATCCGGTTGGGGCGGGGAGGATGATGTTGTAACCAACCCACTGGGTCTGAATTGCACCAGCAACGCTGGTCTTCACCTCAACCGCAACAATATAACTACCTGCAGGTGTGGAGGCGGGAAGGGTCCAGGAAGCAGTGGGGCTGAACGGCTGAACTAGGCTGAAGGTGGTCCCGCCATCGTTGCTGAGATGGAAGGCATAGAGATAGCCCCCGGAGCCCTGGCCTGCCGCATTGAAGGTCACGGCATTCCCAGTTATCTGTGGGCTGGGCACCGAAGTTGTCACAACCAGCCCTGTGGGGTTGGGGGGGACGGCGAAGGTGTAGCTCAAAACGGCTGAGGCATCAGGCACGACAGATGCCGTGTTCGTCCGCACATCAACCTTAATCTGGTGGAGACCATCAGCAAGGTAGGCATCTGAATAGGTGTTAGTAGCGCTATAGGCCTGAACCACAACAGAATCTACGGAAAACTGGTATTGGTACCCGGTTGAGCCAATGCCCGTGGCCGTGAATTTCACCTTGCCAGCCAATTGCGGGCTGGGCAGGTTGGGCAGGAGCTGGACGCCGGTGGCTTTGCCGGGGGTGATGATGTAGGGGATGGTCGCCGTGGCGATGGTGCTGGCGACGCTGGTGCGGGCGTTCACGGTGACGCTGTAGGTGCCCGCGGCCTGGGTGAGGGGGAAGCTGTAGGTCGCGGTGGCGCTGTAGTCCTGCACCATGAGGCCATTGACCAGGAACTGGAACTGGTGGGCGGCGACGGCGGCAGGGGTGGCGGTGAAGGTGACGAGCATGCCAACGGGCGCGGTGGTCACGGGTGAAGCCGCCAGGGCCACGGTGGTGGGGTTGGTGATGGCACCGGGGGTGGTGGAAGCCGTGGCGGGGATGGTCGAATCACCGGCCTGGTTGTAGGAATAGACGCGGTAGTCGTAGGTGGTGCCAGAGACGGCCGTCATGTCCGCGAAGTGGTTCTCGTCGGGCACGGTGGTGCCGATGACAGCGAAGGCACCGACACCGGTCTTGCGCTCCACACGGAAACCGGTCTCGTCCACGGGGACGGGAACGCCATCGGGCGGGGCCACGTTCGGGGCATTGGCCACCTTGGTCCAAGCCAGGTCCACACGGGTGGGCCCACTGGAGACCGCACTTAGCGTGGTTGGGGCGGCTGGCGGGGTGGTGGCCACCTTCAGCACCAGGGGACGCATAAAGTCGTTCTCTTCGTGGCCAAGGATGTGGCAGTGCCACACGTATTCCCAGCCGTAGTCATAGCCAGCGCCGGTGGTATCCAGATTCGCAGTCGCGCCCAGGAGGCCATTGCTGTTGGAGACCTCGATCTGGTTGCCCAGGTTGCCCAGGTTGACGAAATGGTTGCCCAGGTCGGTGGTGAGCACACGGGCGTTGGCGGGCTTGGTGGGATCGAGGTTGCGGGTGCTGTTGCCCAGCGGGAAGGGCAGCTTGGGCGAGATGGGCCGCATGGCGACGACGATGTCTTCCAGGGGCTTCATCTTGACGGTTTCCTTCCAACCGATTTCGTTGGCTTCGGGGAAGCGCACGGCGCCGTCCCAGCCCACGCGGTTGAGGATCTGCACGTCAAACAGGTGGAAGTGCACGGGGTGGGTATCCACGCCGTTGTGGGTGATCTTCCAGAAGGTGGTCTTGCCGTCCGCCACGATTTCAGTGGCGAGCTCGGAGTAGCCCAAGGGAATGGTGGTCTGGTTGTTGAAGTTGGTGAAGGGCAGCTCGACGCCGAGGGTGGCGTTCATGCGGCCGTAGTCGAGTTCAAACAGCTCCTGAATGGCCTTGGGCTGGAAGGGCTCGGTCACCGTGACGCCGTTCTCGGTCTTGCTGTAGGTGAGGCTGGTGGCCTGGATGGTGGAGTAGAGGTCGGCGGGGAACGTGGTGCCCAGGGCGTCGTTGTAGAAGGTCTGGGGCACGATGGGCGTGTGCTGCGAGGCCGCGAAAGCACCCTTGGAGGTGGGCGTGGACTTGAAGGCGGCCTGGAGGCCGGCCAGGTTGAATGGCGCGGCGGGGGTCCCGGCGACCTTCACCTGCATGAGGGTGCGGGTGTTGGGCCCGTAGCCCGCAGGAGTCGGAGGCGCGCCGCCCTGGAAGGTCTGGTCCGGGGCGCCGGTGAAGTAGTCGTAGCGCACATCGAAGGCGGGCACGGGGGCCAGCATGTCGTTGTAGAGGATCAGGGTCGAGCCGGAGGGCACCGAGGAGAAGTCCACGATGATGTCGGCGCGCTCGGCGGGGCCGAGGAAGAGGCCGTGCTCGGCGATGTCCAGCACGACGATGTCGCGCCGGTTGTAGTTGTAGTTGGTGGGCTGGCAGTGCCAGATCACGGGGCTGGGCAGGAAGCCCGACTCGTTGCCGATCTGGATGATGTCAGGGCCCGCGGTGGCAAAATCCACCACGCCGCCATCCCGGCCATCGACGGGCCAGTTGGGGATGTTGGGATCACCGGGGTGCTTGACGGCGAAATCAGCCGCAGCAGCGACATTGTTGGCAGGGGTGGCCGGGATCATCTTCACTTCGGTGGGCGCCGCAGGATCCGCATAGTAGAAGGCGAAGGCGAACATGCGGTCGTTGGCTGCATTCAGCAGCCGGAAGCGGTAGGCCTTGGGCTCGAGGGTGACGGTTGGGTACGGGGTGCCGTTGATCACGGGCGTATCCATGAACGCCTCGGGCGTCAGGGAGGGATTGGGCGTGCCGGGCGTGTCAATGGTCACGCCATTGACCACCTGCGGCACGGGGCCGTGGGCCGTGGGAATGCTGTTGGGGGCATTGGCCACCGGCACCGGGGGCCAGAACCACGGACCGTAGTCCCACCGACCCATGGCGTTGGCACCCGAGGGATCACCGGGGTTCTGGTTGGTCATGTAGACGTGGGGGTACCACAGGTCGCCGAAGCCGCCCCAGTTGGTGGTATCCCAGGTGGGATCCTGGGCGGCCAGGTCGGCGAGGCCGGGGACGAAGGTCTTGTCCTGCACGACGAGGGGGATGCCGTAGGTGTAGACGGAACCGCCGTTGTAGAGGGACTTCGCACCGGGGGTGGCATCCCAGGGATCATTCGCGATCGGGAGGGCCGTACCGGCGCTGGGGAGGATGCCCGCGTTGATGAGCTCGGTCTCCTTGGGATCCACGATCAGGTAGCCCGCCGCTTCACCGGAGTAGACGTTCAGCCGGGTGAGGCCAAAGGTGTGGTCGTGGTAGAACATGAAGCGGCCGCTCTGGGCATTGGTGTAGAAGTAGGTGCCGACGCCATCGCTGGCCGCGCCGGGGTAGCCGCCAGGAATGACCGCGCCCATGTCGGGGACGTTGCGGAAGGAGACGCCCTTGAGGTTGGTGCCAGCTTCACCGGCGGGGGTGAACCACTGGTGGGGGGTGCCGTCACTGATCCAGGGGCTGAGGCCACCGTGCAAGTGGAGTTCCGCGCGGTTCTGGGTGAACGGATCCGTAGGGCCCGTGCCGGCGCCCATGAGGGTGGTGTCCACGGGGATCTTGAGGTTACCGGCGGCGCCCAGGGGCAGGCGGTTGTTGAACTTCACACGGACCGGCACGTCGCGATTAGCAACAATGACGGGGCCGAGGTAGTTCGTGGCGGGGGCACCGTTGGTGACGGAAGTCTGGTGCACCTGGTAGCCCCGGAGGTGGGTGGGGGGCAGGTCGGAGTGCAGCTGCTGGGTGTAATCGACCAGGTCGATGTTGTAGTAGTCGGAACCGGGGAAGGTGGCCCGGTCCGGCACACCCACGGGGATGAAGTTCCCCAGGTTATTGGCATTGCCCGAACCCAGGCCGGGGAGCGTGTCCACGAACTTGCGGATGGCGGGGGTGTTCGCGTAGTTGGGCACCACGCCGCCCATGTAGTCGGGGACGCCCAGGGGATTCAGGATCCCCGGAGGGGCCGGAGCCACGCCCAGCTGGGGCTTCACGCCACCCACCAGGGCGGCCTTTTTGGTCCCGGTGGCGGCGCGTGCGGCCTTGGCGGCTTCACGGGCGGGTCGGGCACGCTCAGCAGCGGCCTGGCGGGCCATGGCGAGCTGGCGCCGACGAATGGCACGCTCGATGACGGCGTTCTGATCGCCACCCACGGCGGGCGCCATGGTGCGCTGTTTGGTTTCCTGCCCGACGGGTTGTTCGGCAGAGACGCCGAAGCCCACGAACAAGGCTGCGGCGAACGCCAGCAGACGGTTGAACTTCTGAAGCATGGTGCACCTCGTTGAGAAAGCGTGAAGGAGGACTGAAGGTGAAGATGGGAATGAGCAGGTATTCGGCGAAGGGAAGAGCCCGTCATGTCCTGGGGACCACGGGCCGGGTGCGACAATCTGTCCTATGAGGTTTCAAGGGTCCGCCGAATGGGGATCCTGAGGTATGGGGTGTTCTACCCATCGAAGGGGTAGGAACCATGTAAATCGGACGGTCTAGACCCGACCCAGGACCCCTGGTTAAGGCCCTGTCATACCGATTCGCATTCAATCGTTAAGGATTCACCACGGAGGCACGGAGGACACAGAGAGGCCCGTCCGAACGAGCTTCGCTTGGCCAACGGTTGCGGGCGGACGGCCACGCGATCGCGCGGATCCCGCCCGCAACCGCCGGCGGGGCCGCTTGCGGCCCCTGGGCGCGTCGCGCCCGCGAAGCTGGATGGGTGGGGCACGGAGGCCTCTGTGCCACCTCCGTGGGTTCCGTGTCTCCGTGGTGAATCTCTATTTTTGAATGCAGATTGGTACCAGGCAGACAACCCCAATCGGGGTGCCGAACTTAGTAATAGAGCTCCGCACTGGCGAGGGCGCCCGTGCCCGAAGACCCGCCCGCCACCAAGACCTTGCCGGTGCCCAGGGGGACGGCCACGTGGAGTTCGCGCACGGCGATCATGCTGCCGGTGGCGGTGAAGGTGCCGTTGGCGGGATCGAAGAGCTCGGCCGAAGCCAACACCGTCCCCGGCGAGCCGGTCTGTCCGCCGGAGATGAGGACCTTGCCCGTGGGCAGGATTGCCGCCGCGTGGGAGGACCGGCCCGTGACCAGGGTGCCGGTCGCCGTGAACAGGGCGGTGGCTGGATCGTACAGTTCCGCACTGGTCGTGGCCGCCCCACCCACCACCAGCACCTTGCCACTGGCCAGCAGGGTCGCGGTGTGGAAGGACCTGGGCACCGCCATGGGGCCAGTGAAGGCGAAGGTCCCCACCGCGGGATCGTAGAGCTCCGCCGAAGCCAGGTTGCTGGCCGTGCGGCCCCCGACGAGGAGGATCTTGCCCGTCAACAGCACGGTGGCCGTATGGCCAGCCCGGCTGGCCTTGGGGGCGTTGGTGGTGGTGGTGAAAAGGCCCGTGGCGGGATCGTAGAGCTCGGCCGTGGCCTGGTACACCCCGGCCTTGACCCCGCCCACCACCAGCACCTTGCCACCCGGCAGCAGGGTGGCGGTGTGATAGGCCCGGGCGCTCACCAGGCTGCCCGTGGCCGTGAAGGTATTGGTGCCAGGATCATAGAGCTCGGCCGTGCCCAGCGTTGCCGAGAAGTCGGAACCCCCCGCGATGAGGACCTTGCCGTTGGCCAGGAGGGTGGCGGTGTGGAAGTTGCGCGTGGTGGTCATGGGGACCTTCGTGGCGCTGAAGGTACCCGCGGCCGGATCGTACACGTCAGCACTGCTCAGCACCGTGGAGACGCTGTAGCCACCGGCGACGAGGACCTTGCCATTGGTCAGCAGGGTGGCGGTGGGATAGGTGCGGGCCGCGAACATGCCGCCCGTCGCCAGGAAGGTGCCGGGGCCCGCCACCGCGGTGACGTGGAGGGTGGCGGTGCTGCTGGTGACCACGTTGCCATTGCCGTCGGAGATGTCGACGGTGAAGGTGCTGCCATCGTCCGCCAGCACGGCGGTGGGGGTGGTGTAGGAAGCCAAGGTGGCGCTGGGGATGGCCACCCCTCCCTTGGACCACTGGTAGGTGAGCGCCGTGGTGCCCGTGGCCACGACACTGAACGTGGCGGTCTGGCCCACGCTGATGGCTTGATCGGCGGGTTGGGTGGTGATGGTGATGGCGGCGGGCTTGGGGCTCACGGTGATGGAGAGGCTGGCTGTGGCGCTGCCGGCGCTGTTGGTGCCGGTGACGGTGTAGGTGGCAGCAGCCGACGCGGTGGTGGGGGTGCCCGTGATGGTGCCCGCCTTGGGGTCGAGGAGCAGGCCGTCCGGCAGGGCGGGGCTCACGGCGTAGGAGCTGGGGGCGCCACCGCTGTGGGTGGGGCTGTTGGTGGGGATGGCCGTGCCCACGGTGTAGACCGCGGGATTGGCGCTGTAGCTGAGCGCCGTGGGCGCTTCGACCACTTCGCGGCAGCCCAGCGCCAGCAGGCCCGCGGCAAAGAGCAGCATCCACAAGCCACGGCCGATCACTCGCATGCACACCTCAGTCAGGGGAAAGACACTGGAGAGGAATGATAGAGCAAAACCGGAAGCCGTAGATTCGGCAGATCAGTGAGTGGCCTGTACCTTGAATTGAACACCCAGAGCATGCATGAGTTTGAAGACCGTTTCGTACCTGGGTTTGGCACCCGGCGCGAGTGTTTTGTAGAGACTCTCGCGAGAAACCCCCGCGTCTTTGGCCAGTTGGGTCATGCCTCGTGCCCGGGCAACAGCTGCCACGGCTTGCAGGAAGTGATCTGGATCAGGGTCTTCCATGGCCACAGAAAGGTATTCGGCGATCATTTCCTGGCTATCGAGGTAGTCGGTGACATCGAAACGGGTGAAGGTGGTCATGGGTTACTCCTGCGGAAGTGTTCTGAGCATGGTTTTGGCGCGGGTGATGTCCTTGGCTTGGGTGCTCTTGTCGCCACCGATGAGGAGCAGGTCGATCACCTCGCCGCGCCTGGTGTAATAGATCCGGTAGCCTGGCCCATGATGAATTCGCATTTCTGAAATTCCATCCCCCACGGGGCTGCAATCACCGAAGTTGCCACCTTCGGCCCGAACCAACCGATCAGCCATGCGCGCCCTGCCACCCAAATCCTTGAGCCCAGCCAACCAGGAGGCGAACTCATGGGATTGGATGAGCGTGTTCATGGGTTCAAGTGTAGCCGTTTGGATACGATCGTCAAGAATGACTTGTGTCTTACTCTGAACCCCTTTTCGAAGCGTTCAGGACAGTGGCCAAACGCTCCTCAGTGAATCACCCAGTCGCTCTTGCGAACCAGCTGGGGGGTCGGGCCGGCGCTGAACTGCATGATATAGCAGCCCTTGGACGCGTAGCGCTGACCGGGGCCGAAGCTCAGCCGCAGGTAATCGGGCAGGACGTAGTCCCGCAGCATGCCGATGCGATCCAGCAGGTTGTCCCGGTAGAGGTTGCGGTCCATGTCGATGAGGGCCGCCTGGAACACCTGCAGCAGGGTGTAGGTGCGGGTGGAGATCCGGGTCTCGGGCCTGGGCTTGGGAATCCCATTCATCAGGGAGTTCGCGTAGCGGGAGACGTTGGGTTCGTCCTTGGGCTCGCGGAAGGGGTAGGTGATCCAGGTGAAGGGCCGGACCTTTTCGGGCAGGCTGGCGAGCTTCACCCCGAGCAGGCGCGAGGACAGGAAGACGACCCCAGGGCGATCGGCCTGCTCGGCCAGGGCTTCGAGGGCTTCGAAGGAGCCTGCGGCCTGCCAGAGCAGGACGGTGGTGGGCTTCTCCTGCTGCACCAGGGTGCGCAGCGCCTCTGCGGTGAGGGGCTGCCCCTGCTTCAGGGGGATCTCCTGGACGGCGCCCTGCCCCAGCTCCTGCCAGGTCTCGCGGAAACCCAGGGCCAGCGCCCGGCCTTCGGGCCCGTCCTGAACGATCTGGAGCACCCGGCTGGCGGGGGTCTTGTCCTCCAGCCCATGGAGGTAGCGGGCCGCGGCCTGTCCTTCCTGGTAATAGCCCTTGGAGAAGTACTGGGTGTACCAGTCGGTCTCGGAGATCACGGGCAGGTCGGTGATGGGGAAGAGGCAGGGCAGCTGGTGGGTTTCGCAGAAGGCGTGGATGGGCTGCCACTCGCCGGAGGTGATCCCGCCGAGCAAGGCGAAGATGGGCTCCTTGGCCAGGTGGGCCTCCAACTGGCGACCCCAGGTTTCGGGTTTGCCCTTCAGCCGCCACACGGCCAGGGACAGTGTCCGGAAGGAGCCGCCCATCTCCTTGCCACCAATGCTCATGTACATGCGGCTGCCCATGCCGTTGGCTTTGGCGTTGTGCCGCGCCACGTAGGTGGTCATGGGCACCAGCATGGCTTCCTGATCCTCGTGGCTGACGTCCTCCGTGACGACCGTGGCGAAGCGGAGGCTGGTGGCATCGGCGCCGGGGGAAAGCTTGGCCGAGAGCGACCACAGGTAGTGGGCCAGGATGGCCATGTCCTGGTCGCTCAAGTCGTAGCGGGGCATGACCGGATTCAGCTGGCGACCGCTGGGATCGAGGCCACCACGGATGGCCTGGGCCAGGGTCTCGTCGGTGTACGGGGGCCGCGCCGGCGGGTTCTGGACCCGGAGGCTCTGCCGCTCCTCAGGCAGGAGGTTGGGGAATTTCCAGTAGCGGGTCGTTCCGAGCTTGAAGCCATTGGTGGGGAGGGTGACCACCCCGCCTTCGTACGACCCCAGGCCGCTGCGTACATGGCAGCTGACGCAGGTGAACGAGGTGCCGGGCACGGCGATGTCGCCGCTCACCATGGCCTGCATGGGCTCGCCGTTGGGGAGGAGGCCTTCGCGGTACATGCGCTCGCCCAGGGCCAGGGCCTTGTCGGCGGGCAGGCCGGCGACGGTGCCTGCTTTGGCCTTCGGCTTCTGCTCGGGGGACGCCGCCGGAGCCGTGGTCGCAAGGAAACTCATGGCCAGGAGGAGGCCGAGGTGCTGCAGCGCGGTGGCCGTTCGCTTCAATCCGCTCACAGGATCCCCACTTTCTTGCACTCTTCGAGGAACTCGGAGGAACTCATCAGGCCGAAAATCCGAATCCACTTCCCGGTCTTCTGCTCGCGGATGAGGGTCAGGGGGTAGTGCGCCATCTTGTTGGGGATGTAGGCATTGAAGGCGGTCATGACCTTGTCGATATCTTCGCGCTTGCCGGTGAAGAAATCCCAGCCCGGCTTGGCGCGGTAGCGCTTGAGGTAGTCGCGCATGACCTTGGGGGTGTCGTTTTCGGGATCGATGGAGATGGACACCAGACGGACCTTGGTGGCCTGGTCGGGCAACTTCAGCTGCAGGTTGGCGTAGCCCGCCGACAGCACCGGGCAGATGGTGGTGCAGGTGCCAAAGATGAAGTCGACGATGACGGGTTCACCGGATTCCAGCAGGGTCTTCAGCTTCACCTTGGTGCCGTCCTGGTTCACCAGGGTGATGTCCGGCACGGTGTAGGTCTCGACGGTCCGCTTGATGGGCGGAGGCGCCTGGGCACGGAGGCCCAGCCCACTCGCCAGCAGTCCGCTGATTACCAGAATGGTCGCCCATGTGCCCTGTCGCATGCCGTGATCCCCCGGGAATTTCTGCTGCCTGGGCGCAGGGTCCGGCAGCCGCCTGGGCCATGCACTGGGATAGATCACACCATGAATCGAGGGCACCCGTGGATGGGGGTTTCTACCCAAATGGCTTCAACAGCAATGGATCAGATCCTCTGGTGGTCTTTTTGCCAGCCTCGCTGGAGGCCACTTGGTCTCACGCTTTGACCTTGTCCAAGCTCGCCTTGAGACCGCCTGGCAGAGACCCGTGCTTAGGATCGTCGATTTTCGGGAGCGTTTAGACTGGGTCATCGCTCCGGAGACCACGCCATGCTGGAATTGGCCAAGGCCCTCGTCATCAGCACTGCCCTGGGGTTGGCCGTCGCGCCGCTGGTGGGCAGAACCCTGGACTTCCCTGGGAAGGCGCCCGGCAAAGCGGTGGCAGGTGAGCCAGCCGCCCCCTACCTTTCGCTGTCCAACGAGGCGCTGGCTGTTTCCTGGGGCGTCTTCGGTGGGCGCCTGGTGCCCGCGACCTTCAGGGACAAGCTGGCCGGCAAGGATCTCGAGGCACCCAAGGAGGCTTTCATCCTGGAGTTCCACGACGGCACCCGGCTGAAGGCGGGGCATATGAGGCTGCTCGCCTGCAAGGTGGAGGCTGTCGCTGCCAGCCCGTCGATGGCGAACGAGGCCGAGCGCGTACCAGGCCAGCAGGTCTCGGCGCTGCTCGAGGCCAAGGATGGCTCCCTGCGGGTCGAGTGGAAGGCCATCCTGCGGGACGGCTCCAACTACATCCGGCAGCAGATCAGCATCAAGCCCCTCAAGGGCGAGGCTGATATCGCCCGAGTGATCATGGTGGACCACTGGCTGCGGGGCGCCGATGTGCTGGGCCAGGTCAACGGTTCTCCCATCGTGGCGGGTTCGGTCTTCACGGGTTTTGAGCACCCCATGTCCGTCACCCAGGTGGAGTCCGGCGGGGCTCCGAAGCTCGTGCCGGCTCCCGGCAGTGACGAAGGTTCGCTGGCCTCGGACCAGTTGCGCGCCAACCTCGAACCGAGGGGGGTCGAAGCGCGCTGGGGCAAGGCCCACGCCACCTGCTGGCTGGAGCTGGCGCTGCCGATCCAGAAGGGCCGTCTCTTCACCGCCTCCTCGGTCCTGGGCGTCGCTCCCGCGGGCCAGCTGCGCCGTGCCTTCTTGTATTACCTGGAGCGGGAACGGGCCCATGCCTACCGTACCTTCCTGCACTACAACTCCTGGTACGACATCGGGTACTTCACGCCCTACGACGAGAAGGATTGCCTGGGCGTCATCCAGGGCTTGGGCTCGCAGCTGGTGGCGAAGCGGGGGGTGAAACTGAACTCATTCCTCTTCGATGACGGCTGGGATGACACCGCCAAGGGCGGCCAGTGGCTCTTCCACAAGGGCTTCCCGAACGGCTTCACACCGATCCGGGACGCCGCCGCGAAGTTCGGCGCCGAGCCCGGCGTCTGGCTGTCCCCCTGGGGCGGCTATGGCAACCCCCGCATCCAGCGCCGCAAGAGTGGCCAGGCCGCGGACTTCGAGACGGTGCCCGATCCATGGGAGCCCAATCCGGAATACGGCCAACTCTTCGCGCTATCGGGACCGAAGTACTACGAGAGCTTCCATCGAGCCTGCCTCGAGATGGTACAGAAGTACGGCATCAATCACTTCAAGCTGGATGGCACGGGTAGCATCACCTCGGTGATGCCCGGCAGCCGCTTCGGCAGCGACTTCGAGGCCGCCATCTCCCTCATCACCGACCTGCGCCAGGCGAAGCCCGACCTCTTCATCAACCTCACCACAGGCACCTGGCCCAGCCCCTTCTGGCTGTCCATCTGTGACTCCATCTGGCGCGGCGGGGAGGATCACAGCTTCGAAGGCCAGGGCTCCGACCGGGAACGCTGGATCTCCTATCGCGACGCGGATACCTACGAGCGCATCGTGAAGGGTGGCCCGCTCTATCCGCTGAACGCCCTCATGCTCCATGGCATCATCTACGCCAAGGGTGCCCGAGGCCTGAACAACGACCCCGGCAAGGCCTTCACCCACGAAGTGCGCAGCTACTTCGGCAGCGGCACCCAGCTCCAGGAGCTGTACATCTCCCATGGCCTGCTCACCGAGGATAACTGGAACGACCTCGCTGAAGCCGCCAACTGGTCCCGCGCCAACGCCTCTACCCTGGTGGACACCCACTGGACAGGCGGGGACCCGCGCAAGCTGGAGGTCTACGGCTGGGCCTCCTGGTCGCCGGCCAAGGGGATCCTGACCCTGAGGAATCCTTCCAGTGAAGAAAAGACCTACATCCTCGACCTGGCCAGGGCCCTTGAGCTACCCGCCGGCGTCTCGGGGATCTGTACCCTTCAGGCCCCCTTCAAGCAGCGGGCCATCCTGGTCCTCGAGGGCGTGCAGAATGCCTACAGGCCGGTGACCCTCACCCTGAAACCCTTCGAGGTCCTCGTCTTCGAAGCCCTGCCCCGGTAAGGGCCCACCAGGCTGGGGTCCTTGCCATGGCTCCGCCGGCACCTGCCACGCTGGACACCTCCGGGCAGGTTTTTGCAGTTTCTACCCAAAGGCTCTCAACACCACTGGATCAGATCTCCA
Source organism: Geothrix sp. (assembly GCA_025361045.1). GTDB lineage: Bacteria > Acidobacteriota > Holophagae > Holophagales > Holophagaceae > Geothrix. The sequence goes on along the minus strand of JANYAZ010000172.1, from coordinate 6,792 downwards.
GCAAGCCATCCTGCCATGGAAGCGCCAAGACCGGGCCCAGGCGCTGGGGCCGTGGATCCCGGGACAACAGGAAAGCGTCGGCCCCGGGAAAATCAAACAGGAAGGCCTTCAGTGCAACCGCATGGTCCTCACGCACCTGGTCCGTGCTCTTGATCTCGACCAGGGCAAGTGGCCGTCCGGGTCGCAGGATCACCAGATCCACCTCACGCCCCGCCTTGGTGCGCAGGTAGGTGAGTTGCCAGTCCAATTGCTCGTAGGCGTTCCGGGCATAGAGCTCGCTGATCACCTGGTTTTCAAAAAGGTCGCCGAAGTAGCTCGTGCCTGGAACGGGTGGAACCTTCAGCATGCGACTCAATGCGCGGATCACACCTGTGTCAAACAAATAGAACTTGGGTGCCTGGCGGAGTTGCTTCCGAACGGAAGGATGGTAGCCGTCCACGTGGAAGCCCAGCAGCGTATCCTCGAGCACCGAGTACCAGGCCTGGATGGTCTTGGGATCGCTGCCCACCTCGCGAGCGATGCGGGCATGGTTCAGGATTTTTCCAGAGTTCTGTGCTGCAACTTCGAGAAACCGGCGGAAGGGGTCGAGGTTCCTCACCAGCTGCTCAGCCTGGATTTCCTCCCTCAGGTACCCATGGGCATAGGCCCGCAGAAAGTCGCCACGCTCGCTGTCAGTGGGAGCATTCCAGATCGCAGGCAAGCCGCCAAACCGCAGCGCGCGGTCCTCGTCATAGGCTTCGCCCAGTTCCCGGCGTTGCAGGGGGAACAAGTGACGCAGGGCGGCCCGGCCCGCCAGCAGGTTCGCACCCCCCGCCTTCAGTTTGCGGGCACTGGAACCCGTTAGAAAGAACCGCTGGCGAACCCGATGGGTCTCCATCAAGTTGTGAACCACATCCAACAGCCGGGGAAGTTTCTGGACTTCGTCCACCACTACGTGGGTGATGGATGGCGGCAAGGCGAGGATTTCCCGCTCCATGCTCCGAGGATCCCGGGCCAGCCGGTCTTCCGTGTCGGGCTCCAAAAGGTTGAAGACCTTGGTGGTGCCTGGTGTGAGGGCCATGCTCAGCAGCGTGCTCTTCCCGGTACCCCGGGCACCAAAAAGCATACAACTGTTGTTTTGTGGGATTTTGAACAATCGTTGGAACATATTCCCGATTTAGCCTCTAAATCAGGAGTGTAATCCTTTTCGAGCATTTGTCCAGCGGGAAAGGGAATCCACGCGTGTGTCCGATTAGGGTCTGGTCCTCGCGCGATAGCAGGCCGATGGCTTTGGTGGCCGGATCTTGGCAACTCTGAAAGCCCAGACCTCCAGGAATTCACAGTATTGACAGCCAGAGCTTGACCCCGACCACAAAGAGCACGATCACCAACAGGGTTCTGACCCAGGCTTGGGGCAGGCGGGAGGAGAGCAACGCGCCCGCGATGACCCCCGGTATGGAACCGAGCAGCAGGGTACCGAGCAGCGTGAAGTTCACATTCCCCGCATAGAGGTGTCCGAGTCCCGCGAAAATCGCCAAGGGGATGGCGTGCACGATATCGGTGGCCACGAGGCGAGACGGCGTCAACCTTAGGGGATAGAGCTGAGCCATGAAGACGACGCCGAGGGCACCAGCCCCCACGGAGGTCAGGGTCACCAGCACGCCGAGCAGGGCCCCGGACAGAACCGTCAAGGGCGCCTGCAGATGCTTGAAGCGCTCGGGGTCGGTCGTCCGCAGAAGCCGTCCCAAGGCGTGAAGCCGGGTCTGGAACATCATCCCTACGGAGGTCAGGAGCACCGCACAGGCAATGGCTCCCTTCAGGAAAGGGAAGGTCCCAGTGGGAAGGACGCCCCATTTGAGCCAGAAGGTGGTCAGCACAGAAAAGGTCAGGCTGCCGATCCAGAGCCGCCTCACCACCTGCCAGTCAACCAGGCCCCGGCCGTGATGGATTCGAGTGGCCGGCAGTTTGGTCAGGGCGGCAAACCAGAGATCGGTGCCCACGGCAGTCGTTGGTGCGATCCCGAAGACCAGCAGAAGGATGGGGGTCATCAGGGCCCCACCGCCCACGCCAGTCAACCCGACGATCAACCCGGTAAGCGCCCCAGCCACGACTTCCAGCCAGTGCATGGCTCAGCCCATCCTTTGCAGGATCTGTTCAACACAGGCTTCTACGGAGTCTTCCCCGCTTCTCAGATGGACTTCGGGGCTTTCAGGGGGGTCATAGTCGCTGTCAAGACCTGTGAAGTTGGGCAGTTCACCCCGCCTGGCCTTGGCATAGAGGCCCTTGGTGTCGCGCCTTTCACATTCGTCCAAGGGGGTGTCGACGAACACCTCGATGAATTCCCCCTCCCCGAACAAATCCCGCGCCATCTGCCTTTCGGATCGGAAGGGAGAGATGAAGGACACCAGCACAATCAGGCCAGCGTCGGTCATCAACTTGGCAACCTCGGCGATCCGGCGGATGTTTTCGACCCGGTCGGCCTCGGTAAAACCAAGGTCACGGCTGAGGCCATGGCGGATGTTGTCGCCATCCAGAATGAAGGTATGGCGGCCTTCTGCAAACAGGCGCTTCTCCAGGAGGTTCGCAATCGTGGATTTCCCTGAGCCAGACAGCCCCGTGAACCAGACGCAGCATGGACGTTGGGTCTTGAGCTGAGCCCGAGCTTCCTTGGTCACCACCAAGGCCTGCCAGTGGATGTTCGTAGCGCGACGGAGCGCGAAATCGATCATGCCGACCCCAACGGTCGCCAGGGACAGCTTGTCGATCAGGATGAAACCGCCCAAGGTTCGATTGATGGCGTAGGGCTCAAAGGCTACGGGTTGACTCAGGCTGAGGTTCACCACGCCCACTTCGTTCAAGTGAAGCGCCTTGGCGGGGAACTGGGAACCGGTGTTGACGTCCTCCCTGGATTTAATGGCAGTCACGGTCCCACTCAGTTCCTTGCAGTGAATCTTCACCAGATAGGGGCGCCCGGCCACAAGCGGGTGGTCCGCCATCCAGAGCAACCGCGCCTCGAACTGATCTGCCACCTGGGGGGGGGCGTCCATCGCCACGAGCATGTCGCCACGGCTGATATCCACCTCATTGGCCAGGGTGAGGGTGATGGATTCACCGGCCCTGGCCTCGTCCTGTTCGCCCTGCCAAACCACGATCTCCTTCACGCGACTGGTCGCCCCGGAAGGCAGGACCCGGACCGGATCTCCCTTCCGTACGACGCCTTGGGCCACACGACCCAAATACCCTCGGAAATCAAGGTCCGGTCGGTTCACCCATTGCACCGGCAATCGGAAGGGGCTCGAACTCGCCTCGCGTGAGACGTCCACCGAGTTCAAGTACTCCATGAGGCTTGGCCCGGAGTACCACGGAATCCGTTCACTGCGGGAAAACACATTGTCTCCCTCAAGCGCACTGAGGGGGATGGCTTGGAGGCTGTCGAACCCTAGGCCTTCAGAGAAATCACGAAAGGCTCCAATCATGTGGTCGAAGGTCGCCTGATCGAACGCCACGAGGTCCATCTTATTGACCGCCAGAACCACGTGGCGGATGCCCATCATCGATACGATCCGACTATGGCGTTTCGTCTGGACCAGCACCCCCTTGCGGGCATCCATCAGGATGACGGCCAGGTCTGCCAGGGAAGCCCCAGTGGCCATATTCCGGGTGTACTGCTCGTGGCCGGGGGTATCGGCTACGATGAATCGCCGTTTGTCTGTGGAGAAATACCGATAGGCCACGTCTATCGTGATCCCCTGTTCCCGCTCGGCCTGCAGGCCGTCCACCAGGAGGGCAAAGTCAAGGTTCTCACCCTGGGTACCGTACTGGCGAGAGTCCGATGCCAAGGCCTGCATCTGATCTTCGAAGATGCTTTTCGATTCGTGCAGAAGGCGCCCAATGAGGGTCGATTTGCCATCATCCACACTGCCGCAGGTAATGAACCGGAGGGTCGACTGGTCACTCATCAGAAGTACCCTTCCTGTTTCTTCTTCTCCATGGAACCCGGCTGATCCGAGTCGATGAGCCGGCCCTGGCGTTCGGAGACGCGGGCGCTGAAGGTCTCGGCGATGATCTCATCGAGCGTGGTGGCCGAACTTTCAACGGCACCGCTCAAGGGATAGCAGCCCAGGGTGCGAAAGCGCACCATCCGCAGCTGCGGGGTTTCTCCGGCCGCCATCGCGAACCGGTCATCATCGACCATGATCCAGGTTCCGGCGCGGCGGACGACCGGTCGCTCCTTCGCGAAATACAGGGGGACGATGGGGATCTGTTGTTGCTGGATGTACTCCCAGATGTCCAGTTCCGTCCAGTTGGAGAGGGGGAAGACCCGGAGGCTTTCTCCGGCCCGGATGCGCGTGTTGTACAGGTTCCACAATTCCGGGCGCTGTTGCTTCGGATCCCAGCGGTGTCCCTCGGAGCGCAAGGAGAAGATGCGTTCCTTGGCACGGGACTTCTCTTCGTCACGGCGAGCCCCACCGAACACCACATCGAATCCGTGAAGGTCCAGGGCCTGCTTGAGTGCCTCGGTTTTCATCACATCCGTGAAGTAGGATGACCCGTGGGTGAGGGGACTGATTCCTGCCGCCAGTCCTTCCTGGTTTGTGTGGGTCAGCAGGGTCATCCCTGTCTCCGCCACCATGCGTTCACGGTGCGCGTACATGTCCCTGAACTTCCAGGTGGTGTCCACATGCAAAAGGGGAAAGGGCGGCGGCGCCGGATAGAACGCCTTTTGGGCCAAGTGCAGCATCACCGATGAATCTTTCCCAATGGAATACAACATCACTGGCTTCGCGGCCCCCGCAAAGGCTTCGCGGATGATCTCGATGCTTTCTGATTCAAGGGAGTTGAGATTCATGTCAAGCCAGGGAGACCTTGCGTTGGGAATTCTTGTCTTCGATTCGACTTGCTCCATCACACCATGAATTCGTGCAAAGGCCACAAGGTGACCTAATTCCAAACAAACAAAGGGCCGAGATCGCCGGCCTTTGTTAAGGCTGGTCTCTGGCTACAGGTCTTCGCCGTCGATCTCGGTCATCTAGCCCGGTCATTTCTTCGCAAGGCCAGATACACACGCTTCCGACCGCGATTTGACAAGGGGGGCCAAACCTTCGAGAGCCTGCGTGTCCAGCCCGATGCCTGCAAGGCCTTCGAGCGTCGCTGTCGTCGCCTGTGCCATCCCAGAGGCCAGTTCACCGACCCTGCGCCGCACCAGCGGAAAACCCAGCCCCGTCTTCTTCGCGAAGTCCGACCAGCTCTCCGCGTCCAGGTCCTCCAGTCGTGCCTGCTTTCCGATCTTCATGGCGAACCTGGGCGAAAGCTCCGGGTACTGGACGGTCGACAGAAGGTCGTAGAGGGGTGCCAGTCGTGGCCCGGAGTCCGCATAGAGAATCGAGAAGTTCTTCCCGTGGGCATCCGCGTTGCCAACCACAACGTTGAAGATCACGGCATCCAGCAACTTCATGACATCCGCCGCTGGCCGGGCACAGACGCGTCGCAGCAAGGCAAAGCCATCTTCCAGGGAAGGCCCGCCCTCGCTCTGGTACTTGCGCTCGACGGGAACGCCGAGGGCCTGGCAAAAATCCTCCTGGTGGAGACGACGGACGCTGCCCGTTGGGGCAACGTCCCGGTCGTAGCGTTCCACCAGCAGAAAAGTCCTGGTCGCTCCACCCGGGGTTCGAAGTAGACGAGGTTCGGCAGCAGCCACCTCCAGCCCAGCCGCAGCGGCCAGGCGCATGGCGAAGGCCTCGTTTTCGGTGGTGGCTTCGAAGCGCGGGATGGCAGGCTTCAATATGTGGGTGGTGGGCTGTCCTGGCTTTGGCAGCGCCACCCGGCCATCAACCAACACCACAGGCACCTTGGCCTGGGCTCCTGCAAGCGACAGGCGCAGCCCCTCCTCTCCGGCCAGCAGGGGGCGCGTCGGCAAGGCATCTATGATCCGCAGTAGCCCTTCGTCATCCAGAGCCCGCGCCCGCCAGGGACCTGTGGCGTCCTGGGGTTGTTCACCTGCGTGCAGGAACTGGAGGGCACCCGCCACATCGCCGCCCAACCGGTCCAGCAGCGCGAAGTCGTTGCCGGCTGAAATCCCCAGGACCTGGGCAGCCGCCTTCCTCTGCGTCTCCTCCGGCAGGAGCCCGCCAAAGAAGGGACGGCATTCCCGACGGGAGAATGGCTCAGCGCGTTTGGGCAGGGAGACGGAAAGCGCCGGAGCATCCTCGTGCCCAAGCCAATCCGCCCCATAGGCAAAGCCGAGGTCCCCACCATCGTCCTGGGTCAGTGCCCCCACCGCCCTGCCGTCCCACCACACCACCAGCGAGCGGCTCACGGCTTGCCTCCAGGTTTCTGCTCTGAGGGTGCCGTGACGGTGATCCCACAACCCAGCGTCTCCAGGACCTGCAGGACCTTCCCCAGTTGAACGGTGCGTTTCCCTCCTTCCAACTCGACGATGAAGCGCAGGCCGACCCCTGCCACGCCTGCCAGTTCGTCCTGCCGCAGGCCTTGCGCCTTGCGAGCGGCTTTGACGAGGGCTCCCAGTTCGGATGGGGTGATGGTAGGTCTGGTCATTTTTTTCCCGTACGGGTAAGTATTGAGCTCTGATGCAAAGAATTTATCATTTATTTCCTGATCGGGATATTTTTTATTGTTTTTGATCTCTGTGAATAAAATATTCCCGATCGGGAAATAATTTTCGACCCTCAGACCCGGTGAGGATTTATACCAGTTAGCGTTCGATATTTAAGGATCCACCACGGAGACACGGAGCATAGGCACAGGAGAGGCGCCGGGTTCGGATTCCCCCCAAAAGGATCCGGGCCCGGCGCC